>DASQDT010000104.1:0-5778 GCA_035634035.1 Pyrinomonadaceae bacterium | reverse complement strand
GCGGCTCGGGCAAGAAGTACAAGAAGTGCCACGGCGCGTCCGTCTGACGCGCCGCGACACTTCGCCTCCCCGCCCGAGAGGTAAAAACGATATGCACGCTTCACGCCTCGCGGCCGTCACCCTCGGCGCGCTCGTCGCCTCCTCGGCGGCGCACGCGCCCGCCTCGGCGCGGCAAGAGCCGCCCGGCCCGGCCGCCGCGAAGGCCGAGGCGGAAGTGGCGGCCGCCCGTGAGAAGCCGCGCGAGACGGTCGCGGAGTTGCTGCGGCTAGTCGGCGGCGAGCGGCGCAAGGACGCGGACGCGTGGTACCGCCTCGGGCTCGCGCACGCGGGCGCGGGCGACGCGGCCTCCGCGCGCGAGGCTTTCCGGCAGGCCCTGAAGCTGCGCTCCGGCCACTTCGCCGCGCGCGCCTCGCTCGCCTACGTGCTTTTCATCGAAGGGAATTTCGACGAGTCGGAGGGGGAGGCAAGGCGTGTCCACGCGAAGGCGACGCTCGGGAATGTGAAGCCCGAAGAGCGTGCGGCGGCCGACGCCGTGTCCTCGCTCGACACGCATCGCTTCCGCAGGCGCTGCCTCGAAGCCCTGCCGCGCCTCGAACAGGCGCTCTCGGCCGACCCCGACGACGCGCAGCTCCACCTGACGAAGGGTCAGGCCCTCGTCGGCCTGACCCTCCCCGAGCCGCGTCTCTCGTTCCTCGTCTCCGAGGCGCCGCCGCCCGACGAGGAGGTGCAGAAGGCCGCGCGCGAAAAGAACAGGAAGCTTTACGCGGCGGCCGCCGAGAGCTTCGAGAGCTACCTGCGACTCGCGCCGAAGGCGCGCGACGCCGAGCACGTGCGCGGGCAGTTGGAGGCGCTCCGCTTCTACGCGCGCGAGGGGGAGGCGGGCGGCGAGGCCGTCTACACGTCCTCGAAGGTCACGGCGAAGGCGGTCATGGGCAGGAAGCCGGAGCCGGGTTTCACGCAGCAGGCGCGCGACGCCGGCGTGTCGGGCGTCATCCGCATCCGCGTCGTGCTCGCCGCCGACGGCGAGGTCAAACACGTCCTCGTCATCAAGCCGTTGAGCCACGGGCTGGCCGAGAACGTCGTGCGCGCGGCGCGCTCCATCAAGTTCAAGCCCGCCGTCTTGGACGGCCGGCCCGTCTCGCAACACGCCACCCTCGAATACGCCTTCCACGTCTTCTAGCGCCGAGCCTCGCCCACATGAGTTCCGAAACGACCACGCGCAACCCCGTCGTCGCGGCCATCCTCTCGGGCAACGCCCCGCAGCCGGCGCGCATGATGGCGGCGCGCGGTATGCTCCCGCTCGCGCAGGACGAGCTTTTGGAAGTCCTCGTCGCGCTGCGCTCGGGTCAGGACGCGGAGGCCGCCGAGGCCGCCGAGGAGACTCTGCGCGAGCAGGAGCGCGACGTGCTCCTGCCGCTCGCCTCGTCGGAGGAGACCTCGCAGACCGTCCTCGCCTACCTCGCCACGCGCTCAGACCTCGGGCGCGAGGGGCACGAGTCTCTCGCGCTCAACCCGCGCACGCCCGACGAGGCCGTCGCCGCGCTCGCCGCCTCGACGCCCGAAGGCTCCGTCCTCGAAGTCATCACCATCAACCAGCAGCGTCTCATCCGCGCGCCCGCCATCATCGAGGCCGTGCTGCAGAACGCGGCGCGCACGCCCGAGGCCGAGCGCCGCGCGCGCGAGACGCGCCGCGAGTTCTTCGAGAAGGAGCGCGGCGCGCAGCAGATCGCCGAGGAGATGCGCGCCCGCGGGATGGAGGCGGCCGCCGAGTTCGTCGAGGCGGCCGAGTCGATTGAAGAGGAGTCGGGGACGGGGCTCACGCTCGAAGACGCGTGGCTCATCGCCGCGCACGTCGAGGTCTCCGACGCCGACATCGACGACGCGTGGCTGCCGTCCGAGCGCATCGAGGAGCTTTTGGAGGAGACCGAGGAGCAGCGCGCCGCGAACCTTCGGCGCGCTCTCGACGAGGCGTCGGCCGAGATCGGCGATGCGGCGCCCGAGCGCCTCGCGCTCATCCGCCGCGTGATGCTGATGCGCGTCAAGGATCGCATCAAGCTCGCCATGAAGGGCGACCGCGAGGCGCGCTCCATCCTCATCCGCGACTCGAACCGGACGGTCGCCACGGCCGTCATCCACAACCCGAAGGTGACGGATCAGGAGGTCGAGTCGATTGCGGCGATGCGCACCGTGGCCGACGAAGTCCTGCGACTCATCCCGATGAACCGCGCGTGGGCGCGCTCGTACCCCATCATCCACAACCTCGCGCGCAACCCGCGCACGCCGCTCGGCACGGCGATGCACATCCTCCAGCGCCTCCAGACCAAAGACCTCAAGGCGCTCGCGAATAACCGCAACGTCTCCGAGCCCGTCCGCCGCCAAGCCCTCCGCCTCGCGACCGGGCGACACTAAAAGTTTTAGAAGATTTCCGAGCCCTTGCGGACGACCGAGACGGCCACGTCGGTGAGCGTGTGGGTGGCCGCGCCCCACCAGAGGCCGGCGAAGACGGCGATGGCGAAGCGCGTGTCGGCGCCGTACTGCGACGCGCCCGCGCGGACGGCGCTGGCGGCGTTGAGCACCTCGTCCCACGTCGGCAACGCCGCGCCCGCGACGAGCGTGGCGCGCAGGTAGACGGCGAGCGTCGTGACGAGCGTGAGGACGAGCGCGAAGTAGACGACGCGGATGAGCGTGCCGAAGACGATGCCGTGCGACCAGCGCGAGCGGTGGCGGAAGACGACCTTGTAGGGCCACCAGAGCAGACGGAACGGCCCCCAGCGCGTGTACTGCCGCGACTGAATGTCCAAGTCGGGCCCGAACATGAGCCCGCCGAAGAGCGTCGCGGCCGTCACCACCCCGGCCAGCCACAGGCTGCGCGTCAGGCCCCACGCCGCCGCGAACGTCGGCGGCACGAGCAGAAGCGTAATCGCGTCGTGAGTCTTCCCCGAGGGCATCGATTCCGTTTATAGCACGCGCCGCGACGGGCGGGCCAGCCGTTTGCCTGCGCGCGCGCCGCTCGGCTACACTCGGTCGTTCTCACGCGCGGAAACGTCTATGGCGAAGAAGGGGAAATTCCAGACCAACGCCGAGTACGCGGCGACGCGCGCCCTGCTCTCGGGCCTCGGCGCGCTGCCGCGCCCGTGGGCCGTCCGCGCCGGGCGCTCACTCGGCCGCGCGGCCTACGCCCTCGCCGGCGGCTTGCGCCGCACCGGCCGCCGCAACCTCGAACTGGCCTTCCCCGAACTCCCGGCCGCCGACCGCGAGCGCATCCTGCGCGGCTCCTTCATCAGCCTCGGCCGACAGCTCGGCGAGTTCAGCCAGTTCCCGCGTCAGACGCCCGAGACCCTGCGCGAGGTCGTCGAGTACGACTCGGAGGACGTGAAGCTGCTCGACGTGGCGCGCGAGCGCGGGCGCGGCGTCATCTTCCTGACCGCGCACCTCGGCGCGTGGGAACTGCTCTGCTTCGCGCACTCGGCGCTCTACAACCCGATCAGCTTCCTCGTCCGCCCCCTCGACAACCCGCGCGTCGAGGAGTTGGTCGAGGGACTGCGCACGCGCTTCGGCAACCGGCCGATTGATAAGGGCGCGGCCGCGCTCGCCGCCATGCGTATGCTCAAGCGCGGCGGCACGCTCGGCGTCCTCGCCGACCTCAACGCCCACCCGCGCGAGGGCGTCTTTGTCCCCTTCTTCAACCACCTCGCCTGCACGACCGCGGGCGTCGCCACGTTGGCGCTGCGCACGGACGCGACCGTCATCCCCGTCTGCGCGCCGTGGGACGAGGAGCGCCGGCGCTTCGTCTTCCGCGGCGGCCCCGTCCTCGAACTCGTCCGCACGGGCGACCAAGAGCGAGACGTGGAACTCAACACGGCCCTCTTCACCGCCGCCATCGAGCGACAGATCCGAGCCTACCCCGACCAGTGGCTCTGGATTCACAAACGCTGGAAGACGCGCCCGCCCGGCGAGCCGGATTTGTACGCGCGGCCCTCCCGCGGGGACAAAAACGCAACAACCTCCGCGCACGCTTCAAACGAAAGCGTTTTTAAGACTTAATCGGCGCATCCTCATAACCCACTTTAAATGTGGGACTTACGGCGCTAAAGCAGAGGTGAAAAGTCTGTTGCGAAATTATGCGCAAAATTTGCGATTTTGTGCTTGACTTCTCACAAAAAATCCGTATAATTTTACACACTGTTACGGAGCAATCAATTTCTCACGATTATGTGCTTCGGTGCTGCTTGAAAAGCGGAGTCCGTTTGGTCTTCAGCGCGCTCACGGGCGGGGGCGGTTATTAAATTTCGACGCCTTCGTTGAGCCCGCGAAAAGTCTTTAGCAATTTTATCTCGCCCAACCAAACGACCACCTCCAAACCGGATCGCCCGTAGGTGACGATCTCCAGCTCATTGCCAACGCCACCCTGAATCTCCGAGCCTGCCCCGAAGTTACGCCCCGTCAGTCTTAACGATTGACGGGGCTCCTTTCATTTCAGGACTACCCCATTCACCCGACGCCTCGTCACTCGCCGATGATTTTGACGAGCACGCGTTTCGGCCTGCGGCCGTCGAACTCGCCGTAGAAGATCTGCTCCCACGTGCCGAGGTCGAGGCGGCCGTCGGTGACGGCGACGACCACCTCGCGCCCCATGACCTGCCGCTTGTGGTGCGCGTCGCCGTTGTCCTCGCCCGTGCGGTTGTGCCGGTACTTCTCGGGGCTCGGGTCGAACGGCGCGAGCCATTCGAGCCAGCGCTTGTAGTCCTCGTGCAGCCCCGGCTCGTCGTCGTTGATGAAGACGCTCGCCGTGATGTGCATGGCGTTGACCAGAACCAATCCTTCGCGCACGCCGCTCCGCGCCACCTCCGCCGCGACCTCGTCCGTGATGCGCACGAAGTCCATCCGCTCCGGCACGTTGAAGGTCAAGTATTTCGTGTGCGACTTCAAGACTTGAGACCTCCGTTGGAGCATCAGCGCGCCAGCTTGACGACGCCTATCTCTTCGAGCGCGCGCAGGTACTCGACGACCAGCTCAAGCGGCACGGGCCCGTAGACGGCCGAGACCATGTCGCGTATCTCGCGCGCGTCGCGACGCCCGTCGGCGAAGTTCAAGACCTCGTAGGCGTACTCGCCGCCCGAGCCGCGCGCCCCCGCGAAGCCGAGCAGACGCAGCTTGCCGGCGCGCTCCGCGCCGTACTTGTCCGTGAAGTAGTCGTAGCCGAAGGCCGACATCGTGCCCTTGATGTCGGCGTTGCGTCGAAAGACGAGCCGCCCGTCCGCCGCCGACTCGCGCGCGCCGACGACGCCCCGCGCCGCTCCCGTCTGCCGGAACAGCAGCGCCTCTTGGTCGAGGAACGCCGACGCCTCCGCGCGCAGCGGTTCGGGGATTCTGAAGAAGCGGCCGAACGAGTCGAAGAGCGCGCGCTCGTGCCAGAGGTGAAAGCGCGCGAGCGCGTCGGCCTCGTCGGACGGGAGCGCGTCGCGGCGCGCGAGCGCGAGCGAAGTGCGCGCGAGGCTTCGCGCGCGAACGACGCGCCAGAGTGAGCCGGCGTCTTCTGCGGTGACGTTGGCGAGGAAGTCCGCGCTAGCTGCGCCGATAAAAGCGGCGCGCTTGAGCTTCGTCGGGTCGACGTTGGCGGGCGTGTCGAAGTTCGTATGGATGTAGCGGTCGGGCCAGTCGTTCAAGTAAACGGCGGGGATGCCGAAAGAGCTGTCGGTGTAGACCTGATGGTCGCTCCCCATCGAGAAGGGCACGAGTGCCGCTTGCAGAGCCTCCTTGCCGCCCTCGGGCGAGTGG
>DASQDT010000103.1:0-6015 GCA_035634035.1 Pyrinomonadaceae bacterium | reverse complement strand
TCCGACTCGAAGGTGCCTTCGGAGAGCGCGCCGACGTTGACGGTAATCATCGGCTTCGCGGCGCGCTCCGAGAGGCGGTGCATCGTCTGCGCGACGACCTCCTTGCCCGTGCCGTTCTCGCCGGTGATGAGGACGTTGGCGTCGGAGGCGGCGACGCGCTCGATGAGCTGGATGACGGGGCGCATCGCGTCCGAGTCGGCGATGAAGGCGGGCCGCCCCGCGCCGTCGCCGCCGTTGTCGCGCAGCACGCGGTTCTCGGCTTCGAGCCGCTGACCTTTGCGCAGCGCGCGCCCCAACTCGACCTGCGTGCGCAGGACGGCCAACAGCCGCGCGTTGTCCCACGGCTTCTGGACGAAGTCGCGCGCGCCGCGCCGCATCGCCTCGACGGCCACCTCGACGCTCCCCCACGCCGTCATCACGACGACCGGGAGCGTCGAGTCCATCTCGCGCAGGCGGCTCAGAAGGTCGAGACCCTCTTGGCCCGAAGTGGTGTCGCGCGCGTAGTTGAGGTCGATGAGGACGAGGTCGAAGTCGCGCTTCTCGACGGCCTCGACGACCTCGGCGGGCGAGTCGGCCGACTCCGTCCGGTAGCCCTCGCCCTTCAGTAAAAGGCGCAGGGCCTCCAGCACGTCCGGCTGGTCGTCGGCGATGAGCACGCGCGCGGCTGTCTGGTCGGTGGACTTCATGCTACTTGCTACCCGCCCTATTCGTACCTGAGCGCGCCCATCGGGTCAACCTCCGTGGCGCGCCGGGCCGGCAGGTAGCAGGCGAGGGGTGAGACGCAGGCGAGCAGCAGCGCGACGACGACGGACACGAGAGCGGGCCCCGGACTCTTCCAGAGCCCCCTCAAGGCGTGGCGCACGTCATGCCAGACTGAACTCACCGCGCAACCCTCCGTCGCCCGCCGATTCGTCGCGCCTCCTCTACAACACGCTCAAGGCCCAAGACGCCTGACGACGCACGTTCTCATCCTTGTCGCGCGTCGCGGCGCGCAGGGCTTCGGCCGCGCGCCCGTCGCCTATCGCGCCCAGAGCCCAAGCGGCCTGCGCTCTCACGTTCGCGTTCTCGTCCTTCAGAGCCTCGACGAGCGCGGGGACGCCGCGCGCGTCGCCAACCGCGCCGAGCGCCCACGCGGCCTGAGCGCGCACGTTGGCCGTCGCGCCCGACCTGACCGCGGACGAAAGCCCCTCGGTCGCCGACGCGTCGCCTATCGCGCCCAGAGCCCAAGCGGCCTGAGCCTGCACCTGCGCGCTCGCGTCCGTGAGCGCCGCCGCCAACGCGGCCGCGCCGCGCCGGTCGCCTACCGCGCCGAGCGCCCACGCGGCCTGCGAGCGAACGCCCTCGTCCGAGTCCTTCAGAGATTCGGCGAGCGCGGGCGCGGCGTCGCCGTAACCTATCGCCCCGAGCGCCCACGCCGCCTGCTGTCGCACTTCGGAGGAGGCGTCCTTCAGAGCTTCCGCGAGCGGCGCGGCCGCGCGCTTGTCGCCCATCGCGCCTAAGGCCCAAGCGGACTGCTCGCGCACGCGCGGCTCGGCGTCACGGAGCGACGCGACGAGCGGCTCGACGGCGCGGTGGTCGTCGATTGCGCCGAGCGCCCACGCGGCGTTGCCACGCGCCTCGGCGCGCGCGTCTCCGAGCGCCGCGATGAGCGGCGCGACCGACTGCGCGCCGACGCTCGCGAGCGCCGCGGCGGCCTCCTTGCCGACCGTGTGTTCGTTGGGAACGTGCCAGCGCTCTCCCTTCCGATAGGCGGAAGGGTCGACGGCCGCCGCGTCGCCGAGCAGCGCGACGAGGGCGGGGACGGCGGCGGCCGCGCGCGCCTTCATGCGCCCGAGCTCGTAGGCGGCGCGCGCACGCGCCGTCGCGTCCGGAGAGCCGAGCGCGTTGATGAGCTCGCGCACCTCCGCGCTCGCGCCCTGCGCCGACGGCGTCTGCGCCGAAGCGTTTTGCGCCGAGACTTCCTGCGCGCCGGCCTCCGCCCACCCGGGCGCGACGGCGCGCGCGCGCAGGGCGACCGCCGCGCCGCACGAGAGGGCCAACGCCGCGACGCACGCCACGGTCAAAACTCTTCTCACCTTCGTCACTTCCTTCATAAAAAACTTCCCTTCAAAACTTCCCTTAACTACCGTCACTCACTCGTAGCGGAGCGCGACCATCGGGTCGACGCGCATCGCGCGCCGCGCCGGGATGAGGCACGCGAGGAGCGCGACCGTCGCCAGACCGAGCGCGACCGCGGCGAACGTCACCGGGTCGGTCGGCGTCACGCCGAACAGCATCTTGTCCAGAAGCCACGTCGTCCCGTAAGCGCCGCCCAAGCCGACGACGAGGCCGACGGCCGTCATCAACATCCCGTGCTGCAAGACCATCCGCAGGATGTCGCCGCGCTGCGCCCCTAAGGCCATGCGAATCCCTATCTCGTGCGTCCGCCGCGCGACCGTGTAGGCGATGACGCCGTAGATGCCGATGCCCGCGAGCACGAGCGCGACCGCCGCCATCACGCCGAGCAGGTAGGTGAGCATCCGCTTCTGCGCGCTCATGTCGGAGATGCGCTCCTGCATCGTCTTCACGTCGAAGACGGGCTGATCCTTGTCGAGCGCCAAGACCTCGCGCCGCACGGTCGGGATGACCGAGGCCGGGTCGCCGTCGGCGCGCACGACGAGCGTCATGAAGTTGTCGCCCGCCTGCGCGTGCGGGACGTAAAGATACGGCGCGGGCTTGTCGTCCAAGCCCCAGTGTTTGACGTCGCCGACGACGCCGACGATTTCCATCGGCGGCTGCGGCGTCGCGTTCGGCACCGGCGGGTCGATCAGACGACGGCCGACCGGGTCTTCATCGGGGAAGTACTGCCGCGCGAACGTCTCGTTGACGACGCCGACGCGCGGCGAGTCGGTCTTGTCGTTGTTCGTAAAATCGCGCCCGCGCGAGACGGGAATCCGCATCGCCTCGAAGTAGCCGGGGACGGTCGTCCGGTAGTTGACCTCGGGCTCTTGGCCGGCGGGCGGCGCGGGCCGCCCCTCGATGAGGAAGCTCGTCGTCGAGCCGCTCCCGCTCATCGGCAGGAGGTTCGTGGCCGCGGCCGCCGCCACGCCCGGCTGCTCGCGCAGTCGTTCGAGGAGGCGCGCGTAGAAGTCGCTCACCTCCTTGTTGTTCGTGTAGCGCGCGCGCGGAACCTGCATGTGCATCGTGACGACGCCCTGCGCGTCGAAGCCGGGGTTGACTTCGAGCAGGCGCAGGAAGCTGCGAACCATCAGCCCCGCGCCGACGAGCAGCACGAGCGAGAGCGCGACCTCCGTGACGACGAGCGCCGAGCGCAGGCGGCTGCGCCCGCCCGTCGAGCCGCGCTCGCCCTCCTTGAGCGATTCGTTCATGTCGGGCTTCGACGCCTGAAGCGCGGGCGCGAGCCCGAAGACTATCCCCGTCACGACTGAGGCGCCGAGCGTAAAGAGCAGCACGCGCGAGTCCAAGCCGATTTGGTTCCACCCGTAGACGAAGTTGGCCATCGACTCGGGCGCGCCCGCTTTGAGCAGGTCGACGCCCCACAGCGCGAGCAGGAGCCCGCCCGTCCCGCCCGCGAGCGCGAGCAGCACGCTCTCAATCAGCAACTGTCTCATCACGCGCCAGCGCGAAGCGCCGAGCGCCGTCCGAATCGCAATCTCCCTGCGCCGCGACGCGGCGCGCGCGAGCATCAGGTTCGCGACGTTGGCGCACGCAATCAACAGCACGAAGCCGACGGCGGCGAACATCAGGAGCAGGAGCGGCTTCGTCGTCTCGACCGAGTCCTCGTTGAGCGAGACGACGCGGATGCCCTCGCCCGCGTTCGTGTCCGGGTACTCCCGCTCAAGGCGCGCGGCGATGGCCGAGAGCTCGGCCTGCGCCTGCTCGATGGTGACGCCGGGCTTGAGTCGCGCGCGCGTGTAGAGGTAGTGCGCGCCGCGCCGCGCCTGCGCGCGCGCCGTGAGGGCGAGCGGCGTCCAGAGGTGCGAGAACGCGGACGGGAACACGAACTCGCGCGGCATCACGCCGACGACCGTGTGGCTGTTGTCGTTGAGCGTGACCTGCTGGCCGACGACCGACGGGTCGCCGCCGAAGCGCCGCTGCCAGAGGCCGTAGCTTAAGACGACGACGCGCGGCGCGCCCTCCTTGTCGTCTTCCGGGAGGATGACTCGCCCGTGCAGAGGCTTGACCTTGAGCGCGGCGAAGATTTCGTGGGAGGTGGGGTTGCCGACGATGTGCTCGGGCGCGTCGGTTCCCGTCAGGTTGTAGGTGTTCCAGTTGAACGCGCCGAACGACTCGAAGACCGTCGTCTCGCGCTTCCAGTCGAGCCAGTTGGCGGGCGACGCCTCGTTGCGCAGCGCCGTGTTGCGCTCGCCCCTCGGGTTCGTCTCCCAGACGATGACGAGGCGGTCGGGGTCTTCGTAGGGGAAGGGCCGGAGCAGGACGGAGTTGACGACCGAGAAGATGGCCGTGTTCGCGCCGATGCCTAAGGCGAGCGCGACGACGGCGGCCGCCGTGAAGCCGGGACTCTTGAGGAGCATCCGGAAGCCGTAGCGTATGTCTTGGAAAATGTTTCCCATCGTTTCAGAGCACCTCGAAAGTCGGCAAGCGCAGCGGGCGCGCGGGTCGCGGATTTGGGACTGGGGAGTCTCGCTTTCGGGATTCCGTTCGCGGGACGCGCGTCTCGGAATTCGGGATTTCAAACGTGAGCCCGCAGATTCGCGATTTCGAATCGCGGCGTTCGCAACTCCCTTCCCACCTTCGACTCACACAACTGCAATCCCCATTCCGCGCCGACCTCCGACGCAGGGCTCCGAAACTCCGGGACGAAACTTTGAGACCGTCACTCGTACCTGAGCGCGACCATCGGGTCGACCTTCGTCGCGCGCCGCGCGGGGACGTACGAGGCGGCGAGCGCGACGGCCGCCAGCGCGAGCGAGACGCCCGCGAACGTCGCGGGGTCGGTCGCGCTCAACCCGTAGAGCATTTCACCGAGCAGGCGCGTCGCGGCGAAAGCGCCGACGAGTCCCAACGCGATGCCGTAGGCGGCGAGCCGCAGCCCGCGCCGCAGGACGAGCGCGAGCACGTCGCCCCTCCGCGCGCCGAGCGCCATGCGGACGCCTATCTCGTGCGTCCGCTGCGCCACCGAGTAGCTGACCACGCCGTAGATGCCGAGCGCCGCGAGCACGAGCCCGACCACACCGAACGCGGTCGCCACCGACGCCGCCACGCGCTGCGGCAGGAGCGCCACGTCCATCCGCTCGTCCAAAGAGTCGGCGCTCAGGACGGGCAGGTTCGGGTCAATCGCGGCGACCTCGCGGCGCAGCGCGTCGAGCGTCTCGGCGCGCAGGGGTCGCGGCGCGCGCGCGTGCAGAATCATGCGCCGCACCGAGCCCTCGCCGAACAGCGGCTGCTCGGACGGCAGGTAGACGAAGAAGTGCGGACGCCATCCCAAACTCTCGTCGGCCGCGCTGCGCACGACGCCGACGACCTCAATCGTCCGCACGCCCGCGCCCGCCCCGGCGTCGAACTTGATGAACTGCCCCACCGCATCCTCGCCCGCGAAGAAGCGGCGCGCGAGCGCCTCGTCCACGACCGCGACGGGCGGCGCGCCCTGACGGTCGGCGGCCGTGAAGTCGCGCCCGCGCACGAGCGGAATCTTCATCGTCCCGAAGTAGCCGGGCGAGACCGTGTTGACGCCCGCCATCCGCGACTCGCCCTTGAACTCGAAGGCCGTCATCGCGTAGCCCTCGCCCACGGGCACGCCGTCGGCGAGCGCGGCCGACTCGACGCCCGCGAGCCCGCGCGCGCCCTCGACGAGCCGGCGGTAGAACTCGCGCGTGCGCGCCTCGTCGTAGCCGAGCAGGTGCGGGTCGAGCGTGACGGTCACGACCTCCTCGGGGCGCTCGCCGGGGAAGACGTCGTGTGCGCGCGCGAGCGCGCGGAGCAGGAGCCCGCCCGAGACGAGCAGGACGAGCGAGAGCGCCACCTGAGAGACGACGAACAGGTCGCGCGCGCGCG
>DASQDT010000102.1:0-17661 GCA_035634035.1 Pyrinomonadaceae bacterium | reverse complement strand
GCCCGCGCTGCTGCCCGCGCCGCGAGTGCGGCCGCCGCCGCCGCCGCGCGTCGAGCCGCCCGTCCGCATGACTTCGCCGGCCGTCGGGCTGACCGAGCCGACGGCGCTGGCGGCCGTGTCGCGCGCCGTGTCGGCGACGTTCGAAGCCTGACCGATGATGTTGCCGAGCGCGTTGGTCGCCGTGTCCATCACTTCCGAAGCCACCTGACGTGCGCTGTCTAGCGGGTTACGATTCTGTCTGCGTGTTGCCATCTCGTCTCCTCCTGTTGGTCTCGTGCCTCTCCGGCGTCGCGTGCCCATCTGCCGCCGCAGATTGTCTTGAATCTGTAGCAGGTGGCGCTTGACCTTCTCGCGCCGGAGCGCGGGGCTGTTGGCCCGCCCGAACTGGTCGCGGAAAGAGTCGCAGAAGCGCCCGTAGCTCGCGCCGAACCGGACGCACCACTCTTCTTCGCCGCCCCCGCCCTTCGCCCGCGTGACCTCTTCGACCTCGGCGTCGATCTGAAGGTCTGTGAGCGCGGCGCGCGCGGCCTCGGCGACGGTCTGCTCGTCGAGTTCGACCCTGCCCGCGTCGTCGTTGTTCATATGGGCGCTGATGATACTAGAAAACGGAGAGTTTGTGCGCGCCAAATTAACGCGCGCGGCGGGAATTACTCTTGCGCGCCGCCGACTTCGCGGCCGCGCGCGTCTGCTCGCGGTAGCTGGCGACGCGTTTGGAGAGCGTGTTGCGGTGGATGCCGAGCTTGTCGGCCGTGTGTGAGAGACGCTCCTTGTTGCGCGCGAGCGCCTTCTGGATGTAGAGCTTTTCGAACTCGGCGAGGGCCTCGTCGAGCATGATCTGTCCGTCGAGCATCTCGTCAATCAGGGCTTCGAGGCGGGCGCGCATCTGCATAAAGGGGCTCCGATGGGGCTGAGGGGTTAAAGTCGCAATCCGAAATAAATTCCTGCGCGCGCCGTCGGGCGCGCTTCAGCCGGACAGCTTTCTGTACTCCGCGACGAAGCGCCCGCGCACGTCCTCGGACGCGCAGGCCGAGACGACGCGCGCGCCGACGGCCAGAGCGGGCGCGCTCGCCGACTCCTCGACCGCCGCGATGCGGACGGGGAAGGCCGTCAGCGCCAAGTAGACGATTGAGCAAAGAGCGGCGCCGCGGAGGAGGCCGAAGGCCGCGCCGAGCGCGCGGTCGAACCATTCGAGTCGCGCGCGGCGCAGGCCGCGGCGGGCCAGAGCGCCGCAGGCGAAGCCGGCCGCGAGACACGCCGCGACGATTAAGAGAAACCCGCCCGCGCTCGCCGCTTCCGCCGACTCGACGAGCCCCGCGCCGCGCAGGAGCGCGCCGGCCGCCTCGTAGCCGCGCGACGCGACGACGATGCCGACGACGAGCGCGACCCCCGTGACGAGCGCGCGCACGAGCCCGCGCATCGCGCCGGCCGCGACCGACGCGCAGACGACGGCGAGGACGAAGAAGTCAAAGAAGGTCATGAGAAGCAGTCAGCGGTCAGCTCTCGGCCGTCGGCTTTTAAAACTTAAGGAGTCGAATAGGCCACGACGCGGAGGTCGTTCGCGGAAGCGGGCATGAAGCTGAATGCTGACCGCCGAGCGCCGTCGGCTTCCTTACAGCTTTTCCCCCGTGAGCAACTCGTAGGCTTGCAGGTAGCGCGCGGTCGTCGCCGCGGCGACTTCCGGCGGGAGCGGCGGCGCGGGCGGGCGCTTGTCCCACGCGAGCTCTTCGAGGTAGTCGCGGACGTACTGTTTGTCGAAGGAGTTCTGCGCGCGTCCGGGCGCGTACTCGTCGCGGGGCCAGAAGCGCGAAGAGTCGGGCGTCAGCGCCTCGTCGATGAGGAGCACGCGCCCGCCCTCGTCGCGCCCGAACTCAAACTTCGTGTCGGCGATGATGATGCCGCGGCCCTCGGCGTAGCGGGCGGCCTCGCGGTAGAGCGCGAGCGAGGTGTCGCGCAGGTGATTCGTCACGTCGTCGCCGACGAGTTCGCGCATGAGTGACTCGCCGATGTTCTCGTCGTGCCCCTCTTCGGCCTTCGTCGCGGGCGTGAAGACGGGCGACGGCAGCGGGTCTGACTCGCGCAGGCCCTCGGGCAGGCGGTGGCCGCTCGTCTCGCCCGTCCTCAGATAATCCTTCCATCCCGAGCCGGCGAGGTAGCCGCGCACGACGCACTCGACGGGGAAGACTTCCGTTCTCCGGACGAGCATCGAGCGCCCGCGCAAAAGTTCGGCGTGACGGCGGACTCCGTCGGGCATCTCGTCGACTTCGGTCGTGACGAGGTGGTGCGGCGTGATGTGCGCGAGGCGCTCGAACCAGAAGCGCGAGAGCGCGGTGAGCACTTCGCCTTTGCGCTCGATGCGCGTGGGCAGGATGCAGTCGAAGGCCGAGATGCGGTCGGTGGCGACGACGAGCAGGTGGCGCTCGTCCGCCTCGTAAACGTCGCGCACCTTGCCGCGGCGGACGAGCCGGAGGTCGGGCAGAGCGGTTTCGCTGACGGTCTGCGTCGAGGCCATTGGGGGTTCCCGTCTGAGCTTGAAAGAGTGCCGAAGGTTGTGCCGGGTCGAGAACTGAAGCGCGAAGAAGCGAGCGGCGATTGTGCTCGCGCACTCCGATTTTTGTCAAGAATAAAGAGTTTGCGCGCGGCGAGCGACCGCGCCGCCATCCGTCTGAAACTGTTGAAAATCCGGGCGCGTCCAACTTAATGCTTGAGTTTGTTGGGGTTGTCCTGCTATAGTCGAAATGACTTCGGCGCGGCGAAGTCCGCCTGCCGCGAAACCCCCGTCACAAGCATCAGCCGGCTTCGTTGCGAATAATGACCGACAAACCCGCGAACAACCCTCGGCCGAAGGAAGCGGATGATGCGCCCGACGAGGTGGAAGACCGGAAGCTGAATCTCCTCGTCATCGAGGACGACAAGCAAATCCTTGAACTGATGATCGAGCACTTCTCCCGCTCGGGCTACAACGTCCAGACGGCGGAAGACGGACTCTCCGGCGTTCAGGCCGCCCTCAACACGCAGCCCGACGTCGTGGTGCTCGACCTGATGCTGCCGAAGATGGACGGCCTCGCCGTCTGCCGCGAGCTGCGGGAGAAGGCCCCGCTCCTTCCCATCCTGATGCTCACGGCCAAAGACGACACGGTCGACAAAGTCCTCGGCCTTGAGATGGGCGCGGATGACTACATCACCAAGCCCTTTAACCTGCGCGAGCTTGAGGCCCGCATCAAGAGCGTGCTCCGCCGCGTCCGGACTTACTCGGCCCGCTCCGAGGAGTCGAGCGACGAGGCCCCCATCGTCCGCGGGCGTCTGAGAATCGACCCGGCCAAGCGCGAGGTGAGCATCGGCGACCGTCAGGTCGAACTCACCCCGAAGGAGTTCGAGCTGCTTCGGCTCTTCGCCTCGAACCCCGGCCGCGTCTTCCCGCGGAAGTACCTTCTGGAGAAGATTTGGGACTACTCCTACGAAGGCTACGACCGCACGATCGACTCGCACATCAACCGCCTCCGGGCCAAGATCGAGGACAACCCCGAGAACCCGCAGATGGTTCTGACCGTCTGGGGCATCGGCTACAAGTTCAGCGACGAGCGCTGAGCGCAGCTCTTTAACTCTCCGACCCTCGCGCCGCACGCACGCGCCGCCGACCCGACCCGACGCCCCTTCGGCTCGCCGGACGCACACGAAAAAATCGCGCGCGGCGTCTCCCACTTCAAACCACACCCTCACCGCCAGAACGGGTTTCCGCCGACCCGCCGGGTAATACAACATGAACAAGGTACGGACTTCCGGACAAGTCTCCGCGCCGACGCGCCCTGTGCGAGGCCGCAAACTCTCGACTCGCGCGCGCCGCGTCGTCGTCTTGGCGGCCTGCCTGTGCGTCGCGCTCGCGGCACACGTCACGCAGCTCGCGCAGCGCAAGCGCGAGGGCGTCAACGTCACCGGCGTCGCGTCGAGCACGCAGGGCGGCAACTCGGTCGTCTCCATCTCGGGCGACGGCGCGATGAGCCACGCGCAGACGTGGCAGGACAAGGACGGCACCTTCAACGTCGTCGTGCCCTACGGGAAGACTTCGCTCCCGTCGCGCGGCGCGGGAGGCGTCCGCGTCGAGCGCGTCGGCGACTCGCTCCACATCAGCATCCCGGCCAAGCGCGGCTCAAGCGTCACCGTGCGACCCAACTCGAACCGGCTCGACCTCGTCATCGCGGGCGGGGTCGCCGACGGCGGGGAAGAGAAGGCGGCCGCGCCGACGCGACGCGAGCGGGCGCGCGCGGGCGAAGCGTCGCGCGACAACTTCGCGGACGAGACGGCCGTACAGCAAGGCTCTCAAGCGCCGCGCCGCGAGCGCGCCTTCGACCAGAACGCGCAGCGGACTCAGGACGCGCTCCGGCGCGCCGACGCCGCGCAGTCGAATCAGCCGCCGCCGACCAACGCGCAGGACAAATCTCAAGCGCCGCCGCCGCAAGGTGTGGGCGACGCGGCGCAGAGCGCCCCTGCCCCCGACGCGGCCGAAGGCTTCAAGGCGCCCGAGACTTCCGGCGAGACTTCCGCCGCGCCCGCGGCCTCGATGCAGGTCACGACCGACGCGGCCGAAGGCGGCGAGCTCTTCGTCTCGACGGCGAGCCTCGTCATCGTCCTCTTTGTCTTCGGCGGCGGCCTCGCCGCCACGCTCTTCTTCGTCAATCGCCGCCGCGCGCAGAAGGCCGACGCCGACGACTCCGACGAAGCCGAGGAGCGGCCGTCGCGGAGTCTGACCGTGCGCAAGGAGTCTTCGGCACTCGTCGCGCCCGCGCAGGACGACGCTTTCGAGACGCCGAAGGGCGACCGACGCCAGTCGAACGTGCCGGTCGCGCAAGACCGCCGCGCGACGGGCAAGGGCGCGGAGGATCAGAACGCGCGCTTCGTCGCCGCCTACGGCGGGCTCGTCTCCGACCCGAAGCCGCAGCGCGAAGAGTCGAAGTCGCCCGCGCGCGCGGAGTCGAAGAGTGACGTGCGCGGCGCTTCGTCGGCGCTCCCGGCGGTGCTGTTCGGCGCGTACCGCATCTCGGAGGAGATCGGCAAGCTCGTCGAGGGACTCCCGCACAGCATCGAGGTCTTGGCCTCGCGCGCCTCGGACGACCGGCGCGCCATCGAAACGTCGCTCATCAAGGTTCTCGACTCGCCCGAGGTCGACGAGGACGGCAAGCGGCGCGCGCGCCGCGCGCTCGAAGAGTACGGCTTCGTCGCGCGTCAGAGCGCGGCGCTGCTGCTGGCGCAGGACACTTACGACCGCCTGTCGGCGGCGCGCGTGCTCAGGCAAGTCTGCTCGCGCGCGTCACTGCCGTTTCTGCTCGAAGCGCTTTTCGACAACGATTCGAGCGTCCGCGCCGAGGTCGTCGCGAGCCTCGGGGCGTTGGGCCTGCCGCGCGCTCTGGGCGCTCTGCTCGACACGGCGCGCCGTTACCCCGACGTGCCGACCGCCGTCATCGGCCCGGCCCTGACGGCCTGCTCGTTCGAGGCTATCGAGATGGGCTGGTCGGCGACGCACGACGGGCGCTCTTACAACGCCTCGCCCACCGGCGAGCTGGCGGCGTACGACGCCGCGGCGTTCGAGCCGCCCGCGGAGCGTTTGCCCGAGTGGCTCGAAGATGAGAACTTCGCTGACGCGCTCGAACGGCTCGAAAGCGCCGACGTCGAGGCGCGCATCGCGGCCGCGCAGTCGCTCTCGCGCTTCCGCGCGGCGCGCTCGGTCGAGGCGCTGGCGCGTATGCTTGAGCGCGACGAGAGCGCGGCCGTCCGCGCGGCGGCCGTCACGAGCCTCGGCGCGATCGACCACGAGTCGGTCTTCGCGCCCGTCCTGCTCGCGCTCGCGGACGACTCGCGCGAGGTGCGCGCGGCCGCCGCACGCGCCTTCTCCGGCCTTGAGTTCGACCGCGCCGACGCCTGCGCGCGCACGGTCGAGACGGCCGACGCCGCGACGCTCGCGGCCGTCGCCGCCGCCTGCGTCAAGTCGGGTCTGGCCGCGCAGTCGCTCCTGCGGCTCGCGGGCGAAGACCGCAGGCACGCTTTCGAGGCGTTCTCGCTTCTGTCGATGGTCGCGCACGGCGGCGAGTCGCGCGTGATACTCGACGCCGTCGCGGGCGACCGCGACCACAACGTCAGACTCGCGGCCGTGCGGCTCGCGGGCCTCGCGTGCGTGCCGGAGTTGTCCGACGGACTGCGCGAACTCGTCGCGCGCGGGGGACTTCCGGAGGCCGTGCGGGCGGCGATTCTCGAAGCCGTCGGCGCGCCCGAAGGCTCGGCCGCGTGAGTTGGAAATGTTTGATGACAAACGCGCGCGCGCTATAGCATAATGACGCGCGTCACTTCCTTTTGAGAGTGCTATCCGCCACAGAGCTAACCGCAATGCCCCGAAAATCACTCGTACAGATACGACGGAATTGGCGGCCCGCGTTCGCCGCGACGCTCCTCTGCGCGCTCGTCGCCGCCGCCCTGACGTGGGGCGCGCTCGCCTCGCTCGCGCAAGGCGGCGACCGGCGCGCGCGCGCGCAGCAACAGTCGGCGCAGGGCGGGCCGAAGCTGAAGCTGACGCCCTTGCGTTCGAGTGAGTCGACGAAGGGCTCGCGCGTGACCATCACGGGGACGGACTCGCTCGGCGACTACCAGTCCTACCGCAGCGGCGAGCGCTTCTACGTGCGCATCCCGAACGCCGACGCGGGGGCCGTCCGCGGCGGCGTCCGCGGCCGGGGCTTCGAGGACGCGCAGGTGCAGCGCAGCGGCGGCGACGTGATCCTCTCGTTCCGCGTCAAGCCCGGCGCGCGGCCGAGCGTCAAGCAGAGATTCAATCAACTCGACGTCGAGTTCGCCGCGCCCGAAGGCTCGGCCGAGGCCCAGACGCAGAACACGCGGGCGCAGGCGAATGACGCCCGCCCGTCCGCCGTCGAGACGACGACGCGCGACGCCGGCTCGCAGACGCGGACGAGCGCGTCGCAGACGACTTCACAGGCCGAGACGGCCGAGGCGGCGCGACGCGAGGCGGAGCAGCGCGCGCAAAGCCAGAACGCGACGAGACAAGCGGGCGAGAGCCTGCCGCCCGTCGCAGACCTCCCCGACCAGCTCGCGCCGCCGCAAGACACGCAGCAGCAGACTCAGCCCGAGCCGTCCTCGCCGGCCGCGACCGCCGAGACGCCGACCGAGATTGCGCAGGCGGGCCAGCCCGCGTCGCAACCTCCCGGCACGGCGACGACGACCGGCGCGCCTCTCAACAACCAACAGACGGCGACCTTCGGCGCGGCCCTCGCGCGCAACTGGGGGGCTTTGGCAGCCGTCGCGGCGATTCTCGCCGTCGGCCTCGGCCTCTTCTTCGTCGCGCGCCGCTCGTCGGCGCAGACGCCGCCCGCCGTCATGACCGAAGAGGTCGCGGGGGCGAAGACCGCCAAGCTCAAAGAGCCGTCCGCGCCCGCGCTCGACGATGCCCCGGCGACTCTGACGACCGCGACGGTGGCGACAACCGCGACAGCTTTCGTCCCCGTCACGTCAGGCAGGGACAAGAAGAAGAAAAAGAAGGCGCGCGGGAAGGGCCGACGCGACGAATACGAGGTGGCGGCGAAGGACGAAGCGCCGGCCGTCGGGATGGATGAAATGAGCGCGGCGACGGAAGCGGCGGTGATCGCCCCCGTGTCGTCGGTCGCGGCGGATGAGGCCGAGGCGTCGAAGGTTGATGAGAGCGTGGCTGACGGGGCGTCGGCCGCCGCGACGTTCGCCGCGTCGGAAGCCGTCGCGGAGAGTTCGGAGGTCGCGGAGGAAGAAAGTTCAAAGGCCGTCGAGCCGGTCGCGCAGGTCTACGACGCCGAGACGGTGCAGAACGAGACGCGTCGCCTGCTCGAAGGCGAGACGTACGACGCGGCCGTCCTCGCCACGGGCGACCGCTCGACGCGGCAGATGATTGCGGCCGAGCTTCTGGCCGCGCTCGCCGCGCGCAACCCGGCGCGCAAGGAGCGCGCGCGCACGGCCTTCATCGAGCACGGCTACTTCAACGAGGCGGCGCGCGATTTGCGCGAGGCCGAGGCCCCGGCCGAGCGCGCGTCGGCCGCACGCTCGCTCGGGTTAGTCTGTGACCGCATCGCGACGCCGCACCTCGCGGCGTCGCTCGAAGACTCTTCGGTCGAGGTGCGCCGCGCGGCGGTCGAGGCTTTGGCGTCGGTGCGCGACCCCGAGGCGGTCACGGCGCTCGAAGAGCTCATCACGCGCGAGAAGAGTTTAAAGACGAAGGTGCCGCGCAAGTTCGTGCAGCGGGCCATCGAGGCGTGCGCCGAAGCGCCGCCGCTTCCGCCGCCCTCGCTCGCCTCCGCGACGGCCGCGACGGTGCTCGCGGGCGAGGCGACGCGCGCCGAAGAGGAAGCGCCCGCCGCTTACGACGCGACCGCCGCCGACACTTCCGTCACCGCAATCGCGCCCGTCGAGCCGGCCGAGGAAGAGGCGACGCCGACCGCGGTCGAAGAATCGACGCCGACGCTCGCCGAAGAGGCGACGCCGACGCTCGTCGAGGAATCGACGCCCACCATCGTCGAAGAAGCGACGCCGACCATCGTCGAGCGCTCCGGCGAGACGCTCGTCGAGCGGGCCGACCGCACGCTCGTCGAAGAGCCTTCGGACACCATCGTCGAGGGGGCCACTCCGACCATCGCTGAAAGCGCCGCGCCGACGCTCTTCGAGCACGCGACGCCGACGCTCTTCGAGGAGGCTTCGACGCCGACCGCTTTGGACGCGTCCGCGCCCGCAACCGAGACGGCAGTCGAGCAAGCCCCCGTCGAAGAAGAGGCGGCCGTCGAGGAAGAGCCCGCCGTCAGCGAGTCGCCCGCGCAAGAGACGGCTGTCGGAGAGGCGTCCGCGCCGGAGGCCGTGACGGAAGCGGCCGCGCCGCAAGCGGTCGAAGTCGCCGAGCCGGAACCGGCCGAGGCCGAGGCCGTTTCGGAGACTGCATCCGTCACGGAGATTGAGCCCGTCAGCTTCGTCGAGCAGGCCGAGTCGTACGAGTCGGCCGAAGTTTATGAGCCCGTCGCGCGTGAGCTCGACGCGCCGCCGGCCGCGGGCGAAGAGTCTGTCGAGATCGCCCCGTTCGTCGCGTCGGAGGAGGCCGTCGAGTCGCAGCGCGACGCGGAGGCGTCCGAGCCCGCGCGCTTCGAGGACTTCGAGGCGCTGGCGGGCGCGCCGCGTCCCGACGAGTGGGTCGAGCTCGACTTCGGCGTCACCGAAACGACCCCCGCGCAGTTCTCCGCCGAGAGCGAGGAGGCCGCGCAACCGGCGAGCTTCCAGACCTACACCGAAGAGCTATTCGCGCCGCCCGCCGCCGAAGAGGCGCGCGAAGCGTACGCGCCCGCCGAGACCGAAGCGGCCGACGCGCCGCCCGTCTCGCACGCGATGGAGTTCGTCTCGACGGCCGACGAAGCAGCCTCGCCCGCCGGGGTCGAGCCTTACGTCAAGAGCACGCCCGTCAGCGAGGGCGCGCTCGTCACGCCCGCCCGCGACGGCGACGCGACGCCGCGCCCGCGCGCGCAGGAGAAGGGCCTCACCGAGTACACCGAAGAGGACTACTCGACCGTCCCGAAGGTCATCCGCGACCGCCTGACGAGCGTCGAGCCAGTGGAGCGCGCCGAGGCCGTCAAGGAGTTGGCGCGCGTCGAGAGCGGCGAGGCCTTCGAGGTCATCTGCGGCGGCTTCGACGACCCCGCGGCCGACGTGCGCTCGGCCGCCGCGCGCTCGCTCTACGAGTTGCAGGACGACCGCGCCGACTCTTTCACGCGCGCCCTGCGCGAGGCCACGCCGCAGCGCCGCCGCAACATCGGCGCGGCCATCGCCTCTTCAGGACTCGCCTCCGAGGCCATCTCGAACCTCACGGGCGAGAGCCGCGAGAAGACCTACGACGCCTTCTCCCTGCTCTTCCTGATGGCGAAGGCCGGCGAGGTGCAGCCGCTCGTGCGCGCCGTCGAGGGACACCCCGACGGCGAGGTGCGGCTCGCGGTCGTCAAACTCCTCGCGCTCTCCGGCCAGAAGGACGTACTCCCGGCCTTCCGCCGCCTCGCCGTGCGCGGGACGCTCCCGGCCGAGGTGCGCGCCGCCGTCATGGAGGCCATCTACCAGATAAGCAGTCAGGAGACGCAGAAGGCTTAAAAGCAGTGGCGAGTGACAAGTGACGGGTGACGGGTTAGAATCTATTTTTTAACTCGTCACCCGTCACTTTTGTCACCCGTCACTCTATTTTTATGCCTTTCAAACTACGCTCCGAATTCCAGCCGCAGGGCGACCAGCCGCAGGCCATCGAGGCGCTCGTCAGGGGCTTGGCCGACGGCGCGAAAGACCAAGTCTTGCTCGGCATCACGGGGTCGGGTAAGACCTTCACCGTCGCCTCCGTCATCCAGCGCACGCAGCGCCCGACGCTCGTCATCGCGCACAACAAGACTCTGGCCGCGCAGCTCTACCAAGAGTTCAAGACCTTCTTCCCCGAGAACGCCGTCGAGTACTTCGTCTCCTACTACGACTACTACCAGCCCGAGGCCTACGTCCCCGCCTCCGACACCTACATCGAGAAGGACGCGACCATCAACGAGGAGATTGACCGCCTGCGCCTGTCGGCCACGCGCGCACTCTTCGAGCGCCGCGACGTGATCGTCGTCGCCTCCGTCTCCTGCATCTACGGCCTCGGCGACCCGGACGCCTACTACCAGATGCTCCTCTTCGTCGAGCCGGGGCAGAAGATGGCGCGCGAGGCCCTTCTGCAAAAGCTCGTCGAGTTGCAGTACGAGCGGAGCGACATCGAGTTCGGCCGCGGCAGCTTCCGCGTCCGCGGCGACACGGTCGAGGTCTACCCGTCCTACCAAGATCAGGCCTACCGCATCGAGCTGTGGGGCGACGAGATAGACTCGGTCTCGACCATCGACCCGCTGCTCGGCGAGGTCATCCAGAAGCACACGTCGCGCCTGCCCATCTACCCGAAGACGCACTACGTGATGCCGAAATCGACGGTCAAGCGCGCGCTCAAGACCATCCGCGAGGAGCTTGATTGGTGGGAGCCGAAGCTCATCGAGGAGGGGAAGTTAGTCGAGGCGCAGCGGCTCCACCAGCGGACGATGTACGACCTCGAAATGATTAAGGAGATGGGCTTCTGCCGCGGCATCGAGAACTACTCGCGCCACCTGACGGGCAAGCCGCCGGGCTCGCCGCCGCCCACGCTCCTCGACTACCTCCCCGAAAACTCGATGGTCGTCATCGACGAGTCGCACCAGACCGTCCCGCAGATTCGCGGGATGTTCAACGGCGACCAGTCGCGCAAGCGGACGCTCGTCGAGTACGGCTTCCGTTTGCCCAGCGCGCTCGACAACCGGCCCCTGAATTTCGCCGAGTTCGAGCAGCGCGTCGGGCAGACCATCTACGTCTCGGCGACGCCGGGGCCCTACGAATTGACGAAGTCGGGCGGCGAGGTCGTCGAGCAGATTATCAGGCCGACGGGCCTCACAGACCCGGTCGTCGAAGTCCGCCCCGTCAAAGGGCAGATTGACGACCTCCTCGAAGAGTGCCGCCTGCGCGCCGAGCGCAACGAGCGCGTGCTCGTCACGACGCTGACGAAGAAGATGGCGGAGGACTTGACCGAGTACTTCGCCGAGGTCGGCGTCCGAGTCCGCTACCTCCACTCGGACATCGAGACCTTAGAGCGCATCAAAATCTTGCGCGACCTGCGGCGCGGCGAGTTCGACGTGTTAGTCGGCATCAACCTCCTGCGCGAGGGTCTGGACTTGCCCGAGGTCTCGCTCATCGCCATCCTCGACGCCGACAAGGAGGGCTTCCTGCGCTCCGAGACCTCGCTCATCCAGACGATGGGTCGCGCCGCCCGCCACGCCAGCGGCAAGGCGATTCTCTACGCCGACAACACGACGGACTCGATGCGCCGCGCCATCTCGGAGACCGAGCGCCGCCGCCAAATACAGATCGAGTACAACCGCGAGCACGGCATCACGCCGCAGACCATCGTCAAGGCCATCGAGTCCACGCTCGTCACCGCCTACGAGGCCGACTACTTCAAAGTCCCGCTCGAACTCGACCAGATAGAGGACTACTCGCCCGCCAACCTCGAACGCACCATCGCGCGCCTCGAAGCCGAGATGCGCGCCGCCGCGAAGGCGATGGAGTTCGAGCGCGCGGCGGAGCTGCGCGACCGCGTCAAGTACCTCCGCGAGCGCGAGCTTCAAGTGACATGACGCGCGGCCGCGGGCCGGGCGGCGGGGGCAGGGGAACGCGATGAAGGTGATGAAGAAGATGATTCTGACGGCCGTCTGCGCCGCGCTTCTGCCCGCCCTCGTCGCTTGCGGCGGGCGGGCCGAAAAGGCCGAGGGGCTGAAGGCGGACGGGCCGCCCAAGCCGACGGCCACGCCGGCCGAGTCGGCGCGGGCGGCGGGCGTTGACCGGAACCAGATTCGCGCGCAGGCCGAGGAGTTGAGCGGGGCCTTCGTCGCGGGCGACTTCGCGAAGGTCGCCGACTTGACCTACGCGGGCATCGTCGAGGCGGGCGGCGGCAAGGAGGAGATGACGGCCTTCCTCGAAAATGGGATCGGCGAGATGCGCGCGCAGGGGTTTCAGATTTTGACCCTCACCGTCGGCGAGCCGCGCGAGCCCGTGGCGGTCGGCGGACACGTCTTCGCCGTCGTGCCGACGAAAATGCGCATGAAGACCCCGCAGGGCGTCGCCTCCAAAGAGTCGTTCTTCATCGGCGTCTCGGAGGACGGCGGGAAGAGTTGGACGTTCGTCGACGGCGAAGGCGCGAACAAGGAGAGGCTGCGCGGCCTCTTCCCCTCGGCCCCGGAGGTGGCCGACAGGCTGGAGCTGCCGACGGTGCCGCCGCCGACGCTGGAAAAGGCGCAGTGAGCGGGCGCGTGCGACGATGAAAGTGATTATTGAAACCGAGCGGCTTGTCTTGCGCGAGTGGGAGGCGAGCGACGCGGAGGCCCTGTTCGCGTTCGCCTCCGACGCCGAGACGATGCGCTACATCGGCGACTGCCGGCCGTGGGAGTCGGTCGCGCGGGCGCACGCGTGGCTCGTGCGCGTGCGTTCGAGCTACGCCGAGCGCGGCTACGGGCCGTGGGCCGTCGCCGAGCGCGCGACGGGTCGGGTCGTCGGCAGCTGCGGCTTCTCGTTCCTCCCGAACTTGGGCGAGCTGGATTTCGGCTACGTCTTCGCGCGCGACACTTGGGGCAAGGGCTACGCGACCGAGGCGGCGCGCGCCGCGCTGCTCTACGGGTTCGGGCGCTTCGGCTTCGCGGAGGTGACGGCCAACACCGTCGACGAGCACCACGCCTCGCGCCGCGTCTTGGAAAAAATCGGCTTCGAGTACAGAGGCCCGCGCACGTACCCGGACGACGACGAGCCGTCGGCCTTCTACGTCGCCACCAACCCCGCGAACCCTTAACGAATCGCCGCCTCATGCTCGTCAAATCGAATCAGGACGAGATTCAGTCTTACCTCTCCGACGCGAGCAACCTCGCGGGCGGCCGCGCCGAGCGCGTCATGGTTCCGGAAAGCGCGGAGGAGGTGGCCGAGGCGCTCTCGTCCTGCGCGCGCGAGGGCCTGCCGGTGACGGTCGCGGGCGCGGGCACGGGGCTCGTGGGCGGGCGCGTCCCCTTCGGCGGCGTCGTCGTCTCGACGCACCGTCTCAACCAAATTAAAGAAATCGTTAAGGACGGCGCGGGCGGTCGCGCGGCGGTCGAGGCGGGCGTCGTGCTCGCGGATTTTCAGCGCGCGTGCGCCGCGCGGAAACTTCTCTACCCGCCCGACCCGACCGAGTGGAGCTGCTTCGTCGGCGCGACCGTCGCGACCAACAGCTCCGGCGCGCGCACGTTCAAGTACGGCCCGACGCGCCGTTACGTCCGCCGACTCAAAATCGCGCTCACGACCGGCGACCTCGTCGACCTGCGGCGCGGCGACGTGAAGGCCGACGGCGAAGGCGTCTTGCGCCTGCCGCTCGCGGGCGGGCGCGCGATCGAGGCGCGTCTGCCGTCGTACCGGATGCCGCGCACGCGCAAGCACGCGGCCGGCTACTTCGCCGCGCCGGGCGCGGACGCCGTCGACCTCTTCGTCGGCAGCGAGGGCACGCTCGGCGTCGTCTGCGAGGCCGAAGTCGCGCTGCTGCCGCAGCCCGAGGGCGTGCTCGCCGGCATCGTCTTCTTCAAGACGGAGGAGGAGCTGCTCGCCTTCGTCGCGGAGGCGCGCGCGGTGTCGTTCGCGTCGAGGAGGGAAGCGCAAGACGGACGACGCGCGGCGGGCGACGACGACTCGTTTGTCTCGCCGTCTGACGCGCTCGACGCGCGCGCACTCGAATACTTCGACGCGGAGTCTCTGAACTTCCTGCGCGAGCGCTACCCGCTCGTCCCCTTCGGCGCGGCCGGCGCGGTCTTCTTCGAGCAGGAGATCTCGGCCGACACGGAAGACGAGTTGCTCGCCGCGTGGACGGCGCTTCTTGAGAAACACGGCGCGCTCGTCGACGATTCGTGGTTCGGCACGAACGAGCACGACCGCGCCGAGATGCGCGAGTTCCGACACCAACTGCCCGTGATGGTCAACGAGTGGCTCGCGCGCCACCGGCAGCGCAAAGTCTCGACCGACATCGCCGTCCCCGACGAAGCCTTCCCCGCGATGCTCGGCTTCTACAAAGAGTCTTTGCGCGCGAGCCGCCTCCAGTTCGTCATCTTCGGCCACATCGGCGACGGGCACGTCCACGTCAACGTCATGCCGCGCGACGACGTCGAGCGCGTCGTCGCGCAAGACCTCTACTCGCGGTTCGTCGCCCGCGCCGTCGACTTGGGCGGCACGGTCTCGGCCGAGCACGGCGTCGGCAAGCTCAAGCGCGACTACCTGCGCCAGCTCTACGGCGAACCGCACTTGCGCGAGATGGCCGCCCTCAAACGCGCCTTCGACCCCGCCCTCATCCTCGGCCGCGGCAACGTCTTCGGCGAAGAGTACCTGAGACAGTGACGAGTAGTGAGTGACAAGCGGCGAGCGAAAGGCTTACTCTTGTCCGTCGCTCGTCGCTCGCCACCCGTCGCCGCTTTTTTATGTTTCGCTTCACCACCGCGGGAGAGTCGCACGGGCGCGCGCTCGTCGCCGTCGTCGAGGGCGTGCCGGCGGGCCTGCGCGTGGAGGCCGACGGGATTAACCGCGAGCTGGCGCGCCGGCAGCACGGCTACGGGCGCGGCGGGCGCATGAAGATCGAGAGCGACCGCGCGGAGATTCTGAGCGGCGTGCGCCACGGGCTGACTCTGGGCTCGCCCGTCGCGCTGCTGATCGAGAACAAGGACTGGCCGAACTGGGAGGAAGTGATGGACGCGGCCGGGCGCGACGTGCCTGACGAGCGCGCGCGGCGCGTCACGCGCCCGCGGCCCGGCCACGCGGACTTGGCGGGCGGCCTGAAGTTCGGCGCGCGCGACCTGCGCGACGTACTTGAGCGCGCCTCCGCGCGCGAGACGGCCGCGCGCGTCGCCTGCGGCGCGGTCGCGCGTCAGATGCTCGCCGTCTTCGGCGTCGAAATCCGGAGCCACGTCGCGCAGCTCGGCGGCGTGCCCGCGGAGCCGCTCCGGCTCGGCTGGGACGAAATCAACTCGATCCCCGACGACGCGCCCCTGCGCTGCGGCGACCGCGAAGTAGAGGCGCGCATGGTCGCGCTCGTCGACGAGGCGCGGCGCGCGGGCGACACGCTCGGCGGCGTCTTCGAGGTCGTCGCGCGCGGCCTCGTCGCCGGGCTCGGCTCGCACACGTCTTGGGACGCGAAGCTCGACGGCCGACTCGCGCGGGCCATCATGTCAATCCCCGCGGTCAAGGCCGTCGCGATCGGCGACGGGGTCGAGGCGGCGTCGCTGCCCGGCTCGCGCGTGCATGACGAGATAGCTTACGAACGCGAGGGGCGGCGCTTCACGCGTCCGACGAACCGCGCGGGCGGGCTCGAAGGCGGCATCACGAACGGCGAGGAGCTGCGCGCCCGCGGCTTCCTCAAACCCATCTCCACCCTGCGGCGCGCGCTTCGGTCGGTCGACGTCGAGACGAAAGAGGAGTCGGCGGCGGCCTTCGAGCGTTCGGACGTGACGGCCGTCCCGGCCGCGGGCGTCATCGGCGAGGCGATGACGGCGCTCGTCTTGGCCTCGGCGATGCGCGAGAAGTTCGGCGGCGACTCGGTGGCCGAGATGCGTCGCAAC
The DNA here is from genome assembly GCA_035634035.1 of Pyrinomonadaceae bacterium. Lineage (GTDB taxonomy): Bacteria > Acidobacteriota > Blastocatellia > Pyrinomonadales > Pyrinomonadaceae > DASQDT01. The sequence continues at coordinate 1,462 of DASQDT010000102.1, read as the reverse complement.
TTCGACGCCTACCGCGAGGCTTTGCGCGACTACTGAGCGGCGCGGTCTGGTTTATAATGTGCGCGCGATGGCTGTGAGCAAGGCACAGAAGACGAAGGCGGGCGGCGAGGCGGGCGCACCCGGCGCGCGGCTTCAGCCGTTCGTCGGGCCCGTGCACGACAGGCGGCTCGGCGAAGTCTGCAAGCTCCTGCCGCTGACGAACCGCGTGCTCGGACGCCGCTTCGGCGAGGTCTTCACGCGCTACGCGAAGGAGATGAAGCCGGCCGCCAAGAAGCATCTGGGCGACGCGCTCTCGTTCGCGCTTTTCCTTGAGCGCACGGCGCGGCGCGAGCGTTTCGAGCCGCGCTGGGTTCTCGACTTGATGCGCTACGAGAAGTCGCGCATCAAGGCTTCTGACCCGCGCCGCCGCGTCGTCGCGTGCCTCTTCCGTCACGACATCAGCCGCCTCGTCCGCAGCGTCGCGCGGCGCGAGGTCGAGACGGTCGCGCTCAGACGTTTGTGCGCCGCGGTCTGGATGCGCCGGCGGCGCGGCGAGCCCGTCCGCTACGCGGTGCTCTCGCTCCCGGAGTTGCGCGCGCGTCGCGGGGCGGGGAAGGTGATTGACAAGGACGGGCAGGACAAGAATTGAAGACGGAAGCCGAGCGGATAGCCGAGCAGTTGAGGCGGGCCTACGAGGGGCCGGCGTGGCACGGGCCCGACCTGTCTTGGCTGCTCGAAGGGTTGACGGCCGAGCAGGCGGCGGCGCGTCCCGTCGAGGGCGTGCGGAGCATCTGGGAGTTGGTCAACCACATCATCGCGTGGCAGGACGCGCCGCGCCGCCGTCTTGCGGGCGACCCCGCCGACCTCTCCGAAGAGGAGGACTTCCCGCCCGTCAGCGACACGAGCGAGGAGGCTTGGGGCGCGGCGCTCGCGAAGTTGCGCGAGAGTAACGAGGCGCTGCGCGCGGAGGTCTTGTGTTTCGGCGACGAGAGGTTAGACGAGCCCGTCGTCGAGAAGGGCTCGTCGGCCTACGTCACGCTGCACGGCTCGGTTCACCACACGCTCTACCACGCGGGCCAGATCGCGGTCATAAAGCGCGCGCTCGGCCTGCCCCCCGTCACGAAACGAAGATGACAAAAGAGAAGCTACTCGTCGCCGTCGAGGCGGGCGTCCGCCGCATCACGTTCAACCGCCCCGAGCGCCGCAACTCGATAGACTTCGAGACCTTCGAGTTGTTCCGCGACGCCGTCGTCGAGGCGGCGCGCGACCCGGAGACGCGCGTCGTCGTCATCACCGGCGCGGGCGACGCGTTCTCGGCCGGCGCGGATTTGTCGGCCGTCGCCGAGCGCGGCGCTGGAATAGCCGAGTTCGACGTGTCGGCGCACCTGCGCGAGCACACGACGCCGGCCATCCTCGCCATGCGCAAGAGCCCGAAGCCGTTCGTCGCGCGCGTCCACGGCCCGTGCGTCGGCATCGGTTTCTC
>DASQDT010000101.1:0-13577 GCA_035634035.1 Pyrinomonadaceae bacterium | reverse complement strand
GGACGCCGGCCTGTTCGCCGCGCACTCGTACAAGTTCGACAAGGCGACGAGCACGTTCATCGTCGAGTGTGACGAGGAGACTTGGCGGCGCGCCGGTCTGGACGGGATGACGGACGAGGCGGCTCGCGAGTATTTAGCAGGCGTCTTCGGGAGGGACTTGGGCGGGCACGAGCTTCTGTCGAACAACTCGCGCTGGATAAATTTCGTGCTCGTCCGCAACGAGCGCTGGAGCCACCGCAACGTCGTCCTCTTGGGCGACGCGCTGCACACCGCGCACTTCTCCATCGGCTCGGGCACGAAGCTCGCGCTCGAAGACTCGATTGCGCTCTACGAGTGTTTCGCCGCGGGACTTAATGTGGCCGACGCGCTCGCCGAGTTCGAGCGCGTGCGCAAGCCCGTCATCGAAGCCTACCAGCAGGCCGCGCACGAGAGCCGCGTGTGGTTCGAGAACGCGAAGGACTACACGGGGCTCGCGCCGCTCCCCTTCGCCTTCAGCCTCATGACGCGCAGCGGCAAGGTCGATTACGAGGGCCTGCGCCGCCGCGACCCCGCCTTCATCGCCGCCTACGAAGCCTCGCTCCAGCTACAGACAAAGCGGACGGAGTAAGTCTAGAGTTCGGACTCTTTCCATTCGGGCGGGAGGAGTCGGCGGCGGCGGTCGTCGCTCAGGGAGACGCCGGGCTCGTCGAGGGCTTCGCGATCCCAGAGCTTGCAGGTGACCTGCTTGTGCATCTGGTCGAGCGCCTCGCAGTAGTTCGTGTAGGTGCAGCGGCGGACTTCCGCGCCCCGGCCGGCGCGCGTCTTTAAGAACCAATCGGGGTCGGCGAGCGACTGCCGGGCCGCGCCGACGATGTCGGCGTCGCCGCGCCGCAGAATCTCTTCCGCCTGCTCGAACGTCGTGATGCCGCCGGCCGCGACGACGGGCGTCGCGAATCCCGCATCGACGACGGCGCGTTTGATGGCGCGCACCACGGGCAGGCTGCGGCCGAAGGGGCCGCGCGCGTCGGAGATGACGGTCGGCATACACTCGTAGCCGCTCCGGCCCGTGTAAGGGTAGACGGCGTGGCCGACCTTCGGCTGCTTCGCGTCCTCAAACTTCCCGCCCTTCGAGACCGAGAGAAAATCCGCGCCCGCGCGCGCAAACTCCGCCGCGTAAAACGTCGCGTCCTCGACACGACTCCCGCCGTCGATGACCTCGTCGCCGAGGAAGCGCGCGCCGACGGCGTAATCACTCCCGACCGCTTCGCGCACGGCGGCTAAGACTTCGAGAGGCAGCCGGACGCGCGCCTCGGGCGAGCCGCCGTAGCCGTCGCGCCGGTCGTTGCGGCGGCTGAGGAACGAGGCCATCGTGTAGGCGTGCGCGTAGTGAAGCTCGACGCCGTCGAAGCCCGCCTCGCGCGCGCGCCGCGCGGCCGACGCGAAAATCTCGGGGAGCACCCGCGGGAGCTCCGCGACGTGCGCCAAGTGCGTGTCCGTGACGCGCTCGCGGTAGCCGAACTGCAAGGACTCCCACTCGCGCTCGTCCAAGACGCGCCCCACCAAGTCGTCCGACGCCGTGCTGAGAAAGTCGCGCACCTCCGACTCTTCACGCTCAAGCCAGCCCTCGTCCTCCGCGGCCTCGGCGAGCGCGCGCCGGTGACGCTCCTCGACGCGCAGGAAGCGCGCGAAGAACTTGTCGCGCGCGGGGCGACGTTTGACGGAGAGGAAATCTATGATCTGTATAAGCAGGCGCGTGCGGCCGCCGCTCGCGCGCCGGACGGTCTCGACGAGTTCTGTGAGTCCGGGGATGAAGCGGTCGTGGCCGATGCGCAGCAGCGGGCCGGAAGGTATGTCGCGCACGCCCGTCGCCTCGACGACGATTGCGCCGGGTCGGCCCGCGGCGAAGCGGCCGTACCATTCGAGGTTCTGACGCGTCACGAAGCCGTCGTCGGTCGCGCGCCACGGCACCATCGCCGGAACCCACGTCCGGCTCTCAAGCTCAAGGCGGTTAACCGTTATCGGCCGGAAGAGGAGCGCGCGCTCGGCCTCCTCGCGCGTCGGCCAGCGCGCCTCTGGTATCTCGTGACGGACAGCTTCGGGGGGATGCCACATGACGTTCGACGCGCAAGTGTAGCAGTTTTCACGTCGGGCCGCCGCGCGCGCGAGTCGTCGTCGGTAGCCACGGGGCGCGGCGATTGAATATACTGCCACGAACACTGAAGACTTGCGGGGAGGGGATTTTGACGGACGAGCTTCTGGAGTGGCGGCGCGAGTTCCCGATACTTGAGAGTTGCGCCTACCTCATCTCGCACAGCTTGGGCGCGATGCCGCGCGCGACCCGCGCGCGCCTCGAAGAGTACGCCGAGGTGTGGGCGACGCGCGGCGTGCGAGCGTGGGCCGAGGGGTGGTGGGACATGCCGCTGACGACCGGCGACCTCGTCGCGCGCATCATCGGCGCCGACGCGGGCACGGTCGCCATGCACCAGAACGTCTCGGTCTGCCAGTCGCTCATCCTCTCCTGCTTCGACCCCGCGCCCGCCGACCGCCGCAACAAAATCGTCTACACGGAGCTCGAATTCCCGTCCGTCATGTACGTCTACGAGGCGCACGCGCGGACGGGCCGCTTCCGCGTCGAGCGCGTCCCCTCGGACGACGGCATCACCGCGCCCCTTGAGCGCATGCTCGCCGCGATTGACGAGGAGACGCTGCTCGTCCCGCTCTCGCACGTGCTTTTCAAAAGCGGGTTCCTTCAGGACGCGCGCCGCATCACGGAGCGCGCGCACGAGGTCGGCGCGCTCGTCGTCTTGGACACTTATCAATCGGCCGGCACGGTTCCGTTCAGCGTGAAAGAGTTGGACGTTGACTTCGCGACGGGCGGGTCTGTGAAGTGGCTCTGCGGGGGCCCCGGCGCGGGCTATCTTTACGTCGCGCCGCGCCTGCAACAGCATCTTGAGCCGAAGGTGACGGGCTGGATGGCGCACGCCGCGCCCTTCTCCTTCGAGGACGCGCCGATTCGCTACGCCGAAGGAATGGCGCGCTTCCTCCACGGCTCGCCCGCCGTGCCCGCGCTCTACGCCGCCGAGTCGGGCTACAAGATCATCGGCGAGATAGGCGTCGAGCGCATCCGCGCGAAGAGCGTGCGGCAGACCGAGCGTCTGATCGCGCTCGCCGACGAGGCCGGCTTGCGCGTCACGAGCCCGCGCGACCCGGCGCGGCGCGGCGGAACCGTCACGCTCGCCGTCGAGCACGCGGCCGCCGTCACGCGCGAGCTCATCCGGCGCGAGTTCATCGTCGACTACCGCCCCGGCGCGGGCGTCCGCGTCTCGCCCCACTTCTACACGAAGGACGAAGAGCTCGACGCCGTCATACGCGAGACGCGCGACATCCTCGACACGCGCGCCTACGCCCAACACGAGGCGGCCGGCGCGGCCTTCTGACCCGACTCGCTAACCCAACTCGCCGCGCGCGCGCCGCTCCGAAGGGAGCAGGCTGTGGTAGATGAACTCGTGCAGCGGCGTCGCCACTCCCGCCGCCCCGCCGAGACGCACGACCGCGCCGCTCCAAGCCTCCAACTCCGAGGGCCGGCCCGCCGCGATGTCTCTCTGCAGGGAGGTCGTCGCGTCGGGCGCGAGCGCGTCCATCAGGCGCATCGTCCTCTCGACCACCCCGCCGCCGAGCGAGACTCCCCGCGCGCGCGCCACTTCGTGTATCTCGCGCATTCCCCTCTCTAACATCCGGCGCGTCTCGGGCACCGAGCGGATGACGCCGGCCGGCGCGCGCGCGACCGCGCCGACGCCGCCGTAGGGCGCGACGAAGATGAACTTCTCCCAGACGGCCGCCTGAATGTCGGCGGGGACTTCGACACGCACGCCCGCGCGCTCGAAGGCCGCGCGCAGCCGCTCCACACTTTCGCTCCGACGGTTGTCGGTCTCGCCGAACTTGATGAAGTTCGTCTCGCCGATGCTCAGAATGCGTCCGGGCGCGACGACGCGGCTGATCGTGCCGCACGTCCCCGCGAGGACTTGGCTGGCGCTGAACTCCGCGGACAGCTCCTCGGCCGCCTCGACGCCGTTTTGCAGAGGGACGACGGAGGTGCGCGGGCCGACCATCGGGCGCATCGCGCGCGCGGCTTCGGCCAACTGCCACGTCTTGACGCCGACGAGTACGAAGTCCACCTCGCCGACCTGCTTCGGGTCGTCGGTCGCCTCGGCGCGGACGACCGTCTCGCCCGACGCCGTCTCGACGGTCAGGCCGCGCTCGCGAATCGCGCGCAGGTGCTCGCCGCGCGCGATGAAAACCACGTCCTCCCCGGCCTGCGCCAGACGCGCGCCGAAGTAGCCGCCCGCCCCGCCCGCGCCGAAGATTGCGATGCGCATTTAAAGCCTCCCCTAGCGGCCGCGACGACTCCGCGTCAGCGGCGAATCATCGTCGCCAGCATCGTCGCCACCACCTTCGACTCGCCGCCCGCGCGCGCGTGAACGTCGCACCTGACGACCGTCAAAGTTCTGCCCGCCTTCATGACCTGCGCCTCGGCGACGAACTCCTCGCCCGCCGCCGGGCGCAGCAGATTCAGCTTGAACTCGACGCTCAGGACTTCCGCGCCCGCGGGCATCAGGGTGTGGGCCGCGTAGCCGCACGCCGTGTCGGCAATCGCCGTGACGACGCCCGCGTGCACGTAGCCGTTCTGCTGCGTGAGGTCTTCGCGGAAGGGGAGCGCGACCGTCACCGCGCCCGGCTCGACGCGCGCGAGGCGAGCGCCCAAAAGCTCCATCGCGCGCTGCCGCCCGAAGCTTTCGCGGACGCGCCGCTCGTAATCGGGATCCTCCGGCGTGTGGCTCATAAGGACTCGACGGAAGGCCGGGGCTCGTAGCTCTCGTCGTCGCAGCCGAGCACCCTGACGAAGAGTTGGTCGGCGAGGAAGGCGTGGTCGCGCGCGCCGATGTGGCCGAAGCCGAACGTGGCGTGCTGCCCGGCGACCCACTCGACGAGATAGGCGTCTTCGGGCAGGCGCACGCCGCGCGCGCGCAAGAGCGCCGTCGGCTCGTCCGTGAACGGGTAGGACAAATTCACCGTGCCGGGCATCAACTGCACCCAGACCTCGTCGCCCGACGCCGTCACGGCCTCGACCGTGCAGAGGGCGCTCGGCTCGTCGCCCGCGCCCCCGGCCGCCTCGTAGACCTCGTTCGCGGCCTTCCAAATCTCCGCCATCTGCCTCGCACCCATCGCGCAAACTCCCCCGACGACGCGCCGAGCCGCCGCGCTCAGTAGCAAGTGATTTCGCGCGTCGTACTCGGCGAGGCGCGAAAGCTTCGACGGCCTTTCAACCCTTCGTCACGACCCCTTCGCACCCCGCATCCGTTCGGTGTTGACGACCGCCGGGTCTGAGAGAGACCAGAACTGTAGGTTGAAGACGACGACCGTCGTCGCGGTGATGATGGCGAGGCGGGCGCTTCGGTCGAGGCCGAGCTGCTCGCCCAAGAACAGGACGGCCGAGTAGACGAAGAGGCCGGCGGGCAGCACGCGGGCGTAGGACTCGACGCCGCGGCTGATGAGCCCGCGCAAGAGGAAGCCGGCGAGCAGGCCGGCGGCGGCGATGACGGCGGCCGTGAGACTTGCGAACGCGAAGAAGTCGAGGAGCGCCATCCCGGCGAGGCCGACGAGCATGACGGAGACTCTGACCAGAGCCTTCGTCCCGAACTCGCTCCGAATCCTACGAAAGCGTTTCATGCGTTGAGCCCGCACGGCGCGGGCCCACAAATCTACATCAAAGCCGTCGTCATGAAAACCTCGCCGTCGGGGCATCGGGGCGCGCCGGCGCGTGACGGCCGACGCTGGCAAGGAGCGTTGAGGCACTTTATAATCGCCTCAGTCCGTCGCCCCTTTAACGAAACAGACAGAGGTTATTCGTGGCCGAGCCTTTATCCTACAACAAGTACCTGCGCGTCCAAGACCTCATCGCCTTGCAGGACTGCGTCTCCGACCCCGCGCACCACGACGAGCTTCTCTTCATCACGATTCACCAAGCCTACGAGCTCTGGTTCAAGCAAATCCTGCACGAGTTGGACGCGGCCGTCGCGGCGATGAGCGAAGACCGCGCCTTCGCGGCCACGCGCGCGCTCCTGCGCGTCGTCGAAATCGAGAAGCTGCTCGTCACGCAGATACACATCGTCGAGACGATGACGCCCATCAGTTTCCTCGGCTTCCGCGACGAGCTGAACCCGGCGAGCGGCTTCCAGTCGATGCAGTTCCGCGAGATCGAGTTCGCGTCGGGGCTCAAGGACGAGTCGATCCTGCGCGCCTTCTCGGCCGACGAGTTCGCCTCCTGCCGCCTGCGCGCGCGCCTCGACGCGCCCTCGCTCGCCGAAGCCTTCTACGCGCACCTGCGCCGACGCGGCTTCGACGCGCCCGACGCCGCGGCCGACGCCGACGACGCCGAGCGCCGGCGCGCCTACGGCCTCCGCACGCGCGCCGCGCTCGAAATCCTGACCCACTTCGAGGAGCGCCCCGCCGAGTTTCAACTCTCCGAGGCGCTCTTGTCGCACGACGAGTACTTCTCCCTGTGGCGCTCGCACCACGTCAGGATGGTCGAGCGCATGGTCGGCACGAAGCGCGGCACGGGCGGCAGCGAGGGCGTCGGCTACCTGCGCACCACGCTCGACAAAAAATTCTTCCCCGAGCTCTGGGAGGCCCGCACCTACCTCGACTCCAAACACGGCTCAGACGCCGGCTGCCCCTTCGCCGGCAAAACCTAACGCGCGCCCCGACCGACCATGAACATCGAGTTCCCCGAGCGCTTCAACATGGCCGACTACTTCCTCTACCACAACTTGGAGGAGGGCCGGGAGGGTAAGACTTGCCTGTACTACCGCGACGACTCGTACACGTACGGCGAGGCGGCGCGGCTCGCGAACCGCGCGGGGAACGCTCTGCGCGAGGCGGGGCTCGAAGTCGAAGACCGCGTGCTCATATCTTTGCCCGACTGCCCGGAGTTCGCTTGGGCGTGGTTCGGGGCGGCGCGCGTGGGCGGCGTCATCACGATGGTCAACCCGCTCCTGCCGGCCGAAGACTACCGCTACTACCTCGACTACACGCGCGCACGCGTCGCCGTCATACACGACTCGATGCTCGAAACCTTCGGCCCGGCCGCGCGCGAGGCGAGGTACTTGAAGAACGTCTTGGTCGTCGGCGGAGAGCGCGGCGACTTCACGTCGTTCGCCGAGGCTTTGGACTCACAGGGCGACGAGTGCACGCCGGCCGACACCTCGCGCGACGACATCGCCATCTGGCTCTTCACCTCCGGCTCGACCGGACACCCCAAAGGCGCCGTGCACCTTCAGCACGACCTGCCTTACAACACTGAGTGCTACGCCAAGCGCGTCTTGGGCGTCCGCGAAGACGACTTGACGGTCTCCGTCCCGAAACTCTTCTTCGGCTACGCGACCGGAACGAACCTTCTCTTCCCCTTCGCCGTCGGCGGCGCGACCGCTCTCTTCCCCGAGCGCTCGACGCCCGAGAAGATTTTCGAGATGGTCGAGCGCTACCGGCCGACCATCCTGACGAGCGTCCCGACGATGATCGGCGCGATGCTCAACCTCGAAGGCGCGCGCGGGCGCGACCTCTCGTCCCTGCGCATGTGCCTGTCGGCGGGCGAGGCCCTGCCCGTGGAGCTTTACAACCGCTGGGTCGAGGCGTTCGGCGTCGAGATTCTCGACGGCATCGGGTCGGCCGAGATGTTCCACATCTACATCACGAACCGTCCGGGCGACGTGAAGCCCGGCAGCCTCGGCCGCGTCGTCGGGGGCTACGAGGCGCAGATAGTCGACGCGTCGGGTCAGCCCGTCAAGACGGGCGACATGGGGACGCTCCGCGTCAAGGGCGACTCGGCCGCGCTCTGCTACTGGCAGGCGCACGACAAGTCCAAGGCGACGTTTGCGGGCGACTGGTGCACGACCGGCGACCAATTCCACGCCGACGAGGAGGGCTACTTCTGGTATCACGGGCGCACCGACGATATGCTGAAAGTCTCCGGCATCTTCGTCGCGCCGGCCGAGATCGAGAACTGCGTCTTGCAGCATCAGGCGGTGGCCGAGTGCGCCGTCGTCGGCCACGACGCGGGCGACGGGCTGGTGAAGCCTAAAGCGTTCGTCGTCCTCCGGGAGGGGCGAGCGGCCGACCGCGCGACGGAGGAGGACATCAAGGCGTTCGTCAAATCCAAGCTCGCGCTCTACAAGTACCCGCGCTGGGTCGAGTTCGTCACGTCGCTCCCCAAGAACGACCGCGGCAAGATCGACCGCCGCGCGCTCAAAAGCTCCTAGCCCGACCCGCGTCCGTCTCACTCCCTCGCGCCCCGCCCCGTCCCACGCAGGCGTCCTGCATCCGAATCACAACAAACGTGCGTACGGTACAGCACTGAAGCGCGCGCCGGACGCGCCTATAATGCACCACTCCCCCAAGCCTCAAAAAATCCGGGCCGATTAGCGTCAGAACTGTAAGGAGGGATGAAAGCCGTGAAGAAGTCCACTTTCCAAAACATTCCCATCTTCGCCCTCGCGGTGGTGGCCGTCCTACTCATTTCGTCGGCGGCCGCCAGCGACCAGAGCGAGCGGGGAGAGTGCCAGCAGGAGTGCACGCGGCGCTATCAGGCGTGCCGCGAAGCCGCGGGCGCTAACCAGAACGCCTGCAAGGAGGCGTTCGACACCTGCCGCGCCGCGTGTAAGGACGGCAACACCAACGCCAACACGAATACCAACACCAACGGTAACGTGAACGGCAACACCAACGGCAACACCAACGTGAACGTGAACACCAACACGAACACGAACACCAACACGAATACGAACACCAACACGAACACTAACGGCAACACGAACGCCAACTCCAACACGCCGCCGGGCGGCGGGCGCGGACGCTTGCCGGGCACCCCGCGCGGCCCCGCCAACCGCAACACCAACACGAACGGCAACAACAACCGGCCGTAAGATTCCGGCCCGCGCGAAAAGACGTGAGGGAGTCGGCGCGCACCCGTCGCGCGCCGGCTCCCTCCTCTTTTTCGCCCCGCACGTATTCGACCGCCGCCCGCCCCGGAGTCTACAATGAGTCCCGTCCCATGCCCTTCTCGACACGCATCACCGTGCGATTCGCCGACGTGGACGCGGCCGGCCTCGTCTACTACCCCGTCCTCTTCCACTACTGCCACGTCGCGATGGAAGAGTTCTTCGCCGCGCGCTGCGGGATGACCTACGACCGTTTGATGGCGACGGAGCGCGTCGGCTTCCCCACCGTCAACGCGCGCGCCGAGTTCTTCGCGCCGCTCCTCTACGGCGAGGCGGCCGACGTCGAGGTCTTCGTCTCGCGCGTCGGCACGAAGTCCGCGACCTTCGAGTACCGCATCCGCCGCGCCTCCGACGGCGTGCTGTGCGCCTCGGCCACGCTCGTCCAAGCCGCGATGAATCTCGACACGCGGCGCGCCGTCGAAGTGCCCGAGCCGCTCCGCCGCGCCTTCGACGCGGGCGGCGACGACGCCCCGGCCCTCACCCGAAAACCTTAGATTTCCGGCCGAAAACTCTGGAATCCGCGCGCGATTTGTTTCTGAAACCGGCGCGCGATTGCGCGTCTAATTTCGGGGCCGAGCGAGGAAAGTCTCTCGGAGGTCACTCCCCGTGAACAGGGGCGACCTCGACCGCCGCCGCGTCTACACGTGGCGCGTCGGCGGCGTTAACTTGGGCGGCGAGGTCATCACCGGCGCGCGCGTCACCTTCAAGAACATACGCAACTGGGACGACCGCGCCAACACGCGCTTCCACGGCCGCAGCGACCGGGACGACGCCAGCGCCAGCGCGAACCGAACGTAGAGGGTTAAGAGTTTCCCGTAGGTAGGACAATTGGACAGGCGCGGGCGGGCGCTCCTCCCCCCGCGCCTATTTTTTTTTACGGCCGTCAGGACTCCTCTTTGAGGCGCGCTTCGAGCTCCGCGACGCGCGCCTTCAGCTCGTTCAGGTCGTCTCTCATCTGCGGCAGACGCCCGAAGTGCGCGTTCAGGCGCTTGTACTCGTCGAGGGGCCGCACGGGCACGCCCCACACGACCGCGCCGGGCCGCACGATCTTGCCCGGCAGTATCCCCGCCTTCGAGCCGACGACTGCGCCGCGCGAGACGCGCGCGTGGTCGCCCATCCCGACCTGCCCGCCGATGACCGCGTCCGACTCGATGACCGTGCTGCCGGAGATTCCCGTCTGCGCGGCGATGACGACGCGCTCGCCTATCGAGACGTTGTGGCCGACCTGCACGAGGTTGTCGAGCTTCGTCCCGCGCCCGACGCGCGTCTCGCCCAGAGCCCCGCGGTCGACGCAACTGCCCGCGCCGATTTCGACGTCGTCCTCGATGACGACCGTCCCTATCTGCGGGAACTTCCGGTACTCGCCCGCCTCGTCGCGCACGTAGCCGAAGCCGTCCGCGCCGACGTGCACGCCCGCGTGCAGAATCACGCGGTCGCCGAGCGTCACGCGCTCGTAGAGCACGACGTTCGGGTGGAGCACGCAGTCGGCGCCGACCCGCGCGCCCTCGGAGACGACCGCGCCGGCGAGAATCTGCGTCCGCGCGCCGACCGTCGCCCCCTCCGAGACGACCGCGTGCGGGCCGACGTGCACATCGTCGCCGAGTTCCGCGCCCTCCGCGACGACGGCCGACGCGTGAACTCCGGGCGCGCGCCTCCGCGCCGGGCGGAGCGCCGCGGCGGCGAGCGCGAACGCGAGCTTCGGCCGCGCCGCCTCGATGACGCAGCGTCCCTCAACCGAAACGCCCGCCGGCACGATGAGGCACGTCGCCTTGCTCGCGCGCGCGCGCTCGACGTGCTTCGCGTCTTCGACGAAGGCCACGTCGCCCTCGCCCGCCGCGTCGAGCCCGGCGACGTCGCGCACGCGCGCGCCCCCGTCGCCCGCGACGCGCCCGCCGACAACCTCGGCCAGCTCCGCGGCCGTCATCGAGTTCTCTTCTCCGCTCATGAATCAGACTCGCTGTCGTCCTCGCCCGCCGCGCCCGACGCCGCTTCGACCGCGCGCCGCTCGACGCCCGTAAACCCGCGCCGCGAGCCGCGCATGAAGTCGACGAGGTGCGCGACGTTCTCGTCTCCGAGCGCGAGCGCGCGCTCAAGGGCTTCGGCCAGCGGCAGACGCTCGCGGAAGAGCAGGCCGAAGGCGCGGCGGATGGCGAGCCGCGCTTCGGGCGTGAAGCCCCCGCGCCGCAGTCCGACGACGTTGATGCCGCGCACGCGCGCGGGGTTCCCGTCCGTCGTGAAGAACGGCAAAACGTCCTGCACGATTTTCGACTTGCCGCCGACCATCGCGAAGCGCCCGAAGCGCGTGAACTGGTGCGCGCCGACGTTCGACGCCAAGAAGACGTGGTCGGCCACCGCGACGTGGCCCGCGAGCGCCACGCCGTTGGCGAAAACGTTGTCGTCGCCGACCTCGCAGTTGTGCGCGACGTGCACCGAGACCATCAGAAAGTTTCGGCTGCCGACGCGCGTCGCCTCGTCCTCGCCGCGCGCGCGGTGCAGGGTCGCGTACTCGCGTATCACGTTGTCGTCGCCCAAGACGAGCGCGCTCCGCTCGCCCTTGTACTTCCAGTCCTGCGGCTCGCCGCCCAACGTCGCGTGCTCGAAGACGCGGTTGCGGCGGCCGAGCGTCGTGAAGCGTTTGACGACCGAGTGCGCGCCCAACTCGCAGTCGTCGCCGATTGTCACGTCCTCCTCGACGACCGCGTACGGGCCGACGCGGACGCCGCGGCCGAGTTGCGCGCGCGGGTGGACGACGGCTGTCGGGTGAATCTCCATAGAAGGTTCGGGGGCGCGTGGGATGGTACATCCTCGGCCTACGAGGCGGCAAACAGTTACGCCCGCCGCCCGCGTGGTTGTAGAATAGGCGCGCCCGCCCAAAACGAGATGCGAATCGAGCGGAAAGAGGAGGCCACGGGCCGAGATGGCTGACATTCACGACACGCGCCAGTGCGCGCACCGGAAGTGCCGCTGCACGGTCGAGGAGCCGAAGCGTTATTGCAGCGACGCCTGCGAGGACGAGGCGGACTCAGACCCGACCAGCGAGTGCACCTGCGGCCACGCCGGCTGCAAGTGAGGCGCGGGAAGCGACCGAACTATTCGACGCGCGCCTGCAACCAACGGGCGGGGCGGGGCGTCTTACGCCTTTATCTCTTGCATCTGCCGGGGGTTACATTTATCATGTCGCGTCGCCGGCAGTCCCCTTGCGGCCCACTCAGAAGGCAACACAGGCGAGCGTTTGCAACGGTTTACGGCCGCGACGTGCGTCTCTCGAAGGAGAACCTTTAACTTGTTCAGCGATCAATTCCGTCGGGGCGAACAGGAGCGCACGCGCTTTAGCGGCGTCAAGGCCTCGCGCCTCATCTCGAACCTCTCGGACGTGGCGTGGAAGGCTTTTCAGTCCGTCAACACGCGCCTGCCCGAGGGCGAGGCCATCCGCCCGAAGTGGGCCCCGGGGCCGCTGCTCAAGTCCTACGAACGCACCGCCCCGCCGCTCGGCTTCCCGCGCGAGACCGACTCCCTGTGCCCGCGCTGCGTCAAGGAAGTGCGCGACGCCGTCATCAGCGGCGACGTGGCGCTCGAAACCTTGATGCACACGCACCCCGGCGAGATCAAGGCGCAAATCTTCGAGGAGGGCGGGCAGGTCTTCATGACGAAGACGTGCCCCGTCCACGGCGAGTTCCGCGACCTGATGGCGACCGACGCGCGCTTCCTTGAGCGCATCGAGTCGCTCTTCTTCGGCCGCGACTTCCGCGCCGCCGAGGACGCGCACATCCACCGCCACGGCACATCGAACATCAAGTTCGGGCGCGGGGCCGTCTTGACGGTCGACCTCACGAACCGCTGCAACATGATGTGCAACCCGTGCTTCATGGACGCCAATCAGGTCGGGTACGTGCACGAGCCGACATTCGAGGACACGAAGGCGATTCTAGACCGCGCCGTCTCCTTCAAGCCGCGCCGCCAGATAATCATCCTCTTTTCGGGCGGCGAGCCTACTCTGTCGCCCTACTTCCTCGACGCCGTCGCCCACGCCAAGAAGGTCGGCTTCTACCGGATACTCGCCGCGACGAACGGCATCCGCTACGCCGAGGACATGGAGTTCTGTAAGGCCGCCAAAGAGGCGGGCCAGCACGGCGTCTACCTGCAGTTCGACGGCGTCTCCGAGGAGAAGAACAAGCACCGCGGCGTCGGCAATCTGTTCGACGTTAAGTTGCGCGCGATTGAGAACCTCGCGTCCGTCGGCATCAAGGTCACGCTGGTGACGACCATCGTCAACACCGTCAACAACGACGCCATCGGCCAGATCGTCGAGTTCGCGGCGAAGAACATCGACAAGGTGCAGACCATCGCCTTCCAGCCCGTCTCCTTTACGGGGCGCGACGAGGACGTGCCCGACGACATCCGCGAGCAGCAGCGCTACACGCTCGCCGGCATGGCCGAGGATTTGGACACGCAGCTCGGCGGGCGGATGAAGCCGCTGCGCGACTGGTTCCCGCTCTCCTCCTACTCGGCCTTCACCTCGGTCATGGACATGCTGCAAGGCGCGGA
>DASQDT010000100.1:0-15532 GCA_035634035.1 Pyrinomonadaceae bacterium | reverse complement strand
GTTGTCGGCGTAGCCGGAGCGGAAGGCGCCCTTGTAGGTGTGCCAAGAGGTGCGGTAGCCCTTGCCCTCCATCGGCGAGGTGCCGATGCCGAGGTTGCCGGTGGCGACGAAGCTGCCGTTCTGGAAGACCTTGAAGAAGGCCGGCGTGTGGCCGCCGGGGCCCGAGCAGCAGGTCGAGCCGCCGCGCAGGTTGATCATGGTCGCCGTGCCGTTGGCGTCGCCGACCGAGAGCTGCTCCGCGCCGGGGACGAACTTGACGAAGTTCGCGTCCGTGTAAGCCTTGTTGACCGCGTCGCCCGCGTTGACGGGGTTGCCGACGTTGGTGATGAGCGCGTTGTTGGCCGAGAGCCCGACCGAGAAGACCTGCGCGCCCGTCCAAGTGTTCGCGCCGCCGATGCTGGCCGCGGCGCTCGTCTGCTTCGTGCCGTCGGGGAAGATGACGCCGTTGTTCGCGCCGGTGAGCTTCATGTTGCCGACGACTTCGAGCTTCTGCGCGGGCGCGGCCGTGCCGACGCCGACGTTGCTGTTGGTGTCGACGACGAGCGCCGTCGGCGTCGCGCCGTTCCAGTTCGGCTGGATGGAGATTTTGCCGGCGACGGCCGTGCCGTACTTGACCGTGGCGAGGATGCCGCCGTCCGTCGGGCTGTGCGCGAAGGTGAACTGCGTGGCGTTCGCCGGGTTGAGGTCGATGTCGGTCGTCCACGCCGAGAACTGCGCGAACTTCGGCGCGGCCAGAGTCGCGCCCGAGACGAACGTGTTGAAGACCGACGAGGCCGCGGCGGGCGCGGCGGCGAACACCATCTGCTGGCCGGGCGCGGAGGCGCGGTCGGCGATGCGGAAGCCGCCCGACGAGGCGTTGTGGCGCAGCGTCAAAGAGCCGACCATGTCGAGCGTCGTCGCCGGGCTGCTGTTGCCGATGCCGACCTTGCCGGCCGACTCGGTGATGACGGAGTCGCCGAGCGTGCCCGTCGCGCCGTCCGTCCACTTCGTCAGGCGGCCCGTCGTGCCGCTGCCGGCGAGCGAGGCTGAGGCCGCGCCCGCCTGCGAGCTGCCCTGCGCGGAATTCAAAACGCCCTGCGGCAGGGCGTTGGCGGAGTTGATGACCGTCCCGTCGGCGAAGCGTATGCCGCCGCGGGCGCGTATCTCGCCCGCCACGTCCAAAGCCGACTCGGGCGCGTCCGTGCCGATGCCGACGCGGCCGTCGGTTGTCACGCGCATCTGCTCCTTGTCCTTACCCGAAAAGACGTTGCCGGTGCGGAAGGTCAGGTCGCCCGTGGTCGAGGTGACCTGACCGTGCTGGCCGTCGTGCGCGGTGACGGTGACGGCCTGACCCTTGATGTTGCCCTTCGCCGTCGAGGCCATCTCGCCGCCCGCCTGCGCGGCCGCGAAGGCGCGCGACAGCTCGACCTTCAACTGCTCGTCGCCCTCGCGCCCCAACGCGACGCGGCCCTCGCGCTTGGTGACGGTCGTGAACTTGCGGCTCGCCTTGCCGTTGAGGTCTTCGGCCGTGACGATGCAGAGGTAAGAGCCGTCGGCCGCGGCCTGCGCGTCCCACTCGGCGATGCCGCCCGAGCGGAACTCGGAATCGAACACGCGCTCGCCGGTGGCCGAGAAGACTTCGACGCGGATGCGGCGCGTCTCGCCGGGCGAGACGAAGCGGACGCCGGCGGCCGAGGCGCTCGCCGTGACGGTCGCCTTGTCGGCGCGCTCTTCGGCGGCCGCGCCGTTGTTCTGGGCCAGCGCGGACGCGGCCGAGAGGATGATGGTTGCGATGATTGTGAATGTACGTCGGGCTTTAGACATGACGGTAACTCCCCTTCTGAGCACCCTTGCAATTAAGTTTTCGAAATCCTTCGCCACCCTCCCACGCGCAAAGAAAACCGTAAACGGATCACCCCCCGCCTAAAATAAATTCGCCCCGCTCGCCTTTCGGCCGCGCAAAACATTTCCGCCCGCGCCGTCGTACATCATCTATTTTTCCGCCGCGCGGGCTTGCTGAATGAATGCTCATTCAGTATGATGGTGGGCGCTCCGGCAGGGTGTCCCGAGAGAGATTTAGACGGAAGGAAGAGAGTCCCCCCTTTATGCTTCGCATCGAACGAGCCGCCGTCCTCGGCGCGGGCACGATGGGCGCGCAGATCGCCGCCCACCTCGCCAACGCCGGCATCCCCACGCTCCTTTTGGACATCGCGCCGAAGGAGTTGACGCCCGACGAGGCGGCCAAAGGGCTGAAGCTCGAATCGCGCGAGGTGCGCGACCGAATCGCGCGCGCCGGGCTCGAATCGGCCAAGCGTGCCAAGCCGGCCGCCTTCTTCAACTCGGACGCCGCGCGCCTCGTCACGGCCGGCAATCTGGAGGACGACCTCCCCAAGCTCAAAGAGTGCGACCTCGTCGTCGAGGCCGTCGTCGAAAATCTCGACATCAAACGCTCGCTCTTCGAGCGCGTCGAGCGGCACCGCCGGCCCGGCTCGGTCGTCGCCACCAACACGAGCGGCATCCCCGTCCGCCACATCGCCGAGGGCTTCTCCGAAGACTTCCGCCAGCACTTCCTCGGCCTCCACTTCTTCAACCCGCCGCGCTACCTCTATCTGGTCGAGCTGATCCGCACCGAGTGGACGAAGCCGGAAGTGGCGTGCGCGCTCTACGGCTTCCTCGAACGACGGCTCGGCAAGGGCGTCGTCCCCGCGAAAGACCGCCCGAACTTCATCGCCAACCGCGTCGGCACCTACGGCGGCCTCGTCACCATCAAGACGATGCTCGAAGACGGCTACACCGTCGAAGAGGTCGACAAGATGTCGGGCCAAGCGGTCGGCCGTCCCAAGACGGGCACGTTCCGCCTCTTCGACCTCGTCGGCTTAGACGTGTTCGCGCACGTCGCCAAAAATCTCTACGAGGCCGTGCCCGAGGACGAAGACCGCGAGGCCTACCGCGTGCCCGAGTTCTTAACGCGGATGGTCGAGCGCGGGCTTCTGGGCAACAAGACGAAGGGCGGCTTCTACCGCAAGCAGAAGGGCGAGGGCGGCGTGCAGGAAATCTGGACGCTCGACCACGCGACGCTCGAATACCGCCGGCCGCAGAAGGCGAAGCTCCCGGCAATCGACGCGGCCAAAAACATCGAGGACACGCGCGAGCGCGTCAAGACTCTCGTGTGGGGCAAAGACCGCGCCGGGCAGTTCCTCTGGAAGACGATGTCGAAGACGCTCGTCTACGCCGCCAACCGCATCCCGGAAATCGCCGACACGGTCGTCGAGGTCGACCGCGCGATGCGCTGGGGCTTCAACTGGGAGTTGGGCGTCTTCGAGGCTTGGGACGCCATCGGCGTCGAGCGTTCGGTCGCGCGGCTGCGTGAAGAAGGCCGCGCCGTCCCCGCGAACGTCGAGGCGATGCTCGCGGCGGGCGCGAAGAGTTTCTACAAGACCGAGAATGGTGAGGAGCTTTACTTCGACTTCGCCTCCGGCAGCTACGTCCCGGTCGGCAACGCGCCGGGCGTGATCGTCCTCAAGTCCGTCAAAGAGCGCGGCGGGGTGATTAAGAAGAACGCGGGCGCGTCGCTCGTTGACATCGGCGACGGCGTCGCCTGCCTTGAGTTCCACTCGAAGATGAACTCCATCGGCGGCGACACCTTGCAGATGGTCAAGTTCGCGCTCGCCGAGGTCGAGAAGAATTTCGAGGGGCTCGTCGTCGGCAATCAGGGCGAGAACTTCTCGGTCGGCGCGAACCTGATGCTCGTGCTCCTCGGCGCGCAAGAGGAGGAGTGGGACGAGTTAGACTTGGCCGTCCGCGCGTTTCAGAACGCGACGATGAGCCTGCGCTACTCGGCCAAGCCCGTCGTCGTCGCGCCGTTCGGGATGACGTTCGGCGGCGGCTGCGAGATGACCTTGCACTCGGATCGCGCGCGCGCCGCGGCCGAGACCTACATCGGGCTCGTCGAGGTCGGCGTCGGCCTCATCCCCGCGGGCGGCGGGACGAAAGAGATGCTGGTGCGCGCGCTCGACTCCATCCCGGCGGGCGCCACGGACGCCGACCCGTTCCCCTTCGTCAAGCGGGCGTTCGAGACGGTCGCGATGGCGAAGGTCGCGACCTCGGCCGAGGAGGCGCGCGACTTCGGCTTCCTGCGCGAAGGCGACACGGTCTCGATGAACAAGCAGCGCCTCATCGCCGACGCCAAACAGGAAGTGCTCGCGCTCGCCGCGGCCGGCTACGTCCGCCCGCAGCCGCGCACGGACGTGCTCGCGCTCGGCCAAGCGGCGCTCTCGACCTTGCGGCTCGGCGTCCACCAGATGAAGCGCGGCGGCTTCATCTCCGACTACGACGCCGTCATCGGCGAGCGTCTGGCGAAGATTCTGACGGGCGGCGATTTGAACCACCAGACGCGCGTCTCCGAGCAGTACCTGCTCGACCTCGAACGCGAGGCGTTCCTCTCCCTGTGCGGCGAGCGCAAGACGCAGGAGCGCATCGCGCACATGCTCAAGACGGGCAAGCCTTTGCGCAACTGAGGCATCAAAGTATGAGCGCGACGACAAGCGGGACGGAGCTCCCCTCGTTGGTGAAGGAACTCGAAGCGGTCGCCGAGGACGCGCGCCGCACGTTCGGCAATCTTTCGCCCGAGCAGGTCAACTGGCAGCCGTCGGCGGAGAGTTGGAGCGTCGGGCAGTGTTTCGACCACCTCATCAAGACCAACGAGCGCTTCTGCGCGATGCTCGAAGCGGTCGGGCGGGGCGAGCACAGGAGCCGCGCGTGGGAGCGCCTGTCGCCGCTGTCGGGGTTTTTCGGAAAGATGGTCTTGAAGGCGGTCGCGCCGGAGTCGGCGCGGAAGTTCAAAGCGCCGAGCAGCACGCGGCCCGCGTCGAGCGACGTCGACCCGCGCGTCGTCGGGCGGTTCGTCGAGCAGCAGGGCCGGCTCGCCGGGCTGATGCGCGCGGCCGGCAAAGTTGACATGAAAAAGACGAAGGTCACCTCCCCGTTCGCGGGCTTCGTCACCTACAGCCTGCTCGACGCGTGCCGCATCACGGTCGCGCACGAGCGCCGACACTTCGAGCAGGCGCGCCGCGTCACCGAGTCCGCGAATTTCCCGCGCCACGCGCCGGCGGCCTGAGGGCGATGGACTACCCCGTCACCCCGGCCGTGCGCGTCTTGCGCGAGAAGGGCGTCGCGTTCGAGCCGCACCTCTACGACTACGAGGAGCGCGGCGGCACGCGGCGCTCGGCCGCCGAGTTGGGCGTCGAAGAGCACGCGGTCGTCAAGACCTTAGTCATGGAGACCGAGAACAAGCGGCCGCTCGTCGTCCTGATGCACGGCGACCGCGAGGTCTCGACGAAGCAGTTGGCCCGCCGCCTCGGCACAAAGAGCGTCCACCCTTGCGCGCCCGCGGCGGCGCAGAGGCACACGGGCTACTTGGTGGGCGGCACGAGCCCGTTCGGCACGCGCGCTAGCTTGCCGGTCTACGTCGAGCGCACGATTTTTGATTTGCCGAAGATTTACGTCAACGGCGGCAAGCGCGGCTTCCTCGTCTCAATCGACCCGCGCGCGCTGCGCGAGGTGCTGCCGGTCGAAGAGGTCGAGGTGGCGATTCAGAAGGGTCACACGGAGTAATTTATGAGAGACGCTGTCATCGTTTCCGCCGTGCGCACGGCGGTCGGCAAGGCACCGAAGGGGACTCTGCGCGACACGCGGCCCGACGAGATGGGCGCGGCCGTCATCAAAGAGGCCGTCGAGCGCGCCGAGGGGCTCGGGCTCGAAGAGGTCGAGGACGTGGTCATGGGCTGCGCGATGCCCGAGGCCGAGCAGGGCATGAACGTCGCGCGCGCGGCCGCGATTCGCGCGGGCCTGCCCGTCGAGTCGAGCGCCATGACCATCAACCGCTTCTGCTCTTCGGGGCTCCAGTCAATCGCCATCGCCGCCGACCGCGTCCGCGTCGGCGGGGCGGACGTCGTCATCGCGGGCGGCCTTGAGACGATGTCGCTCATCCCGATGGGCGGCCACATCATCCGCCCGAACCCGTACCTCGTCGAGCACTACCCCGACTTCTACCTCAACATGGGGCTCGCGACCGAGAACGTCGCGCGCCGCTACGAGGTCTCGCGCGAGGAGCAGGACGCCTTCGCCCTGCGCTCGCACAAGCGGGCGGCCGCCGCGCAGGACGAGGGCAAGTTCGACGACGAGATAGTGCCGCTCGCCGTCCGCTTCGAGGACTTGGACGCGAAGGGCAAGAAGACGACGCGCGAGGTCACGTTCGACCGTGACGAGGGCGTGCGCCGCGACACGAGCGAGGAGGGCTTGGCGAAGCTCCGGCCCGCCTTCCACGTCAAGGGGACGATCACGGCGGGCAACGCGTCGCAGATGTCCGACGGCGCGGCCGCGGTCGTCGTCATGTCGGACGAACGCGCGCGGCAGTTGAAGCTGAAACCCTTGGCGCGCTTCGTCGCGTACGCGACGGCCGGCTGCCCGCCCGAGGAGATGGGCATCGGCCCGGTCTACGCCATCCCGAAGGCGCTCAAGCTCGCGGGCCTCACCATCGACCAGATAGACGTCATCGAGCTCAACGAGGCCTTCGCCGCGCAGAGCTTGGCCGTCATCCGCCAGCTCGAACTCGACCCGGAGAAGGTGAACATCAACGGCGGCGCCATCGCCCTCGGACACCCTCTGGGCTGCACGGGCGCGAAGCTCACCGCCACCGCCCTGCGCGAGCTTGAGCGGCGCGGCGGGCGCTACGCGATGGTCACGATGTGCGTCGGCGGCGGCATGGGCGCGGCCGGCATCTTTGAGAGGATTTGAGTCCGCAGGAGTCTACAACGGAGAAAGGACGAGAGCGATGTCAGCCGTAGCCGAAGAGCGAAAAGTTGTTAAAGGCGGGAGCTTCCTCATCGAGGAGCGCGCGCCCGCCGAGGTCTTCACCCCCGAGGACTTCACCGAAGAGCACCGCATGATCGCCGAGACGACGCGGCAGTTCATGGACAACGAAGTGCGCCCGCGCATCCCCGAACTCGAAAAGCACGACTGGAAGCTCGCCCGCGAGCTCGTGCAGAAGGGCGCGGAGCTCGGCCTCATCGGCGCGAGCGTGCCCGAGGAGTACGGCGGACTCGGCATGGATCAGACGAGCGGCGCCATCGTCGGCGAGTACTTGGGGCGCTCGGCCTCGTTCGCGACGACGATGGGCGCGCAGGGCGGCATCGGTCTTCTGCCCGTCCTCTACTTCGGCACGGAGGAGGCCAAGCAGAAGTACATCCCGAAAATCCTCTCGGGCGAACTCATCACGGCCTACGCGCTGACGGAAGCCGGCTCCGGCTCCGACGCGCTCGCCGCCAAGGCGACCGCGCGCCTGAGCGAGGACGGCACCTACTACACGCTCAACGGCGAGAAGATGTGGATCACCAACGGCGGCTTCGCCGACCTCTTCGTCGTCTTCGCGAAAGTGGACGGCGAGAAGTTCTCCGGCTTCATCGTCGAGCGTCAGGAGGGCCTGACGAACGGGGCCGAGGAGCACAAGATGGGCATCAAGGGCTCATCGACGACGGCGTTAGTTTTGGCCGACGTTAAGACCCCGGTGTCGAACCTCCTCGGCGAAGTCGGCAAGGGCCACAAGATCGCCTTGAACACCCTGAACATCGGCCGCTTCAAGCTCGGCGCGATGTGTCTGGGCGGGATGAAGCTGATGACGCAGGAGGCGGTGCGCTACGCCAACGAGCGCCACCAGTTCGGGAAGCCCATCTCGTCTTTCGGCGCGATTAAGCAGAAGCTCGGCGAGATGGCCGCGCGCACTTGGGTCGGCGAGGCGATGGTCTACCGCACGCTCGGACTTCTGGACACCGGCATCGCCGCGCTCGGCGACGACCACGACATGGACGCCAAGTCGCGCACCATCGAGGACTACGCCGCCGAGTGCTCCATCATCAAGGTGGCTCTATCCGAGTACTGCGACTTCATCGCCGACGAGACGGTGCAGATCTTCGGCGGCTACGGCTACTCGGCCGACTACCCGGCCGAGCGCGCCTACCGGGATTCGCGCATCAACCGCATCTTCGAGGGCACGAACGAGATCAACCGTATGCTCGTCCCCGGAATGCTGATGAAGAAGGCGATGAAGGGCGAGCTGGCGCTCTTGCCGGCCGCGCAGGGGCTGATGGACGAGATCCTGTCGCCGTCGCTCCCCGGCGGCGACGAGGACGAGGGCGTCTTGGCCGAGGAGTCGAAGCTCGTCGGCAACATGAAGAAGGTCGCGCTGATGGTTCTGGGGACGGCGGCGCAGAAGTACATGATGGGCTTGGCCGACCAGCAGGAGATTCTTCTGGGCGTCGCCGACATCATCACGGACGTTTACGCCTCCGAGTCGGCCGTGCTGCGCGCGCGCAAACTCGCCGCGTCGAAGGGCGAGGAGGCGGCCGCGCTCCAGCTCGACATGACGCGAACGTTCTGCTTCGAGGCCGTCATGCGCGTCGAGGCGTCGGCCAAGCGGACGCTCGCGGCGATGGGCGAGGGCGACGAGCTGCGCACGCTGCTCGCGGCGCTCCGCCGCTTCACCAAGCACGCGCCGACGAACACCGTCGCCGCACGCCAGCGCATCGCCGGCGCGATGATCGAGGCGAACAAGTACGTCTACTAGAGAAGCGTTCGGCGGTCAGCATTCAGCGGTCGGCTTTTAATCTCCGCCCCGCGGTCGGGAGTGAAGCTGATTAACCCGTCCGGGTTTTCAAGCCGAAAGCTGACCGCCGATTGCTGGCCGCTTATGAAGATCATCCCCATCGTCGTCCCCACGCCGTTCTACGTCGGGCCGGTCAACTGCTACCTCATCGCGGAAGACCCGGTGACGCTCGTCGACACGGGGCCGAAGACGAAGGAGGCGTTGGAGGCTTTAAAGGACGGACTGAGGCGCGCCCGCTTCCGCGTCTCGGACATCCGCCGCATCGTGCTGACGCACGCGCACGAGGATCACTGCGGGCTGGCGAAGTCTCTGCGCGACGAGGCGAAGGACGCCGAGGTTTTGGTTCACGGATGGGAGACGGGCCACCGCGTCGGCCGTCTCGAATACGAGGAGCACCGCGCGCTTCTGGTGCGCGCGGGCGTCCCGGCGGACGAGGTCGAGGGTATGCGCCGCGTCTACGAGCAGGTGCGACACTTGGCCGACGCGCTCGAAGACCACGAGCACGCCGAGCTTTACGACGACGAGGAGTTGCAGTTCGCGACGGGCGCCCTGCGCGTCGTCCACACGCCCGGCCACACGCCCGGCTCGTGCTCCTTCTTCCGCGAGGCCGACCGCACCGTCATCGCCGGCGACTGCGTCTTAAAGCGCATCACGCCGAACCCCGTCCTTTCGCCCGACCCGGTCAACCCCTCGCGCCGCTTCCGCTCGCTCGAAGAATACTTGGTGAGCCTCGCGCGCCTGCGTAGCCTTCACCCGACGCTCGTCTACGGCGGCCACGGCGAGCCCGTCCACGACTACGAGGAGCTGTTCAACCGCTACCTGCGCGCCGTGCGCGAGCGCCAAGCGGAAGTCGTCCGCGTCGTCCCGAAAGAGGGCGCGTCCGCGTGGCAGGTCGCGCGCTCTCTCTTCCCCGAAGCCGACGACGTGCACCGCTTCCTCTCCGTCTCCGAGGCGGTCGCCCACCTCGACCTCGCGCACTCCGACAACAAGCTCGCCCTCGAACTCACCCCCGACGGCCGCGAACTCTACCGCCGCGCCTGACGGCTCACGCGCCGCGCGCCCGCCGCCGTCGGCGCGTGAGGTTTTCGAGCGCGCGGAGGCCGGCGCGCATGATGAGGTCTTCGCCGTCGCGTCCGCGCCCCGCGAGCAGGTCGACGTAGACAGGTGGCACGAACTCCTCGCGCGGGGTGCCCCGGACGTGAAAGAGTTTCTCGGTCGGGAAGGTGACGCCGATGCCCGTGTGCGGAAGTCTCGTCTGCGAGGTCGCGCCGACGAGGCGGGCCATCTCCGTCCCGACGACCGTCGCCCGCCCCGCGCCGTCGAGCCCGATGGCCGTCCCCTCGCCCATGCTCCCCGTCCAGTGGTTGACGAGAACGACGAGCGGCTTCGTGTAGACGAAGGGGCCGCGCGGCGAGACCATCTCGACCCAACTGCGGCGCACGCCGTGACGGCGCTCCTCGGCCGGGACGCTGTGTTTCTGGTAGGGCGTCTCGCGCGAGACGAAGCGGCCCATCAAGGCCCGCGCGACGAGTGTGTTGCCGCCGCTCGGCGTGTCGCGCAGGTCGAGAATCAGACCCCGCGTGTCGCGCAACTCGGCGAGCGCGTCGTCGAAGCTCTTAATCAAGGCCGTGTCGCCGAGCGAGTTGTTGAGGCGCACGTAGCCGAAGCCGCGCCCGAGGCGGCGGCGTTCGAGCGGGGGCCGCGTCGCCGTCGGCGCGCCCGCCGGCGGGTCTTCGATTGAGAGCGTGCGCGCGCTCACGCCGTCAGAAACCTCGACGACCCGACGCTCGTTCCGGCGTCCGGCGAGCAAGGCCCGCAAAGCCCAGTCCCTCGCCGCCGCGTCGCCCGCCGGGACTGACCTGCCGACGCGCGCGCGGACGGCCTCTCCGACCGGCACGCCGCCGATTGAAATGACCCTCATCCGCACGCGCACGCCGGCGCTCGCGGCGGCCGAGCCGGGCCTGACCTCCGTCACGACGGCCTCGCCCGCGCGCCACTCGGCCCAGACGTCCGCGCCCGAGGGCACGAGCCGGGGCGAGGCGGCGGTGTTCGTGTTCAGGTGCGTGTGAAAGTCGTAGAGCTCTTCGAGGACGGTTTCGAGCAGCGCGACGAACTCGGCGCGCGTGCGGACGGAGGCGAGGCGCGGGCGGTGTATCTCGCGCACGCGCGCCCAGTCCGTCCGCTTGCTGTCGAAGTAGGCGTACTCCTCGGCGACGGCCCGCCAGAGGAGGTCGAAATCCTCCTCATACTGCTCCCGCGTGACGACGACTTGCGCGGGCGCGCGGGCGGCGGCCGGCGCGAACACGAGGAGCGCGAGGGCGAGGCCGACGAGCGAGCGCGACTTCGGGCGGAGAAGAATCGTGTCACCCCCTTCGGGTTACGGGCGCAGCTACTTTCTGGCGCGGAGGCAGAGGAAGCAGGGCTGGCGCGAGAGCTCGGCGTAGTGTTCGGGGTCGGCGCGTTTGAACTCTTCGGTCGGCCGCGGCTCGACGGTTCGCTCAAGGGTGAAGCCGGCGTCGAAAAGCGGGTTGAGTATCGCGTCGAGCGGGCGTCGGTAGGAGGGCACATGGACGCGCACGCCGGGGAAGGCCCTCCACTCGCAGCCGACTAGCTCCGTCGCGTAGTAGTTCTCCGTGCCGTAGTAGGTGAAGTCGGAGAAGGGGTGCGTGAGGGAGAAGACGAAGTGCCCGCCCGCGCGCAGGACTCTGTGGAACTCCGAGAGGGGGCCGGCCCAGTCTTCGACGTAGTCGAGGACGAGCGGGCTCAGCACCACGTCGAACGACTCGGATTCGACGAAGTCGAGCGGCGCGCCCAAGTCCGCCACGCGCACCTCGGCGCGCGCGCCCAGACGTTGCCGCGCCAGCCCGACCATCTTCGGGCTCGCGTCTAAGGCCAAGACTTCAGCGCCGCGCCCGACGAGCCACTCGGAGTAGACGCCCGGCCCGCAGCCCGCGTCGAGCACGCGGCGGCCCGCCACGTCGGGCAGAAGCGAGAGCGTCGCCGGGCGCTCGCACATCGCGTTGTGCGGCTTGGTGTCGATGACGGAGGCGTAGGCCTCGGCCAGAGTCTCGTAGGCGTCAAGGGCGATGGGTTTTTCGGTCATCAGGAATTTTCTTTCGGCCCGAGTCGTTCGCGCGCGGCGCAAAACAGGACGACGGCTGTCAGCGGCAACCCCTTCATTCGTTCCCATGATGACGCGGGCGCGTGCTTCAGCCGCCCGACTGCCACGCGCGAATCGAGTCGAGCGGGAACAGCAGCATCAGGACGTTGAGCAGCAGGCTGTCTCGAATCCAGAGGAGGAGCACGAGCTCGGTCACGGCGAAGACGACGAGCGAGCGCCGAAGGCCGAGCCACCGCGCGAGAAGAAAGCCCGCGGCGCAGGCCACGATGTCGCCGACCGAGTTGACGACCGTGTCGCCGAAGTAGCCGAGCGCGCCCGCCGCCTCGCGGTAGCGGCGGATGACGGCGTCGCTGTTCTCGACGACCTCCCAGACCGCTTCGGCCGCGACGGCGAGCGCGAGGCCCCAGCGCCAAGAGACGCGCGGGAGCAGGAGCGCGAGCGCGCCCGCGAACATGAAGCCGTGGAGGACGTGCGTGAAGGTGTAGGGGTCTGAGAGGTGCTGTGAGTTGTCGGCGCTCCAAGCGTCCGAAGTCCACAGGAGGAGTCGCCCGCAGGCGCACATCCACAGGCGGCCCTGCGCGCGGAGCAGGAGCGCCGCCGCGACGACCGCCGCGAAGCCCGCCAACCACGGCCCGTACTTTTTCGTCATTGCTTCAGCCCGCGCCGGACGCGCGCGAGGAAGGCCCTCTGCCCCTGCGCGGCCTCTTCGTGAACCTGCTCGACAGAGTAGCCGCGTTCGAGGAGGATTTTCAAAGGCGGGCGCGACTCGCGCCACGCCGCGTCGCGGAAGGCGACGAAGAACTCCTCGCCCGCGAGCGCCTCCGCATCCGTGACGCGCACGCCGCGGAAGGCGCGCGGCAGGAAGTAGGCCGGGTCGTCGCGCAGGCCCGCGACGTTCTTGACGACGGCGACGCGGACGTTACCGTTTCTGCGCGCGGAGGCGAACCAGAGGTGATAGGCGACCAAGTCCTCGAACGCGTAGACCTCGACCGGGCCGGGCGACTCCGCGAGCGCGGCGCGCGCGGCGAGACCTTCCCAAGCGCACCAGATGAACGGCCCTTCGCGTCGCGCGGAGACGACCGCGCCGACGAGCGCGAACCAGCAGACGATTGCGGCGACCAACACGCGCGAGAGCAAGACGGGCCGCAGACGCCACGCGCCCGCGCCCGCGAGCAGCGCGTAGGGCGCGGCGACCGTGACGAGGTGGCGCGTGCCCCACACGCTCAGCGGCAGGAGCCAGCTCAGCGCGAACGCGAGCGCCACCGGCACGAGCAGGAAACAGAAAAGTAGCGCCCAGCGCTCGCCCTCCCCCACGCCCTTCGACGCGGGCACAGCACTCGTCTCATCAACGTCGTCGCCGCCGCCGCGCCGGAGTTGGCGGACGACGAGGGCCGCGACGGGGAGGACGAGGAGGAGGAGCACGGCCGCGAAGCCGAAGCGCGTGTGCAGGGGCTCGACGTTGCTCTGCCGGAAGTAGAAGGGGTCGCCGAGCTGCGTCAGAAATCCCAAGAGGTCGCCGGGCGACGGCCGCGCTATCCAGCCGAGGTTCTGGCGGACGCCCTGACTCTCGGCGGCCGTCGCGCGCGCGACCGCGTAGACCCACGGCGCGAAGCAGGCGGCGAGCGCGGCGAGCGACGCGGCGAACGGCGCGAAGAGTCTCCGGCGGCGTCGCGAGAGCAGCAGAAAAAAGAGTTGCGCGGCGACGACGAGCCAGCCGTAGTAGTGGGTGTAGACGAGCAGAAGGTTCGCGACAAAGAGCGCGACGAGGGCGGCGAGCGAGCGCCGCGTCGCGCCTTTGTCAACGCGCGCGCCGTCGTCGTCGGTCGCGCGAACGTCGGCGTGTGGCGTGTTGAGGTAGCGGACGAAGAGCCAGAGCGAGGTCGTGCCGAGCGCGAAGAGAGGCGCGTACATCCTCACTTCCTGCGAGTACTTGATGAGGTAGCCGTTCGCGGCGAGGACGAGGAGCGCGACGTTCGTCTCGCCGAAAGACAGGCGCAGCCCGCGCGCGAGCAGCACGAAGGGGACTATTCCGGCGACGGCGAAGGCGACGGGGAAGAGTCGCAGCCAGAGCAGCGACTCGCCGCCGAGCCTCGTCCAGACGCGCAGCAGCGCGTAGAAGAGCGGCGGGTGGATGGCGTCGGCCGCGACGAAGCGCATCATCGCGCCCCAGCTCTCGTGCGTCGCGGCGTGGAGTCCGAAAAGCTCGTCGAACCAGAGGCACGAGTCCGCGAGACGCCACAGACGCGCCGCCGCGTAGAGGACAATGACGCACGCGAAGGCGGCGAGCGACGCGCCCGCGAAGCGTGAACGTCGGGGGGATGGATTGTCTACGGGATGCTCTCCGGCGCGCCCGCGCCCGCGTCGTCGCCGGAGCCCTCGCCGCCCGCTCCGGCGTCCCCCTGCTCCGAGAGGTCGGCCTCGGCGAGGCGCTCCGTCAGCCAGTCGCGGAAGATTTCGGCCTCGCGCCGCTTGTTGGTGAAGCGCGCGCGGTCGAACATCGTGAGCGCCATCTGGAGCGCGTGGTGCTGGCCCGCGCGGTCGCCCGCCAGCTCGAACTGCCGGTGCACGTGGTCGATAGTCTCGACGCTCGCGCGCGCCGTCTCCTCGTCGCGGAAGCCGAGCTTGCCGGCGAAGAATTTCGAGTAGACGTTCTGCGGGTGCGAGGTCGAGGTGTAGAGGTCGAAGTAGCCGCTTGAGAGGCCCGCCTCCTGCAAGACGCTCCCGACGTAAGAGGGGCGCGCGCCCGTAATCAACGCGATGTCTTCGATCTCGCCCATCCCCGACAGAAAGAGCGCGATGATCTGATCCTTGCGCGTCGGCTTGGCCGGGCGCCGCTGCGTCTCGCCGCCGCGCTCTGCGCTCGTCGCCGACTTCTTCTGTTTCGATCCGGTTGCCATGTGCTCGTTCCTCCCTGTGTCTGACAGCATGAACGGCGGGGGCGCTTACTTTATCACCTCGAACTCGAAATAGATGGTCTTACCGCGCACGACGAAGCAGAGGTAAGACTCCCAGAACTTTCTGAGGAAGCGCGCGCGCGGGTAGCGGTTGCCGAGGTTGACCAGAAACTCGAAGCCGAGCGCGCGCCAGAGCCGGAGCATCGTCACGCGCACGACGCGCGGCCGCAGGCGCACCTCGCTGTAGTAGTCGTAATCCGTGCGCTTGCCCGTGAAGTATGAGAACGATTCCGTCGTCAGGTGTCGCCGGTGCGTCGGGTCTGTGTAGGAGGCGACGTCGGAGTAGTGCGGCGTGTCGAGCCGGATGATCGCGCCCGGCCGCGCGATGCGGTGGAGTTCGGCGACGACGGCCAGCACGTCTCCGACGTGCTCGATGATCTGGTTGCCGACGATGATGTCGAACTCGTTATCGGGGAAGGGGTAGGGGACGCTGTCGAGGTCGTGGATGACGTCGGCGGCCGAGCGCGGGTTGCTGTCGATGCCGACCGCGCCGGGCGTCTTGTTGCGCCCGCAGCCGATGTCGAGAATCTTCGGCGGGCGCGGGGCGGCGTGCGCGCCCTCGATGGTCTCCAACGTCTCCGTCATCGCCTTCTGAACGCGAAGTTTATCCCCGCGCGGCGGACGCGGACAAGGGCGCGCGGCGCGCGGAAAGTTTCGGAACCGGGCGGCGCGCGGGGCGTGCAAGGGGTGGAAAATTCTTCTCCGCAGGAGGTCTCCGAACGTCTCATGAGAAAGAGAACGCCGCACACTCTGGCCGCGACGTGCGTCGTCGCCGTCGCCGCCTTCGCCGCCCACGACTCCGACGCGCGCGCGCAGGAC
>DASQDT010000099.1:0-2226 GCA_035634035.1 Pyrinomonadaceae bacterium | reverse complement strand
GCGGTTCTGGAGGGTGAGCGTGCCGCCGTGCGCCTCGGCTCTCTGGCGGCTGAGGACGAGGCCTATCCCCGAGCCCTCGGGCTTCGTCGTGTCGAAGGGGACGAAGAGGGTGCCCGTGTTCGACAGCCCCGGCCCTTCGTCCTCGACGACCACGTCCAAGTGCGAGTTGTTCTTCGTCCAAGTGACGGTCACGCCGCCGCCCGTCTCGACGGCCGCGTCCACCGCGTTTCGCAGGACGTTGATGAGCAGCTGGTCGAGCTGGTCGCCGTCGGCCTGAATCTCGGCGGGGGGGCCGGGCCGAAGCTCGACCCTCATCCGCGTCTCCAACTGCACGACGCGCCGCACCCACGCGCCCACCTCGACCGGCCCCGTGCGCGGCTTCGGCAGCTTCGCCAGACTCGCGTAGGCGCGCGTGAAGCGCGAGAGCGCGGCCGAGCGCGCGCCGATGACGGTCAGGCCCCGGCGCATGTCCTCGCGCCAATCGGCGGGCCGCGGCTCGCGCGTGAGCAGAGTCTCCAAGCTCCCGGCGATAGACTTGATGGGCGCGAGCGAGTTGTTCAGCTCGTGCCCGAGCACGCGCACGAGGCGCTGCCACGCCTGCAACTCCTCCTCACGCAGGGGCCGGCTCAAGTCCGAAATTACGACCAACTGATGGAGCCTTCCCTGCTCGCGGAAGCTGCTGCGGCGGACGCCCCAGCGGCCCGACGCGCCCGGAAAATTTCTCTGCACGGTGCGCGTCTCCTCGCCGCGCAAGTACTCCGCGAGCCGCATCTCCTCGGCCGCCCGTCCCAACAGTCTTTCCGCCGGACGCGCCAGCAGACGCTCGCCCGCGCGGTTGATGAGGCGCAGGCGGTCTTCGCCGTCGAAGGCGAAGACGGCCACGTCGATCTCGCTCATCACCGTGCGCAGGAGCGCCGTCGCTTCGAGCGCGCCGAGACGCTGCTTGCGCAGAGTCTCGCCGAGCGAGTTGACCTCGACCATCACCTCGCCGAGCGCGTCGTCGCGCAGCGCGCCGCGCGCGCGGATGGAGTAGTCGCCCTCGCGCAGGGCGGCGAGGAGGTTGGACAGGGTTTGGAAGTGGCGCACGACGCGCTCGCGCAGCGCGAACGCGAAGCCGAACCAGACGAGGAGGATGAGGATGGTCAGAGTCCACTGGACTTTCGGCGTGTAGGTGCCGCGCCAGAGCATCGTGAGGGCGACCGTCGCGCCGGGCAGGCCCGCCATGACGGCCATCATAAAAATGCGCTGCTCGAAGGGGAAGGGCTGGCGGGTTTTGCGCGGCGCGGAAGACATAACAAAACAGTGACGGGCGACGTCTGACGTGTGACGAGTAAGAAGACTATCTTAACTCGTCAGACGTCGCCCGTCACTCGTCACTTCACGAATCATAGGCCGTGGCGCTGGAGGCGTCGGTAGAGCGCGCTGCGGCTGAGGCCGAGCGCCTCGGCGGCCTGCCCGACGTTGCCGTCGAAGCGGGCCAGAGTCCTCTTGATGAGGTAACACTCTACCTCATCGAGGCTCATCTCTTCGAGCCCGCGCTCGGGCCCGCGCTCGTTCGCGAGCCCCAAGTCGGCCGCCGTGATCTCCGGCCCGCGCGTCATCAGCACGGCGCGCTCGACGACGTGGTTCAGCTCGCGCACGTTCCCCGGCCAGTTGTACGCCGCGAGGGCGCGCGCCGCGGCCTCGTCGAAGCCCGTCAGGCGCTTGCGGTAGCGCCGCGCGTGCGCGTCGAGGAAGTAGAGCGCGAGCAGTTGGATGTCGGGCCCGCGCTCGCGCAGAGGCGGCAGGCGTATCTCGACCGTGTTGAGCCGGAAGAGTAAATCCTGACGGAAGCGCCCGGCGGCCGTCTCCTCTTTCAGGTCGGCGTTCGTCGCGGAGAGTATTCGCACGTCGACGCGCCGCGTCTTCGACGAGCCGACGCGCTCGAACTCGCCCGTCTCGACGACGCGCAACAATTTCGACTGCTGCGCGGGCGGGATGTTCGCTATCTCGTCGAGGAAGAGCGTGCCGCCGTCGGCCATCTCGAAGCGCCCGACGCGGTCGGCCTTCGCGTCGGTGAACGCGCCCTTGACGTGCCCGAACAGCTCCGACTCGAAGGTGCCTTCGGAGAGCGCGCCGACGTTGACGGTAATCATCGGCTTCGCGGCGCGCTCCGAGAGGCGGTGCATCGTCTGCGCGACGACCTCCTTGCCCGTGCCGTTCTCGCCGGTGATGAGGACGTTGGCG
>DASQDT010000098.1:0-17288 GCA_035634035.1 Pyrinomonadaceae bacterium | reverse complement strand
GCAGGTGTCGGGCTCGTCGTGCGCGTGGCGGTCGTGGGCATCTCGAATCTCTAGACGGTCGCGTGCAGCGCGCGCAGGGGGCAGACCGCGCCGGCCTTCTGGTACTCGCGGCGGACGGCGGCCTCAAGGTGCGAGGGCGTGACCTTGCCGCCGTTCGAGAGCGCGAGCAGAGAGGCGTGGAGCGCGGCGTTGCGAATCTGCCCGCCGCTCAAAGAGCAGCGGCGCGCGACCTCGCCGATGAGCGCGTGCGGGACGGTGTGGCCTTCGGGCAGGTGGAGCTGCCAGATGCGCTGGAGCTCGGCCGACTCGGGCGCGTGGAACTCGACGACCACGTCCATCCTCCTCTGGAAAGCGTTGTCGATGCGGTCGCTCGCGTTGGTGGTGACGACGAGGATGCCCTCGAAGGTTTCGAGTCGTTGCAGGAGGTAGTTCGTCTCAAGGTTGGCGTAGCGGTCGTTCGAGCTCTGCACGCTCGTCCGCTGTGTGAGGAGCGCGTCGCCCTCGTCGAGCAGGAGTATCACGTCGAGCTCTTCGGCGCGGGCGAAGACTTGGTTGAGACTCTTCTCGGTCTCGCCGATGTACTTGTTGACGACGGACGCGAGGTCGAGCCGGTACAAGTCCATCTTGAGAACCGAGGCCAGCAGGCGCGCGGCCAGAGTCTTGCCCGTCCCGCTCGGGCCTGTGAAGAGGGCGCGCACGCCCGCGTTCAACTGGCGGCCCAAGTCCTCGCCGACGAACTCGCGCAGGCGCTCGCGGTGACGGCAGCGCGTCTCCAAGCCGCGCAGCTCGCGCATCGTCTCGGGCTTGACGGCGAGGCTCTCCCAGTCGCCCGCCGCCTCGACGCGCGTCGCCAGAGTGTCGAGCGTCTGACGGTTGAGGGCGCGGGCCGCCTGCTGCACGTCGGTCGCGCGGATGCGCGCGCGGCCTTCGAGCGCGGCGTAGGCCGAGGCGAGTTTGGCGGCGCGCCGGATGTTGCCGCCCGTCATGCGGAAGCGCTCGGCGACCTCGTCCGAATCCTCCGGCTCGGCCTCCTCGCACGCGGCCAGCCAGTGTTGGCGACGCGCGGAGGCGTCGGGCATCTCAAGCGTGATGGTCAGCGCGCGCCCGACGCCCTGCCCCGCCAGACCGCCCTGACGCCCGAGCGCGACGAAGACGGGGCCGGCGTAACCTTCGGGCCGCGGCACCTCGGCCGTCTCGCCGGGCGCGAGGTCGTAGGTGACGACGGGCACGGCGTCGAGCAGCGTGGCGAGCGGGCCGACCGTGCGCCACCGCTCCTCCTCCTCGCCGCGCGAAGGCCCGGCGACTTCCAGCACGCCGCGCCCGAGCGCGCGCGCGAGCGCGCCGCAGAGCGTGCGACGGCCGCCCCTCTGCGGCCCGCGCACGACGACCGCATCGGCCTCGGCCGATTCGAGCAGCGCGGGCAGCACCTCGACCTGACGCCGCACCTCCGCCGCGACGATTAAATCATCCGAGTCCGTCAACTCCTCCGGCGCGCGGTAACGCGCCCAAGCGGCCGGGCGCTCGTGGCGCTCGCCCTGAAGCGCGTCCCACAGGAGCGGCGCGACGTGGAGCGTCTGCTCGGCGCGCGGCGCGTCCGGGTTGACGACGCGCGCGAGTCCCAACTCGCGCAAGCGCCGCAGCGCCGCCCGCGCCCCCTGACCTTCGGCCGCCTGCGGCCACCAAGTGCCCAACAACGCCAGCGTCGGGCCTTGCCGGCCCGCGACGCCCTGCAAAGTCTCGAAGACGAAGCCGAAGCGCGCGTCCTCCTCGCACAGTCCCGTCGTGACGAGCAGCACCGTCGTCTCGTAGTCGAGCCCGGCCGCCGCGCCGAGCGCGCGCAGAGGCAAGTGCCCTTCGGCCGCCGACTCCCACTCGATGAGCGAGTCGCGCCAGCTCACGGCCGCCTGCTCGAACGTCATCCCGTGCGCGCCGTGGCGCGCGACCTCCTGCGAGTAGCCTTCGAGAAACGGGAACTGCCGCGTGACCTCGTCCCACGACTCGAACAGCCCGGCCACGTGCTCGATGAGGTGCAGCACGGCCGCGTAGAAGTAGAGCTTGAAATGCTGCTCCGGCGTCGCGCGCATCCCCTCGAACAGATCGCTTCGCATCAGTCGGTAAACCTCCGCAACCCTTCAGTCGAAATGGAAGGCGACGAAGCGGCCGGCGGCCGGAACCCAGCCGGGGTCGCGGTCGAGGCCCGCGAGCCGCACCTCGATGGGCAGCCGCGCTAGTTGAAAGTAGGCGTCCACGTGCGTCGCCGTCACGCGGACGCTCGCCTCCTGTCGAAATAAAAGACGCGACGACTCCGCGCGCGACTCGCGGCCGAGAGCGCGCGCGAGCCGCGCGCCCGCGTAAGCCGCGAGCCAACTCATCCAACGCTCAAGACCCCCGGCGCGCGCGCCGTCGGCGTCCTTCACACTCTTCACGCGCCGCAACGTGAAGCTCACGCCCTCGTAAGCGGCCAACTCTTCGCGCAACTGCCGCGGCGCGCCGACGCCGCGACGACGCTTCACGTCCGAGACGTAGAAGCCTTGCGCGTGTCGCACGCGCAGGCGGCCGTCTTCGTCCGACCACTCCCAGACCGAGCCTTCGGGAAACGGCGCGAGCCACTCGCGCGCGACGCGCCACTCGTCGGGCGCTTCAAAACCGCGCCCCGGCTCGTCCCCCTCGCCGCGACCCGCGAGCCGCGCGAGCAGCGACCAGACCGGGTCGTCGCTTCCTTCAGCCGAGCTCTCATCAACCGGCCCGTCGTCGTCGGCGCAAAGCCTGCGCCCGAGCAGCGTGACGAAGTCCCACACCGGGAGCGCGAGGCCGGGGCGCAGGGGCGTCGTGAAGTCGCCGTAGAGTTCGAGGAACAACCCGACGTTGACGAGGAACAACAGCCCGCCCAACTTCGTCTCCGCCCGCGCCTCCACGAGCCGCGGCAAGACCTCCGCCGGCCATCCCTCTTCAACTCCCTCTCCTTGCGCCGCCCACACAGGCGTAGTTCCCTCGCGCACGTCTTGCGTCCGCGCGACGGGCTGCGGCGTCGCCGACTCCTCGACGCGCGCGTGCTCCTCGACCTGCGACGCCGCGCCCGCGCGCGATTCATTCTCCGCGTCCGCGCGTGCGTGCGACGAGTCGAGCGGCGTCGCGCGGCCGTCGTCGGACGCGGGCGAGTCGTGCGACGCTTCGCGCGCGACGCTCGCGTCATCGCGCGCCGTCTCGACGTGACCTCGCCGCGTCGCTTCCCCGCCCCGCGTCTCCGCGAGCGTTTGCGACGAAGTAGTTTCGCCGCGCCCGTCGTCGCGCGTCGCGGGCGAAGGCGATGCGTGCGCGTCGGCGTCGGTTCGCGCCGTCTCTTCTCGCGGCCTCTGCTCCGGCGGGCGCGGCGCGACGGCGTCGAGCGCCGCGGGCGGCGCGGCTTCGCGCCACGCGCGGACGGCGCGCGCGAACGAAGGCGTGCGCGCGTGCGCGGGCGAGCGGGCGAGCGTGAGTCCGAGGCCCAAGAGACATTCCTGTTCGCGGCCGAGCGCGGCCGCGTGCGCGCCGCCGATTCGCGTCTCCCACGGCGGCGCGGGCGCGCGGGCCGGCGATGGATGAGAGCCTTGCTGACGAGCGTCGTCGTGCGCCGTCGCGTCGCCGCGCTCGGAGTCGTCGCCCGCGCGCGGCTCGCGCGCGAGGGCGTCGCCGAGTTCTTCGAGCGCGAAGGCGCGCGCGACCGCGTGTGCGACGGCGCGGGCCGAAGCGTCGTCGAGCGAGGCGGCGAAGGCGTCGGCGCGTCCGTCGCGCGCGAGAAGCTCAAGGGCCGCCGGCACGTACTCGGGCGCGTCGAGCCACGCGGCGACGAGCGAGCGCGCCGCGTCGCCGCCCTTCAGAAGCCCGCGCCACCACCAGCGCCGCGCGGTCGCGCCCGCCAGCCAGTCCGAGGCGAGGCACGCGAGCAGCTCCGCGCGGTCGAAGAAGACGACGGCCTCGGCGTCGGCCGGGACGAACCCGCGCGCGGGCCGCGCCGCGGACGACACCAGACGCGCCAGCGAAGACTCGACCGCCCTGTCCCACGCCACCGCGCGACGCAGCCCGCCGGCCGCCGCGTTACTCAGCGGCGGCGCGCTCAGACGCCTGACGCAGACGACGGCCGACGCCGGCACGCCCGAAGGGTTGAGCGAGAGCGACCCGAGCACGCGGCCCAAGCGTATCCGCAGCGCGAGCGCGTCGCGCTCGGCCGTGCGCGCGCGCACCGTCCCGATGTAGGTCGTCTCGCCGAGTGCGTGGAGCATCGCCTTACTGCGGGTCGGTGCCGGGGAAGATCGTCTCCACCGTCTTGCGCCACGTCAGGGCGAACCGCGTGGCGTCGGTGCGCATGAAGATGACGAAGCCCCTGAACTCGACCGTCTCGTCGCCTATCGAGCCGCTGCCCGTGACCCTCATCTTCGGGGCCTGCGCCTCGTCGATGTTCTTGTCGGGGCGCGTCAGGAATATCCACTCGCGCCACGCCTCAAGCCAGTCCACGGCCTCCGTGTCGGGGTTCTGGAGCGTGCCCGTGGGCGGCGTGGGGAACGGGCTCGCCGTGATGAAGTGCGAGTGGTCGGTGTGCTGGCGTTCGAGGTCGCCGCGGGTGAACAACAATTCGGTCGAGGGCTGGCTGCCGACCGGGTTGAGCGTGACGGTCTGGGTCGTCGTCGCCGCGCTCGTCACCTGCACGTTCGTCACCGTCTTCGTGACGTAGCGGTTGGCCGTCACCGTCACGGAATACGTGCCGGGCGGCAGGCTCGCGATCGACCACTTGCCGCCGCTCTGCGTGCCGGGGAAGCTCTGCCCCGCCGGGTTCGTCGCGTTGACGCCCGTGACGCGGTCGTCGATGGCGAGGTTCGCGCCGGAGACGTTGACGTTGAGGCTGATGGTGCCGGGGACGGCGACGAGCGCGGCCGAGAAGGACTTCGGCGTCCCCGCCGTGACCGCGACGCCGGAGGTGGTCTTCGTCGTGTAGTTGGTCGCCGCGACCGTCACCGAGTAAGTGCCGGGCGGCACGTTCGGGATCGACCACTTGCCGGCGGACGCCGAGCCCGTGAAGGTCTGCCCCGCCGCGTTCTGCGCCGAGAGGCCCGTGACCTTGTTGTCGATGTTCGCGCCGGTCGCGGAGTCGGTCGCCGTCAGGTTTATCGAGCCGGGCGCGGGGACGAGCGCGACCGTGAGGTTGTTGGGCGCGTTCGGCGTGACGACGACGCCCGTCGTCGTCTTCGTCGTGTAGTTGGTCGCCAAGACCGACACGCTGTAGGTGCCGGGCTGAAGGTTCGCGAGCGTCCACTTGGTGCCGACCTTCGTGCCGAAGAACTGCTGCCCGAGCGCGTTCGACGCCGAGAGGCCCGTCACCTGATTGTCGATGTTGTTGCCGGTCGTCGAGTCGGTGGCCGTCACGACTATCGAGCCGGGCATCGGCTGCAAGGCGACCGAGACGCCGTGGGCCGTCGCCGACGCGACGACGACGCCCGCGGTCGTCTTCTCGTTGTAGTTCGTGGCCTCGACCTTCACGGAATACGTGCCGGGCGGGAGGCCGGCGATCGACCACTTGCCGCCGCTCTTCGTGCCGGGGAAGCTGAGCGTCCCGCTCGTCGCCCGGGCGTTCGTCACCTTGTCGTCGATGTTCGCGTTGGTCTGCTCGTCGGTCACGGTGAGGTTGATGGAGCCGGGCGGCGCGGCGACGGGCTCCAACGACACGGTGAGCGGCTTGGCCTGCGCCGCGAGGACGGCGACGTTCGACTCGGTCTTGGTCTGGAAGTCCGCGGCCGTCACGGTGACGGAGTAAGTCCCGGGCGGGAGGTTCGCGACCGACCACTTGCCCGAAACCTTCGCGCCGTTGAAGGTCTGCTGCTGCGCGTCGACGGCGGTCATGCCCGTCACCTTGTCGTCGATGTTCGCGCCGGTCGTCGCGTTGACGGCCGTGAGCGCGATGGAGCCGGGCGTCGGCGTCATCTCGACCGCGACGGTCTTGACCTGACTCGCGGTGAGCGACGTGCTGACAGTCTCCTTCTGGTAGTTGGTCGCCGTCACCTCGACGTTGTAGGTGCCGGCCGGGAGCTGCGTGATTGACCAGAGGCTCCCGACCTTCGCGCCGTTTTTGACCGCGCCCGTCGCCGCGTTCGTCGCCTTCACGCTCTGCACCGACGCGTCAATGCGTGCGTCCGTCGTCTCGTCCGAGACTTGCAGGTTGATGACGGCGTCGTTGGCGGGGACGGCGTCGAGCTCAATCGTCAGGTTCGCGACCTGCCCGGTGGCGACCGCGGTGGCGGCCGGCGCGGGCGTGACGTAGCCGGTCGCCGTGACGCCGACCGCGTAAGTGCCGGCCGTGAGGTTGGGGACTTGCCACTTGTCGTTGGCGGCCGGCGCGCCCTGCGCGGGCGCGCCGCCGGTGCTCGGCGTCGCCGTCACGGTGAGAACCTTGTTGCCGATGGAGGCCCCCGTCGCCTTGTCTCTGACGGTGAGGAGGATGCTGCCCGGCGCGCCCCCGGTGAAGGGCACGTCGGTCGTCCGCCCGGCCGTGACGACGGCCGCGACCGGCGCTTGCGGGAAGCCGGCCGCCGTGACGGTGACGTTGTAGGTGCCGGCGTCGAGCCGGTCGATCGAGTAGACGCCGCCCGCGCCGCCCGCCGCGTAGAGCTGCGAGTTGTTGCGCGCCGAGACGGCGTAAATCTGCCCGGTCGGGACGTTCGGGTTGGCCGAGCCGAGGAAGACGCGTATGCGCCCGCGCGTCGAGCGCGCGAACAGTACGAAGTCGGGCGCGCCGGGGACGCGGTAGACGAGGACGGGCGCGGGCGGCGATTGATTCGCGAGCTGCACCGTCGGGAACTGATTTATCTTGACGGGGTCGACCGAGACGGCGCGCGCGAGGACGGAGCGCAGGAGCCCCTCGTCGAGGTTCTGCGCCTCGGGCGGCGCGTAAGGGCCGAGGAAGGTCTGCCAGTTGAAAGCGCCCGTGCCGACGGGCAGAAGTCCGGCCGGAGGCAGGTAGGCGAAACGCTCGTCGGCGCGCAGGTTCGCGAGCCCCGTCGCGCCCTGCATCGACGCGATCTGCTCTTGGAATTGGAGCATCATCGCCTCGGTCTCGGCGACGCGGCGGTCGTCGGCGAGCGCGCCGAAGCGTTCGGTCGTCGAGGGGCGCACGGGCCGACGCCTCACAGACCACATGTCGGCGAACTCGACGCCGCCCTGCTTCGTCCAGTAGACGAGCGCGAGCGGCACGTCGGCGTCGGTGAGCGTGTTGGGGCGCAGCGCGTCGAGCAGGCCGTAGCCTTTGGGCGGCTGGCCGAAGGGCGCGGCCTCGAACTGCCGCAACGCCTCCGCGCCGAAGCAGTCGTAGGCGACGCGGCTGCGCAGGGTCGTGAGGTCGCCGAGCTGGTTCGACTTCAGGAGTTGGACGAGGCGGAACTGCACGCCCTCGACCGTGTAGCGCGCGGCGCACGGCGCGCTCGTGTTGCCGAGCCCGCTCGTCTGCGCGCGCCCCTCGCGCCCGTCGGCCGGCGCGACCGTCAGAAGGTAGACGCCCGCGTCGGTGATGAAGACGCCGCCCTGAAGCTCGACGCACGGCTTGAAGGTCGCCGTCGAGGCGGCCGCGCCCGACGAGGTGCGCGAGAGCGCGACGTCGGTCGCCGCGGGCAGGCGCAGGGTCTGGCCGCGGCGGTTGATGGCGAGGCCCGCCGAGACGGTGACGAGCGCCTCCTGATTCGGGCCGGGCGCGGACTTCAAGACCTCGAAGCCGTAGGCGACGCCTTCGCCGACGGCCTGTCCGAGGAGCGCGCGCCCCTGACGGTTGGCCGCCTGCTCGTCGCTCATGTCCTCGGCCGAGAGCAGACGGCCGTTGAAGAAGTTGATCGAGCGGATGCCGCCCTTCAGCACAGGTTCGAGAAGTTCAGTCGCACTCATCTCTCGTTCACTCCGTTCACGTCCGCGTCTCGCCGCTCAGTCTCGCCGTCGCGCGTGCGTCGTCTCGCTTATTCCTTCGCCAACCTCTCGTAGCGGCTGACCTCGATCATCAGTTCGACGAAGCGCAGCTGCTCGCCGTCCATCGGCACGCCGTTGTCGAGGACGCGCAGGCGGAAGCCGAGATTGTCGGTGCTGAGGAAGCTGTCGAACATGACGCTGATGCCGCCGGCCCTCAGCTCGGCGTTGAAGACGGGGAGGGCCTTGACGACGTACTGGAAAGTCTCGTCGGGCAGACGGTAGCCGTCGAAGCCGACGGTGACGAGGCCGTTGCCGACGACGCGCAGGCTCAGGTTGTTGTAGACGGGCCCGCGCGCCGACTCGTGCGAGACGATGCCGGCGGCGACGATGGCGTAAGCGGGAAGGCCCGCCGGGCGCTCGACGAAGGTGCCCGCGGCCCCGCCGCCCTGCGGCGTCTCGGGCACCCACAGGCCGCTCCGGAACGTGAGCACGTCGCCCTCGTTGTAGGACGGGACGCCCGGCCCCGGCTGGCGCGAGCGAATCCCGAAGCCCTTGATGCTGCCCAACGTGTTGCCGTTGGCGGGGCCGACCACGTCGCCCGCGAGCGCCGGCGGCGGGGGCGGCGGGGGCGGCGCGGAGGCGGGCGGCGGCTGCGGCACCCAATTGCCGTTGTTGAAGATGAGCACGTCGCCGTTGGCGAAGGGCGCGTTCTGCGAGCGCCCCGCGATGGACGCGCCGAGGATGCGCGTGACGCGCGTGTTGGCGGCCAAGCCGATGACGTCGCCGCCGAGCGAGACGGGGGCCGCAGCCGGCGGGTCGGCCGCGACCCACATCGGGGCTTCCTCCTTCGACTCGCCGGAGCCGACGTAGGTCAGCACCTGACCGGGCTTCGGCGCGAACTCGGCGTCGGAGAACTTGACGACGGGGGTGCCCTGAAGGCCCTGCACGACGGTCTTCTCGGTCGGCCCCGTCACGTCGCCGCTCAAAGCGGTTTGGGAGGTGGCGCCCTCGACCGTCATCGCCTGCCAGAAGCCCTCCTCGCTCTCGCCGGCGACGTAGGTCAGCACCTGACCGGGCTCGGGCCGCCCGGCGTCGCGCGCGGGCGCGACGCGCCTGCCTTGCAGCCGGATGTCGGCCGGACGCCAGCGCCGCCCGCCCGTGTCGTCGCGCAGCTTGCGGTCTCTCCTCTCGCCGCCGAAGTCGACGACGTCGAGCTTCGCCTGCTCGTCCTCTTCCCCGTCCTCGATGAAGAAGGTGAGCACCTGCCCGTCCTGCGCCGTCTCGCGGTCGTATTCGAGCGGCACGCGGCGGAGGCTCCCGATGATGTTGCGCGTGCCCTCCATCTCCACGTCGCCGACGAGCGGGGGCGTGCCGTGCGTGTGGTCGGCGCGGCTGTACGCCTCGGACGTGCCGGGCGAGGCGAGCAGCCCGAAGGCGTACTCGGTCATCACGGTGTCGCCGGGGTAGCGGACGCGCCGCCCGCACTCGATCCACTCCTGAATCATGCGCAGGTGCAGGAGGTACGGACGCCGCCCCTCGCTCACCTCGACCTCGCGCGACGCCCTCGCGGCGACGACCCACTCGCCCGACTCGCGCACGACCGGCACGCTCAACTCCGCGAGCAGCACGCCCTCCTCGGTCGGGGCGACGCCCGGCGTCGCCCCCGCGCCGAGCCAAGAGGGGCGCAGCTCCGTCGTCCAGATGCGGAAGGCCGCGCGCAGATATTGGCAGGCGTCGGCCACGTCGACGCGCATCGAGGCGGGCGGCGCGCCGCCCTGCATCGCCTCGCGCACCGCCCGCTCGAAGTTGGCGAGGCTCGTGAAGCCGTCGCCGCCCGGCTGGCCCGTGATGTTGACCTTTTCGAGCCAGCGGACGAACTCGCGCAGCGCGTTCTCCTCGCGCTGGTCGGGCGCGTCGAAGCTCAGCTCCAGACGGTAGTTGTCGGCGAGCCGCGAGGCGGCCATCGACTCCTCCTCGCTGCGGCACGGCTCGCCCGGAATCGGCACGGCGTCGGTCGCGCACGCGCGGTAGCTGAGGACGACGTAGAGCGGGAGCGTGCCCGAGTTGGCGTTGCCGATGACGGAGTCGGCGCGCGCGCGGTTCTCGGCGCGCGCGAGCCAGCCGTTGAGGTCGGCGCACTGCGTCGAGCCGACGCGGATGAGCTGGCCCTGCGGGCTGACGGCCGTCCCCGGCCCGACGACCACCTCGACCGTCCCCTGCGGCTGGTTGTCGTAGTCGGTCGAGACGCCGAGGCCGGCGGCCGTCCCGTAGCCGAGCAGGTCGCGCGCGAGCCACTGGTCGCGGCCGGCGAGGTAGGCGAACTCCTGCTTGAGGTCGTCGACGCCGAGCACCATGCCGAAGGTGAAGTTGACGTGCTTGGACGGGTCGGGCGGGAGGTCGGATAAACCGGCCGTGCGCGTCGTGAAACTGCTGGTCATGGTCAAAGTCTCCTCAGAAGATGATGGCTTACGAGATGCGCGCGTGCCCGAGCGATTGCCGGTCGGCCACGTCCTGCGGGTGCGTCGGGGCGAGGTAGCTCTGCGCGAGGTACTCCTCGCCGAGCACCATCGGCGACATCAGCTGCGGCGCGCGGCTCCCCACGTCGAGCAGAGTGTCCTCGCCGAGCCGCGCCTCGCCGATGCGGAACAGCGCCCAGTAGAGCTTGATGTCGAAGACCGTGTGCGCCGGCTTCTCGACGCGCACGATGCGGTCGGCGAGTTGCAGGCGGCGGCGCTGCTCCTCCGTGTCGAAGGAGGCCGAGGCGGGCAGCGGCAGAAGCACCGTGAAGCGGTGGGCCCCGAGCCGCATCTGTAGCGCCACGCCCTCGAACTGATACCAGTCGACGAGCGGACGGCCGTCGGCGGGCAGGCGGTCGGGCAGCGGTATCAACTCGAACGAGGGCCAGTTAGTCCCGTACGCGTCGTTGAGCGCCCGCACACTTCGGTAGCGGCGCGCGAGAAAGTCCTGCCACCACTTGCGGCGCGAGAGCGACGAAGTCTCGGCGACGTAGTCGCGCCAGTCGCCGAGAAGCGTCGCGTCCTGCTCGACCCCGCGCGGGACGAAGACGCGCGAGAGCTTGTGCCAGTCGGAGCCGTGCGCGGCGTTGACGGCCGCGACCTTCGAGTAGCGCCGGCAGAGGAACTGCTGCCAGCGCCGGCGCTCGTCGAAACCCGCCGACGGCTCGAAGCCGAGCGCCGAGAGCGCGAACTGCCGCCAGAGAGTGAGGCGGCGTCCGCCGGGGTAGTGGAGCGGGAAGGCGCGCTCGCGTCGCTCGCCGAGCCCTTCGCGCAGCACGCGGCTGTAGCGCTCGCCGAGCGCCGCGCCGCCCTCGTCCGGCGACCAGCGCCCCGAGGAGGCGACGAGGCGCGGCACGCCGGCCTCGGTCGGGTCTCCCAAGACGACGGCCGGCGTCCGCCGCGTCCGAAACTTCTCGACGATGCGGATGCCGCCGCCGCGCGCGGCCGACGACGAGCAGCACTTCTTCGTGTCGTCGAAGATGGAGTCGTCGGGGCAGTCGTCGAGCGACAGGCGGAGCGCCGACTGGATGCCGCGAATCGTGCCGCGCATCTGGAACAGCCGCGCGGCGTTTTTGATGAAGAGTCGGCGGCGGCGCTCGTCCCAAGCGGGGTCGAGCGCCGCGCCGAACCAGCCGGCCAGCCAGTCGAGCGCGTCGGCCGGGGCGCTGCGCACGTCGAAGAGCATCTGCGCGGCGGCGACGCGATCCTCGGTCGAGGTGTAGAGCCCCTCGAAGTTCGACAGGAAGCGGTCGAGGAAAGAGGCCGACTGCGCGTCCTCGCGGTAGACGGCCGGCAGGTAGCGTTCGAGGTAAGAGAAGCGCGGGTAGTAGGCGCGCAAGGCGCGCAGGCGCGGCGTCGTCCGCCCGTTGCCGCGGAGCTCAAGGCGCAGTTGCAGGAAGCGCCCGCGCGCCTGCTGAAACAGCAGCTCC
Source organism: Pyrinomonadaceae bacterium (assembly GCA_035634035.1). Classification (GTDB taxonomy): domain Bacteria; phylum Acidobacteriota; class Blastocatellia; order Pyrinomonadales; family Pyrinomonadaceae; genus DASQDT01. Next base: position 5,425 of record DASQDT010000098.1, on the reverse strand, counting down.
CAAGTGCCGTAGCGCTCGCCCGCTGCCGTCGCGTACGGAAGCTCGGAGCCGCCGCCGCGAAGATAGAGGTTCGGCTCGGGCTGCCACTCGGCGAGCGCCAGCTCGGCCTCGTCGTTCGCCGCGCGGCTCGAAACCAAGACTTCGGTCTCGGGCGGGATGCACGCGTCGAGCATGAGACGGTGCCAGACGCAGTCGGGCTCGCGGCCGTCGAAGGCGTGCGCCGTCGCGCCCGGCTCGCCGCCGCCCTCGGGCTCGGCCGACGGCGGCGTCGCGTCGAGCGGCGTCATCACGAACGCCCGCGACGTGTAGCGCGGCCGGCGCTGCTCGACGAGCGGAATCCAGCTCTCGACGTAGTCGTAGAAGAGCGACGCGTCCGCGCGGACGAGCGCGCGCCCCGCGAACAGACGCATCGGGAGGTAATCCGCGAGCGGGCGAAGAACCAGATCGCCGTCGTCGTTATCCGCGAGCGCGAAGGCGAAGGTCTGGTTGCCGTTCTCCGAGACGACGTAGAGCCGCTCGGGCACGGCCGCGCCGCCCTCGGACGTGTGCGCGGCGACGTAGGCCAAGTCGTGCCCCTTGAGCTCGAACTCCTCCGCGCCCTTGCCGACGACGAGCTCCGCGACCTCTCCGACCGAGGCCGGCGCGCCCGCCTGCCGCTGCGCGCGGTAGCGGAAGACGCGCGCGAATTTTCTCGCGTCGGGCCCGGCCATGCGCGAGCCGCCCGGAAGGCTCAGCGCGAAGAAGTCTTCGCCCTCGGCGCTCTCCCCCTCCTCGCCCTCCTCTCGGTCGGCCTGCTCGTCGGCCGCGTCGTCCTCCGCGCCCCCGTCCTCCTCGCCCTCCTCGCCGGAGTCCTCTTCCTCGTCGTCGGGCTGCTCTCCGTCGCCCGCTTCGTCATGCGTCTCTTCTTCGCCTTCGGGGACGCCGGGCGCGCGGTCGAGGACGTAGACGGTGCCGTCGGGCGCGCAGTCGATGGCGACGGGGTCGAGCGCGGCGACGGGCGTGGCGTCTTCGAGCGCGACGCCCTCGGGGAACTCGCGCGCCGCCGTCACGCGTTCGGGGCCGCCCGCGCGCGGCTGGAAGTCTTCGACGCGCGCCTCCCTGAGCGTCGCGAGTCGCTGATTGTCGGCGACGACGTTCAGGTGTCGGTCGAGCGACCAGAAGCGCTTGTGCTTGCGGTCGAGGATGAGGACGCCGCCGCCCGGCGCGGCCGCCATGTCGAAAGGCTCGAAGGGGATTCGGGCGGGCCAAATAATCTGCTCCGGCGTGCCGCCCGCGTGGAGGTCGAAGACGACGAGCCCCGCCGGCTCCAAGACGCCGACGACTAAGTAGTGGTCTTCGGTGACGGCGAGTCCGCGGAACTCCAAAGCGGGCGGCTGCACGGCGCGCTCGCGCGCGCGGAAGTCGCCCGCGCCCGCGTCGGGCGGGCACGAAGGGCCGGCCGCCGCTTCGTCGGCGGGCCAGAAGTCGGAGACGCGGCGCGAGCCTTCGGAGAGGACGCGAATCTTGCGGCCCGTCTCGTCAATCCAGTACCAGTTGTCGTAGCGGTCGCGGGCCGCGCCGCGCCGCGTCTCCATCGTCGGCGGCACGTCCTTCGGCGCGGCCGTGAACTGGAACAGAAGCGGCTGGAGCGTCAGCTCCTTGCGCTCGTCGTCCCAGACGACGCCCGTCTCGGGCGCGACCGTCTTCGCCCCGCCGTTCTTGCCGCCCGGCGGCGCGGGCAGCAGCGTCTGCGGCGGCGCGCCGTCCGTGCGGCAGCGCAGCCAGTCGTCGCGGCCGAGCAGGAGGTGATAGCGTGTGCCGTTGGCGTCCATCGCTTCGTTAGCACTCCTCGGGGATGGTCGGGACGGGCAGCACGACGGGCGCGCCCGCGCCGCCGCCGGTTCCGCCGCCGCCGGTTCCGCCGCCGCCTCCCGCGCCTCCGCCGCCCGTGCCCGTGCCGTCGCCCTGTCCGCGCAGCTCGTCGAGGCTGACGGGCTCGCCGACGGCGACCGAGATGCCGAGCACGCGCGGGAGTTCGAGACCGGCCATCGTGATCTGCGGCTCGGCGGCCTTCGTGCCTTCGGCGACGAAGACGTTGTTGACCGAAAGCACCCCGGCGACTCGGCTCGCGACGGCCAGAAGCTCGCGGTCGGTGACGGACTTTCTCAAGGGCCAGCCGCGACTCGTGTCGGCGGCCTGCGTGTCGAGGATGACGGTCGGGTCGGCGGGCAGCGGCGCGAGGAATTCGAGGACGGCCGACTTCACGGCCTCGCGCACCTCGGCGATGCTCACGCCCGCAATCACGTTAATCCCAATCGTGACCCAGATGCCTTTGTAGACCGGCCCGCGCAGATAGACTTCGGTCGTGACGAGACGGCGCGCGTCGAGGTAGTCGCAGACCGAGTCGAGGAAGAGGCGGTCGGGGACGGGCGCGTCGGGCTGCGCGGGGTCGTAGCGCGGAATAATCATCAGCGTGACCGCGCCCGGCGCGTCGCCCGGCTCGTTCGGCGCAAGCTCAGGGCTGAAGGCCGGGATGACTTCGACGCGCCCGATGTCCACGCCCGGCGTGCGCAGCGTGATGGTCTCGAAGTCAGTCTGCGTGACGAGCCGGTCGCGGTGCTGGAGGTAGCGCGCGACCTGACGCTCGCCCTCCTCGACCGTCTCGGAGCGCGCGCCGCCCCACGTCCGCACGGGGTTCGTCACCTTGACCCCGGCGGGCAGGGCCGCGCCCGTGTTGATCGAGGCCGCGCCGACGTTGCCGGCGTCGCCGACGCTGTAGTCGTAGGCGGCGCGCAGGCCGGCGCCGAGCGGGGGACGCCGCCCGTGCGTGCCGTCGCCGAAGCGCACCTCGCCCGACTCGGGGTCGAGCGTGAAAACGTCGGTGACGGAACTCGTCGGCGCGAGTGAGCCGGGCGGCAGGCGCGTGTCGGGCACGGGCACTTCGGGCCCGGCGCTGAGGAGGTCGTCCGTCTCCGTCCACACCTCGGACTTGCCGGCGACCGTCACGGTCATCGTCACCGAGCCGGGGATGACGGGCGTGTTGGCGAGCGTCACCGACTGGTCGGGCTCGCCCGTCCCCGCAGGCAGAAGCTCGCCCGTGACGCGCGCGCGCTGCGTCACGGTCGTCGCGTTGATGCCGACCCAGAGGAGCTTCGCCTGCACGGCGGCCGTCGAGCGGACGCGTATCCAAGTGATGACGCGCTCGCCCAAGTCCGTGTCTTCGAGCGCGGGCGGGAGGTCGCCGACTCCGGCTTCGAGCGGGTCGAGGTTGTCCCAAAGTCTCAGCTCGGAGGCGGGCGGGAGCGTCAACTGCACGACGCCCGGCTCGGTCAGCACGTCCGTCGTCGAGCCCGCCAGCAGACGCTGGTAGCGCGGGAGCGGCGCGCCCGCCGAGTCCTTCTCCAGCATCCCGTCCGAAGGAATCTTCGGGACGGAGTAGTGGAGCAGGGTCGCCGCCTCGGCGTCGGCCACGCCGCCCGGCGAGAGCTTGCGCGAGGCGTTGGCGAGCGACGGCACGAAGCCGAGGCTCAGCGTCTTTCCGCCGAGCGCCTCGCGCGCGTCCTCGATTAACTCCTCGTAGGGCTTGTCGGCCGCGCGCACCATGAGCGCGATCCAGAGCGAGCCGTCGACGGTGTCGGCCCCGAGGTCTACCTCGTCCGACTCGCGCATCGTGAGCGGGACGGTCTGGTAGAGCTGGAGCGTCGTCGTCGTGCCCGCCGGGCCGCCGTCGAAAGAGGCGTAGAGCTGCTCGTAGTATTCCCTGACCTGCTCGGTCGTGTCCTCGACCTTCTTCTTGTAGAGCACGGACGCCTCGACCGGCAGCACGTCCAAGCCCTGCTCCGTGCGGAACGGGACGCGACCGGCGCGCACTTCGAGCCCGGCGTTGAGCGTCAGCGTTTGCAGCGGGCCGCGCTCGTTCGTGAAGGTGACGAGGCCGCGCGCGGACGACGCCGGCCGCAGCGGCACGCCCAAGAGTTGGAGGAACTTCAGCCGGTTGCGCTCCGGAATCTGGTTGCTGCGGTAGAGCAGGTTCTCCGTCAGGAACGCGAACAGCTCGATGAGCGTGACGCCGGGGTCGCTGCGGTTGAAGTTCGTCCACTCGGGGTTGTGGACGGGGATGCGCGCCAGCGCCTCGTTCAAGAGGTCTTGGTACTTGCGCGTGTCGATGGCGGGGACGGTCAGCGGCATACCTTACTCCGGACTCCGGCGCTGCGAAAAAGTTTTCAGCCGGCCAGCGCCACGCCGAGCGTGACGCGCTCGCGCGCCTGCGTGGCGACGAGCTTGTAGGTGATGGTGGCGACGGCGGCCTGCGTGTCCGAGGGGTCTTCCTCGACCGTGACGGCCTCGACCTCGATGCGCGGCTCCCACGCCGCGAGCGCCTTCTGGATGCGGTCTTTGATGAGGTGGCGCGTCGTCACCGTGTTCGGCTCGAAGAGAAAGAGCCCCAAGCTTCCGCCGAACTCGGCGAGCATCAGGCGCTCGCGCTGCTCGGTCAGGAGGATGACGCGGATGGCCTCGCGCACGTTCTGCTCGCCCTCCGACCACGCGACGCGCCCGTCCGCGCCCACGCGCGGCGGGAACGAAATGCCTCGGCCGTAGAGTCGCCCTGTGTCCATTCGGAGAACCCCCTTCTAACTCCGCTTCGCCTTAAACCCCGGCAGCGGGAAGCACATGATGAAGAACGGCATCCAGCGGAAGATGAAATCCAGCAGGAGCACGATGATGAATAAAAGTATGAGCGCGCAGATGGTGATGATCGGTATCGAGAGCGTGCAGATCATCCCGAGCGACAGCCCCGCGTCGTTCTTGCACGGCCCGATTTCCGGCGCGCCGACCGACAGGTCTTTGTGAAACGGCCACGGCAAGACTGATAGGACGAGGTCGGCGAACGTGATGCCCTTCAGGCGGTTCATCTGGCCGCACAACTGGTCGGAAATCATGAAGGCCGTGTTCTTGTCGAACTTCCGGAGGCCCGCGGGCGACACGTCCAGAGGGAGCGCGATGCGTATGGGTCGGGCGGGCGCGTCCGGGTCGAAGAAGCCGGCCATCTGAAACTCGTTCGACGCTTCGCTCAAAACGGGCGGGTCGAGCGGGCCGCAGAACGGTCGCTCGTAGACGAAGCGGATGAGGAACGTCCCCTCGCGCGTGTCGAGCACGGGCCGGGCGGCGAGCGGGACGGCCGGCGCGGGCTCGCTCGACTGCGCGGGCAGCGCGCGCGCGACGAGCGCGGCCAGCTTGTCGACGCGCGCCTGCATCTCGGACAACTCCGAGGGCTCGCCCTCGTCCAACCCTTCGCCCTCGTCCGCTTCGTCCGCCGCGGGCGGCGCGCCGATGTCGGCGGGCGGCAGCGGCACGTCCTCTTCCAAGTCCGCGAGCGGGTAGAGGAAGTCGGGCCACGCCGCGTCGACGGGGTCGGCCTCGCGGTCGTAGGGCGTCTCGACGTTGT
>DASQDT010000097.1:0-38881 GCA_035634035.1 Pyrinomonadaceae bacterium | reverse complement strand
GAAGCGGATAAAGATGGCGGCGCAAATCTCCTCTTCGCTCATATTCTCGAAGGCATCGCCGGAGACCGAGAACATCAGGGTGTTGTTGCCGGCGTTGTTGTCGAGCCCGCTGTTGGGCGAGCCGCCGTTGAAGTTGCCGCTGTTGCCGGTCGTCCAGCCGAAGTCGAGCGTCGCGCCGTTAAACTGCGGGACGTTGCCGAGGTCGCCGTCGCTGAAGGTGAACCCGGCGACGTTCGCGCCCGAGAAGCCGTTGATGTTACCGGGGCCGATGTCGAAGCCGATGCCGGTGATGCGGGCGTCGAACGGCGAGGTGTTGGTCACCGTGAAGGTGAACGTGTTGGTCGCGGAGTCGAAGGCGCAAGTGACGGTGGCCGTCGCGAGGCCGCCGGTGCTGTTGCCGATGATCTGGACGGTGTCGGCGCGGGCCACAGACCCGAGGGCCATCATGAAGACGGCGGCGGCGGCGGAGAGGACAATTCTTCTAAACATCTTGGGGCACCTTCCTTGTGAACTTATGGCGTTTTGGACTGCTACGCGTAGAACAAACTCCTAACTAGCGGCACATTCCAGAAACGGCGGGGCCGATTTCAGGCCCGGCGACGCCGCAGGAATCGGCCCGCCACCGCCCCCACCGCCTGCTCCAACTCCTGCACGCGCAAAAGCTTAGCCGCCAAGACGAAGACCGCGCCGCCGACCGCGATGGGGACGAGCGCTTCGATTAGTTGTGCCGTAAGGCCGCGCGGGCCGAGCCGGCGCAGAAGCCAGACGTAGGTCAGGTAGGACGCGACCGAGAGCGCGGCCGAGGCGAGCGAGATGCGGAGGAAGGAGGAGAGTATGCGGCGGCCTTCGAGGCGGCGTATGCGGCGGCGCATGAAGAAGGCGAGGGCGAAGAAGTTGACGAGCGCGACGCAGGAGGTCGAAAGGGCGAGGCCCGCGTGCCCGTAGCCGTGCGGGTACGCCTCCGAGACGCCGTAACCCGACAGCCACTCTCTCAAAAAGTAGCCCGCGACGGCGTTGACCGCGATGGAGAAGAGGCTGATGAGCATCGGCGTCCGCGCGTCGTCGAGCGCGTAGAAGGCGGGCGACAGAACCTTAATGGCCGCGTAGCCGGCGAGCCCGATGGAGTAGCCGGTGAGCGCGGCCGCGACCATGTCGGTGTCGGCCGCGTCGAACGCCCCGTGCTCGAAAAGAAGCGCGACGATGGGGCGGCCCAAGACGACTAGGCCGCAGGCCGACGGGATAGTCATCAGGAAGACGAGGCCCAAAGAGGACGAGAGCGTCGAGCGGAAGTTCGCCGTGTCGCCGCGCGCGGCGAAGCGCGAGATGGTCGGCAGGGTCGCCGTCCCGATGGCGACGCCGAACACTCCGATGGGGAACTGCATCAGCCGGAAAGAGTAGTTGAGCCACGAAGGGCCGCCCGCGATGCTCGACGAGTAGAAGGTGTTGACGAGGACGTTGATCTGCGTGGCCGCCGTCCCGATGATGGCCGGGGCCATCAGGCGCATCACCTGCCGGACGCCCGGGTGCGTGAAGCTGACTTCGGGCCGGAAGCGGAAGCCGACGCGCAGGAGCGAAGGGACTTGAATGAGGAACTGAAGGCCGCCGCCGATGAGCGTCCCGACGGCCATGCCGATGAGCGCCCACTGCGCGGCCGGCTCGGGCACGGCGCGCGGGTCGGTCGGCGTCTCCCAAGTGCCGCCGCTCAGCCAGTAGGCGAACGCGAGCCCGCCGACGATGGAGCCGACGTTGAACATCGTCGAGGCCGACGCCGGGATGCCGAACTGCCGCTTCGTGTTCAAGACGCCCATCGCGACCGCCGCGAGCGCGACGAGGAGGATGAAGGGGAACATGACGCGCGTCATCGTCACGGCGAGCGCCGCCTTCTCGGGCGGGAAGCCGCGCGCGACGACCGAGACGATCTGCGGCGAGAAGAGGACGCCGAGAATCGTGACGACGCTCAGCACGATGGCCAGCGCGTTCATCACCATCCCGGCCAGCCGCCAAGCCTCCTCCTCGCGCCCCTTCTCCGTGTAGTCGGTGAAGGTCTTGACGAAGGCGGCCGAGAGCGCGCCCTCGGCGAAGAGGTCGCGCAGGGTGTTCGGGATGAGGAAGCCGATCTTGAAGGTGTCGTAGAGGAAGCCCGCGCCGAAGAAGGCGGCGAAGAATTGGTCGCGGACGAGGCCGAGCACGCGCGAGCCGAGGACGGCGATGGAGACGATGCCGGCCGAGCGCGCGACGCCGCGCTGTTCGTCGCGCGCGTCGGTCGAAGGCGACGGCGCGGGCGGCGACGGCGTCTTGGCCTCGCCCTCTTCGACGCCCGGCTCCTTCGCCGCCTCGGCCCCCTCGATGGTCTGCTCGGTCGTCTCGGCCGTCGGCGACGGCGAGGGTTGTTCGCGCTCGGGCGAGTCCGAGTCGGTGTCGGGCGTTCGGTTCATCGTTCGGTCTGGAGGTCGTACTCTTTGATTTTGGTCAGGAGCGTTTTGTAGCTGACGCCGCGGGCTTCGGCCGCGCGCGTCTTGTTGCCTTCGGACGCGCGCAGGGCCTCCGCGATTTTGCGCCGCTCGACGAGACGCACCGCGCGCTCGGTCGCTTCCGAGAGCGTGCCCGAGACGTCCAAGTCGGCGACGCTCTCGTCGTCCTTCGCGGCCGAAGCCTTGTCGCCCAAGCCGAGGTCTTGAGGTTCGAGCGTCGTCGAATCCGCCAAGATGCAGGCGCGCTCGATCGCGTTCTCAAGCTCGCGGACGTTGCCCGGCCAAGCGTGACGGCGCAGGGCCTTGACGGCGTCGTCGCTCAAGGTGGCCTCGCGCTTGCGCAGCTCGCGGCCGAGTTGCGCGGCGAAGTGGCGCGCGAGCAGAACGATGTCGTCGCCGCGCTCGCGCAGGGGCGGGACGCGGACGGGGAAGACGTTGAGGCGGAAAAAGAGGTCGCGGCGGAACGCGCCCCGTTCGGCCTCGGCTTCGAGGTCGCGGTTGGTCGCGGCGACGATGCGCACGTCGACGGGCACGGGCGCGCGCCCGCCGATGCGGTCGACGACCTTCTCCTCAATCGCGCGCAACAGTTTCCCCTGCGCCGGAAGCGGAAGCTCGCCTATCTCGTCCAAGAAGACAGTCCCGCCCGAGGCCAGCTCGAACTTGCCGGGCCGGCGCTCGGTCGCGCCCGTGAACGAGCCCTTCTCGTGGCCGAACAGCTCCGACTCGATGAGCGTCTCGGGGATGGCGGCGCAGTTGATGGCGACGAGCGGCTTGTCGCGGCGCGGCGAGAGGTGGTGGACGGCGCGCGCAAAAAGCTCCTTGCCCGTGCCCGACTCGCCCAAGAGAAGAACGGTCGTGTCGGTCGCGGCGACGCGCTGCGTCTCCGAGACGGCGCGGCGTATCGCCTCGCTCTCGCCGACGATGCGCGGGAAGCCGTAGCGGCGCGACCACTCCTCGCGCAGCAGGATGTTCTCCGTGCGCAGGCGCGCCTGTTCGAGCGCGCGGCCGACGAGGAGGAGGAGGTGGTTGGAGTCGACGGGCTTCTGGAGGAAGTCGTGTGCGCCGTCCTTCATCGCCTGCACGGCCTCGTCTATCGAGCCGTAGGCGGTCATCAGGACGACGGGCACGTCGGGGTCTGCGGCGCGCGCGGCGCGGAGCACGTCGAGGCCCGAGCCGTGCGGCATCCGCAGGTCTGTGAGGACGAGGCGGAAGGGGGCGCGCGCGATTTCCGAGGCGGCGGCGCGCGCGTCCGCCGCCTCGGCCACCGTGTAGCCGGCCGCTTCGAGCGTCAGCCGCAGCACGCGCCGCAGGCTCTCCTTGTCCTCGACGAGCAGAACGTCAGCCATAAAAAGCGAGAGGCCAGCGGTCAGTTAAGACGGCGTGTCTTAACACTGACCTCTGACCTCTGACCTCTCTTCATTCGCCGCGGATGGTAGCGACCGGCTCGCGCGGGTGTCAAGGCGACAAGGTTTTAGTTTAGAGCTTTCAGTACTCGGCGAGGCCGAGGATGCCCATGCCGACGGTGCCGAGCGCGCGGTTGACCTCGTTCTGGTCGAACTGCGTGTTCGACGTGCCGCCGCCGCCGAAGTTGAAGGTCGCGCTCTCGAAGCCGCCGGGGCCGGGGCGCGGGAACTTGGCGACGATGATCGCGCCGAGCATCTCGCCGTTGCCGCCGCCCTGCCGCTCGACCACCCCCTCGCCGAGCACGAGGATGATGCCCTTGAAGCTCGTGTTGCCGGAGGTCGAGAGCTTGCCCGTCACGATGAGCATCCCGACGCCCTGAAGGTGCGGGCCGAGGTCGACGGCCGCGCCGCCCGCGTTGTCGATGAAGGTGAACTTGGGCGCGGCGTCCGTCCCCAAGTCGGCGGGCTTCGAGGTGAAGAAGCGCCCCTGCCCGCGCGCTATCTGCTCGGCGCGCAGGAGGAACTGGCGCGCGGCGTCGGCCGATTCGAGAAACTCGGGCTTCGGCACTTCCGCGCCCATGATGCCCGTCGGCGTGCCGTGCACGTCCGGGTTCGAGCCGGCGATGCTGTTGGCGACGGCGGTCTGGCTGGCCGGGCAATCGACGCCGAAGACGGGGCGCGGCGCGGCGAGGCCCGAGTTATCAAGGCCGGAGTAGTCGGTGGCGTTACTGTCGCCGACCGAGAAGTCGGTGATGGGGCAGCCGGCGACGGTGATGGTGGCCGGGGGGCGCACGTTCAGCGCGTTGTTGGTGACGAGCAGCTTGAGGTTCTTCACCGCCCCGCGCGGGCCGAAGCCGGTCGCGTTGACGAAGAGCCGCCGCGGGTCGTCGGCCGTGACGGTGCTCGTGAGCGTCGTCGTCGGGTAGGCGAGGTTGACGAGCGAGGCCGGCAGCGCGTAGACCGCGCCGTTGGTCGCCAGAGAGGACGGCGAGTTGAAGGTGATTCTCAGGGTGTTGAGCGTGATCGCGCCGTTGGCCGCCGCGACGAGCTCGCCGTCGAGTTGGCCTTCGAGGAAGGCCGTGCTCGTCCACGGCTCGGTCTGTGAGACGGCGACGCGGAAGCGCGGGAGGTTCGTGCCGAAGAGGTCTGTGATGTTGACGTTGCCGATGGCCTCGGCGATGGTGATGGTGCCGAGGTCGGAGGCGGCGGGCGGGTGGGCCGTGAGCGGCGTGTCGGCGCGCGGGTTGTAGCGAATCGAGAGGCGCGCGCCGCCGACCTCGACGATGAGCCGCGCCGGGTTGTTCTGCACGGTGACGGTGGCGGCCGCACCCAGATTAGGCGCGCTGAACTGCCCCGAAGTGGTGAAGCGTATCTGGTCGCTCAGGTCGGGGTCGGTGATGCTGACGTTGTAGGCCGTGCCCGTGAGCAGGTTGTAGTTGGGGCTGATGGTGACGCGGTCGGGGAAGTCGGCGCTGTAGGGGAGCCAGCGCGACAGGCGCGCTTGGGTCGAGTTGTCGGTCGGCAGGTTCGAGCTCGGGACGGTCACGTCGTTCGGCGTGCGGAGGTAGAGGGCGCGGCGGAAGCTGATGCTGTTGAGCTGCGAGCCGGCCGCGGCCGGCAGGGGGTTCGGCTGGACGTTGCCGCGCAGCACGTTGAGCGCCGCCTGAATGCCCGACTCGGCGGCGTAGTAGGCCTGCGTCTCGGCGGTCGAGTCGATGGCGCTCGTCGCCGACATCGTCGTCGTGACGAGGAGCGCGCCGCCGCCGACCAGAAGCAGCATCGAGGTCAGCATCGCCGTCAGCATCGCCGCGCCGCGCTCGCCGCGGCGTCGCGCCGAATCGTTTCCGTTCGTCATCTTCTTCATGGCTCTTCGTTCTCCTTCGCCCCCGCTAACGGAGCAGGACGGCGTTGCGCAGCGTGATGTGCGAGACGAGTCGGACGGGCTGCGCGGGCGTGTCGCTGACGGGCTCTTGGACGGCGACGACCGTCAGGCGCACGACCTCGGCCGTCGCGGGCGTGGCGGCGACGAGGTTGCCGGCGTCGTCGCGCCGCAGGTAGGTGAACAGGACGGGCGAGGCGCCGTCGGGGAGCGGCGGCAGCCCGTCGGCGAGCACGTCGCCCTCGTCGCTCGCGCGGTCGTAGCGGACGAGCGCGCTGTTCTCGGCCTGATAGACGAAGGTCACGTCCTCGCCCACCTGCGCCGTGCCGTCGGCGCTGCCGTTGAGGTTGGCGCGGACGCGGATGCGGGTCGAGGCGGCGGCGGCCGCGCCGCCCGAGTCGGCGACGTGGACGCCGTTGTTGGTCAGCCCGTAGCCGGAGTTGCCGATCTCGCGCGACAGGACGTTGAGCGCGCGCTGCACGTCGTAGAGCGAGTCGCTCTTGCGGTTCTCGCGCGCGCGAATCTCGAAGGAGTCGGCGAGCAGCGCGGCGGCCGTGCTCATCAAGACGAGCGTCACCGCCATCGAAACCATCAACTCCATGAGCGAGAATCCCGACTCGCCGCCTCTCGCCTCTGTCATCTCTCGTCCTCCGTTGAAAACTCTGCCGTCGGCGACGCCGCGTCGCCTTCGCTCAGAAGGCGGCGCGCGAGCGCTGCGTGAAGAAGACGACCGCGCCCTCGTTGCCCGCGGCCCAACGCGGCCCGGCCGTGCGCGCCGAGACCGTGACGCGGATCGTCTTGAGGGTCGGCTCGCCGCCGACCAAGTCGCTGTCGACGACGTTGGTCTCGACGGCGTAGCAGCGCTGGTTCGCGCCGCAGGGCGACGCGCCGGCGGCGTCGACGGTCGTGTCGGTCGTGCCGGCGTTCAGGATGGCGTCTGTGCCGGAGACCGCGAAGCGCGCGGCGCGCACCTGTTCGAGGCGGCGCTGGGCGACGGCGAGGATCATGTCGCGGTCGTGCGCGCCGGAGTTGTTGTTGACCGAGTAGGCGAAGAGCGAGGCCGCGCCGAGGCCGGCGATCATCATGACGAGCATGGCGACGACCGTCTCGGTCAGGGTGAAGCCGCGCTCGCCGCGACGGTTCTGAGAAGCTGTTCTCACGGGTGAAACTCCTCCCGGCAAAGGGGCCGTCACTTGACGCACTTGCTGCCCTGCATCCGCAGCGGGGCGCGGCACTCGCACTTGTCCTGCGACGGCTTCTCGCCCGCGCTGCAAGCGCGCGTGGTCGTGCCCCCGCCCGTGTTGGTGTTCTGGTTAGTGTTGGTGTTGGTGTTCTGGTTCGTGTTTTGGTTCTGGTTCTGGTTCGTGTTTTGGTTCTGGTTCTGGTTGGTGTTCGTGTTGGTGTTGCGATTCGTGTTGGTGTTGGTGTTTTGGTTGGTGTTCGTGTTCTGGTTTTGGTTCTGGTTGGTGTTGGTGTTCTGGTTCTGGTTGGTGTTCTGGTTTTGGTTCTGGTTGGTGTTCGGGTTGTTGGTGTTCTGGTTCTGGTTGTAGTTGTGATTGTAGTTCGAGTTGGTGTTGGTGTTGGCGTTCGTGTTGGCCGTCTTGTCTTGAAACTCGGTCGAGGTGTCGGTCATCGCGCTCGTGTCGGTCGTGTTGACGAACGACTGGCCGGGGACGTGGTCGATGGAGACCTCGCCCGCGCCGGTGACGTTGATGCGGTTGGCGCGGTGCTCGCCGAGCATACTCATCGTGAGGTCGCCCGCGCCGGTGCGGCCGCGCCAGTCGAAGGTGAGCGTCGGCGTCATGTCGCCGGTGGCGAGCGTGACGCCCGGCTCGAAGTTGACGTCGCGCGTCTCGGTCGTGCCGTTGCCGTCGAAGTCCATCGTGACGCGGTAGCCCGTGCCGCCGTTGATGATCTGGATGGAGGAGTTGCCGTGGCGGCGGATGGCGTCGGTGCGCGCCCGCTCGATGTAGCTCGTGAACTCGCGCGTCGACTTGGCGAGGCGCATGTTGGCGCGCGCCCGCGCGATGCCCATGACGCCGAAGGCGATGACGACCGAGAGCACGGCGAGCGTGACCGTCATCTGCACCACGGTGAAACCGGCCTCGCGCCGCCCGCGAGTAGCTTCTGCTTTGCGTCCGTTCATCATCAATCCCCCGAAGGCTTTTAGGTCTCGTTACGGCCGGCGGCCCGAAGGCGAAGCGGGCCGTCCTCCGCACGCCACTTGTGCAAGCGCGATGCCAGCGGGCTTAATGTTGACAGGCGACGACTTAAGAGATTCGCGCCGGTGGCGCGGGCGGCGCGGCCGTTACCGACGGTGACAGGCTCGGAAGTCCTCTTCTATTCCGCGCGCTTACACACCCCCTGTTACCAACAGAAACAGACGCGGGCCGCCGACGCCCGGAGCGCGGAGCGCGGAAGGGGGCGTGCGGACGCGCCAAGTGAAGGGAGGCGTGGCTTTACGGGTCGGGGCGCGGGGGCCGGAAGGGCGCGGCTTGCGAGTTGCTCAGTTGCTTCGACAAGTCCGCGGGGGCGACACGGCCCCCGACGGTCACTCAGGCAGTAAGGCCCGCGGGTCAAGCGGTGCGGCGCGAACCTCTCGCGCGCGCGACCCTCCGGGCAAACGTCCTACACGACGAACAGACGAGATTCGTCCCCCGCGCGGTGCCGCACGCCGCGCGCGCGGGACGAAAAAGCGCCCCGGCGGCCGCAAGGCTTCCGGGGCGCGAAACTTTTTGCGCGAAACTCTTCGGCGGGTGTCAGTTCGCCGTCGGCTCGTACTCGTCGGCCGCGGCCGTGCGGTTGTACTCGGTCGAGACGAGCCGCATGGCGAGCGCGTGCGGGGCGTAGGGGAAGAGCGCGGGGCCGCCGCGCGCGAGCTGTAGGTTGTAGAGCAGGCTGTCCTGCGCGCTGCGGAAGCGCGCGACGCTGCCGCGCTGGTTGAAGATGACGAAGTAGAACGTCTCGCCGTTCTGCGCGCGGAACTGCCCGACGAGGGCCGACGCCCCGCCGTCCGTGCGGATGAGCGTGCCCGTCTTGGCGATGATGCTGCCGCGCGCCGGGTGGGCGGCGTAGCGACGCTCCAGAGTGCCGGGGTCGATGCCGGCGACCGGCATGATGTCGGAAGCCTTCAGGTTGTGCTCGCGCAGTTCGTCGACGAGCGCGAGGTAAATCTTCATCATCTCGCGCGGCGAGAGGCGGTTGACCCCGAGGCCGCTCGTCGAGGCGAGCCGCATCGCGGCGGGCTGGATTTGCAGCTCGCGCTCAAGGTACTGCTCGACGCCGGACGCGCCGCCGAGCGTGTCGCCCAACCTCTCGGCCATGAAGTTGTTCGAGTAGCAGAGCAGGACTTTGAGGATGTCGACGAGCGTCGAGGAGTTGTGCGTCAGGAGGTGCGTCGCGCCGGGCGGGACGGAGTCGACGTAGACCGCGCCCATGACGGCCACGCTCGGCGTCGTCTGGAGGCTCGCGGTGTCCTTGAGCGCCGTGCGCGCTTCGAGCCACGCGCGCGCGGCGGCGGCCGGACGGCGCGTCGAGTCGAGCGTGTCGTAGAGACGCTCGCCCGAGCGCAGCGACGAGCCGTTGAAGTTCATCGTGAAGCGCGGGGCGACGATGAGGTCGCCCGTCACGGTGCGGACGCCCATCAGGTTCAGCTCGCGCGCGACCGAGACGGCGTGCTCGTAGTGGAACGAAGGGTCGCGGCCCGAGATGACGAGGTCGCCCGTGATCGTGCCGCTCGCGCGGTCGAACGTGCCGGTCATCCAGACGCCGACGGGGAAGCGGTAATTAGGGCCGAGCGTGCGCAGCGCGACGAGCGAGGTCGCGAGCTTGACGGCCGACGCCGGGTTGAAAAGCTGGTCGGCGCCCTGCTCGATGACGGTCTCGCCGCTGCGACGCTGGACGAGGATGCCGTGCGGGTAGGGCGCGTGGTAGGGGTTGACCCGCGCGGCGACGCCCTCGAACGGCAGCGGCGTCGGCGTCGGCGTGAACGTCGGGACGACGGTCGGAGTCTGCGCGGGCAGAGTCGTCGTCGGGCGGGCGGGCGTCTGGGTTTGCGACGGCGGCGGCGTCGCGGTGCGCGGGCGCGTCGCTTGCGCGCGCGTCTCGGCGGGCGCGCCGACGAGTAGCGCGAGGAGAAAGACGAGAGCCTGAAGCCTGCGAGTTGTCATGTCCCTCCCTACTTGCTCGACCTCATTTCCCTCGAAAGGTTCGGAAGACGGCGCATAGTATCACACGAAACTCGCGCGGCAGGCTTCCGAAAATTTTACAAGGGAGAGCCCCGCTCCGGGGCGACCCTTTAGATGCCGGCCCGCATCGTACGGGATGCATTCAGGTTTCGACCGACGTAAACGGCTAAAGCAAACTTTATTCCGGCGCGGGCAGAGCCTTCGGGCGGCCGCGCGCCGCGCGCGAGGGCTCGACGGGAGTTCGTTGACAAGGCCGCGAACGCGCCAATAAAATCTTCGACGTTCGCCGTCTCTTCGCCCCGTCCCAAGTGCCGCGAGACACACAGCCCGCCACCGTCGAAAAGATACGTGCCGCGCACCGCGCGCGCCGCCGCGCCATCCGCGAGCGGCTCTCCGAGTTCGACGCGCTGCGGCGGGAGGCTTCGGACGCGCGTCTGTGGGAGGAGCTGGTCTACTGCATCTTCACGGCGGGCGCGTCGGCCCGCATGGGCATGCGCTCGGTCGAGGCCGTGCGCAGTCTGCTCGGCGCGGGCGAGCACGCGGAGCTGGCCGAAGCCCTGACGGGCGTCCACCGCTACCCGCGCGCGCGCTCCGGCTACATCGTCGTGACGCGCGAGTATTTGACACGGAGCTGCGGGATGCGCCTGCGCGAGCGGCTCGAAGCCTTCGCAGACCCCTCCGAGCGGCGCGACTGGCTGGCGCGCGAGCGCGGCGTCAAGGGGCTCGGCTACAAGGAGGCGAGCCACTTCCTCCGCAACGTCGGCTTCCGCGGCTACGCCATCCTCGACAAGCACATCGCCCGCTCGATGGCCGAGATCGGCGTCTTCGACTCGCCCGCGCCGCCCGCGACGCGCGCGCGCTACCTCGACGCCGAGGAACGACTCCGGCGCTTCGCGCGCGACGTGCGCATCGACTTCGACGAGCTCGACCTCGTGCTCTGGTCCATGAAGACGGGCGAGATTTTGAAATGACTGCGAGGCCCCCCACCATGAAAAGACACGCGCGCGCGGCTTCGGCCGCCCTCGCCTCCCTCCTCGCCTTCGCCGCGCTCGCTTCGCCGCCGGCGTCGCTCGCCGAGGGTCGCGACAAGCTCCTCCAGCGCGCCGAGCGCGAGCTGCGCGAGGGCAACTTCGAGGAGGCCGAGAAGGTCTTCCGCGAGGCGCTCTCGAAGGACAAGCAATCGGACGAGGCGCGGCTCGGCCTGAGCCGCGCGCTCCTCAAGCAGCGCAAGAATCAGGACGCCTTCGACCAAGCCGCGCGCGTCGTCGCGCAAGACCCGCTCTCGCCGCGCGGGCACGCGCTTCTCGGGATGGCGCTCCTCAACTCCGGCGACTTCCGGCTCTCGGTCGAGGAGTTCCGCACGTCCCTGAGCATCAAGGGCGACGACGCGGTGGCCGTCGCCGGCCTCGCGATGGTCGCCTACCACGAGAACCGTCTGCTCGAAGCGCTCGAAGGACTGCGCCGCGCCGCCTTCATCGACCCCTACGAGCCCGACTACCTCTTCAGCCTCGGGCAGGTCGCCGCCCGCAGCGAGCGCTACAAGGAGGCGGCCGACGCCTACGAGCGCTTCCTGCGCATCGCGCCGCGCACCGACACCGACCGCCGCGAGCGCATCCGCGGCCTCATCGACTTCCTACGCTACCTCGGCACGCAGGGCGGCCTGCTCCGGCCCGACGGCCCGACGCGCAACGTCATCCCGTTCGAGCTCATCAACAACCGCCCCGTCCTCAAGGTTCGCATCAACAACTCGCGCGAGACCTTGCGCTTCGTCCTCGACTCGGGCGCGGGGATGTGCGTCATCTCGACTGCGGCGGCCGAGAAGATGGGCCTCCGGGCCGTCGCGCGCGGCGGCATGGCGCGCGCCATCGGCGGGCGCTTCGAGATCGTCTACGGCTTCATGCAGTCGCTCCACGTCGGCGACGTGCGCGTCGACAACGTCCCCGTCTACATCCGCAAGTTCTTCAACGAGCAGGAGCCGGTGGACGGCTACGTCGGGCTGACGGTCATCTCGAAGTACCTGACGAGCGTCGACTACGGGCGCCGCGAGATGACGATGCTGCGCGGCGCCGACGTGCCCGACTACGACGCGAAACAGCCGCCGCCCGGCGTCGAGGTTCCCATCCGCGTCACGTCGAGCGGCTTCTGGAGCGGCGAGGTGAAGTTCGACGAGTTGGAGAAGCCGTCGAACTTCATCATCGACACGGGCGCGAGCATCTCGGTCATCTCCGAGGCGCTCGCCACGCGGCTCGAAGCGCTCGACCGCTACGCGAAGATCACGCGCATCAAGGTCTACGGCGCGGCCGGAGTGGCCGAGGACGTGCAGATGCTCAACATC
Organism: Pyrinomonadaceae bacterium; assembly: GCA_035634035.1. Taxonomy (GTDB): domain Bacteria; phylum Acidobacteriota; class Blastocatellia; order Pyrinomonadales; family Pyrinomonadaceae; genus DASQDT01. The sequence goes on along the minus strand of DASQDT010000097.1, from coordinate 26,606 downwards.
CCGCGCGTCCACATCGGCCCCCTGCCGCAGAAGAACGTCGCCGCGGCCGTCATCGACATGGACGCGATTAACGAGACCTCCGGGTTCGAGCAGACCGGCATCGTCGGCGGAAACGTCCTCCGCCACTTCCGCGTCACGTTCGACTTCGAGCGCGCCGTCGTCCGCCTCGAACCGCTCGCGGCGGCGACGCCGGACGAGAAGCCGGTCGGCGTCGTGACGAGCCAACCGTAGGGGGCGCGGCGCGTGAAGCAGAGCATCTACCTTGAGACCTCGGTCATCGGCGCCTACCTCGACAACGGCGAGCCGTTCCGCCGCGACCTGACCATCCGCTGGTGGGAGCACGAGATGGAGGAGTACCGCGCCGTCGTCTCGCCGCTCGTCCTGCGCGAGCTTGAGCGCGTGCCCGAGCCGCACCGCACGGGCTACCTGAAACTCGCCGCGCCGCTCGAACAGGTCGAGGTCTCCGACGAGGCGACCATCCTCGCCGAGGGCTACATCTCGCGCGCCATCTTCCACCGCAAGTACATCGCCGACGCGCTCCACGTCGCCGTCGCCTCCGTGCACAAGCTCGATTACCTCGTGACGTGGAACTTCGGGCACTTGGCGAACGTCCGCCGTCAGGCGCGCATACGACTCTTCAACACGGCGGCCGGCTTCTTCGTCCCGCAGATCGTCACGCCGGAGTTCCTCGTCTCCGAGTTGACGGAGAGGTAGCGAGGCCGTCGTCAACCGTCTTTCGGCGCTCAACTCACGGCGCCCGCCGTCGCGTCATCAACCCCGCCTTGACAAAACTCTCCCGACCTCTTCCGCGTCGAAGCCGAAAGCCTACGGCTGAACGCCGGACGCTATTTACTATTCGCGATTTACGCTTTACGATTGAACGCACGATGTACCGCAAACCGAGATTCCTCGAAATGCTCCACGCCATCCGCGAGGAGATGTCGCGCGAGGCCGACTACGACGTCGAGCTCTTCGCCGAGATGGCGCGCACCGGCGCGCGCCCGCGCCACGGCCCCGCGCGCAACCTCCGCGGCTTCCGCACGCGCGCGCCGCGCGTCGAAGAGGCGTTGCGCGACGCGCCGAAGCAGGCGCGGCAGAAGAAGCGGGCCGCGAGGTGAGTGAGTCTGACCGCCGGGTGCTGGACGCTGAACGCTGTTATGGAAGAGACGTTTGAAGCCATCGGGATCGAAGTGCCGAGCGAGAAGGACTTCAACCACCTCGCCGAGCGCGCCGGCGATCAGGGCGAGGCGACGCAGATACTACGCCGCGGCGCGGTGCTCCACGGCCGCTGCTGGAAGTTGGGCGAGGGGCTTGAGGTCTGGACGGTGCTCTACGAGTCGGGGACGGGCGAGATTTTCTACGCCGACTGCCGGCCCGGCTTCCGCGCGCGCTACTCGCAGCGCGTCTCGCCGTGGGCCCTGACCGAGTACGACGAGGACGGCGAGGCCATCGTCCACGGCTACTGCGACGGCACGGACACCGAAGTCCTCTTCGAGCTGCAGAACCTGACGGAGGTCGGCCCCGAAGGCTTCCGCGCGCAGGAGCTCCACGTCGGCCTGTGCGGGCTCGCCTACCGCGCGAGAGTGTCGGAGGCGCGCGAGGGCGAGCGCGTGCGCTGGCAGCCTCTGGAGCAGGCCGCGCCGTCGCGCGCCGCGCACGAGAACGACTGGAGCCTCGCGGGCCGCATCATCTCGTTCAAGCCCTTGCGCAACCCGCTGTCGGGCGGCGAGCTTTATTGGGTCTACGTCGACCTCGAACAGTTGAAGCTCGAAGTGCTCGTCAACCAGCGGGCGCTGCGAGGCGCGCCGCTCGCGGTCGGCGCGACCTTCGCCGCCGAGGTCTGGCTGCAAGGCCACGTCCTCGACCGCCGCGCCCTCCAATCGCGCTACGAGGGCGCGGACGCCTCACACTCCACAGCCCAACACTGGTCGCTCCTGCGGCGGAGGAATTAGGGCGCGAGATGCGTGCACTCAAGCGTCTAGTCCTCGCCGTTCTCATCCTCGCCCCCGTCGCCGCCTTCGGCCTCTACCGCTTCAACCAATTCTGGATACACCGCTACGACGCGCTCATCGAGCGGCACGCCGCCGTCTACCGCGTCGACCCCGACCTCGTCTGGAGCATCATGTACGAGGAGACGTACTTCAGCCCGTGGAAGACGGGCGACGACGACGAGGTCGGGTTGATGCAGGTGACGCCGACGGTCGGGCGCGAGTGGGCGGCGGCGACGGGGATGCGCGAGTTCGACGAGCGGATGCGCGCCGACCCGGCGGGCGTCCTGCGCGACCCCGAGCGCAACATACAGATCGGCTGCTGGTACCTCGAAAAAATCTCGAAGGACTACCGCGACACGCCCGGCGCGGAGGCGCGCGTCGTCGCCGCCTATAACGCCGGCCCCTCGCGCGCGCTCGCGTGGAACCGCACCGAAGTCTGGCAGCAGCCGCTCACCGTCGAGGAGTTCGTCGCCCGCATCGACATCGCCTCGACGCGCGCCTACGTCTCGAACGTGCTCGCGCGCTACCGCGCCATCAAGGAGCGCGGACGGCGTTGACCTACCGCCAGCTACTCTCAGCCAACCCCGACTTCCGACGCCTCTGGACGGGTCAGGTCATCTCCGAAATCGGCGACTGGCTCAACAACATCGCCGTCCTCGCGCTCGCCATCCAGCTCGCCGGCGAGCGCCGCGTCGGCCTCGCCATCGCCGTCTACGCCATCGCGCGCCACCTCCCGCTCTTTCTCTTCGGCCCCGTCGCGGGCGTCGTCGCCGACCGGCTCGACCGCCGGCGCATCATGATCGTCGCGGACGTGTTGAGGGCCGCGCTGGCGCTCGGGTTTCTGGCGGCCGACCGGCTGCAATCGCTCGCCGTCATCTACGCCGTCGGCGCGGCGCTCTTCGCCGTCGCGTCCTTCTTCTCGGCCGCGCGCCGCGCGTCGATCCCGAACATCACGCGCGGCGCCGACGAGCTGCTGACGGCGAACGCGCTCACGTCCTCGACGTTCGCCGCGACGGTCGCCGTCGGCTCCGCGCTCGGGGGCATCGTCGCCGCGCTCGTCTCGCGCGAGTTCATCTTCGTCGCGAACGCGCTGACGTTCCTCGCCTCGGCCGAGATGATTCGGCGCGTGCGCGGGCCTCTGAGCAAAAGGGAGGAACAAACGCGCGCGGGGAGTGTCAAAGCGTCTGACGGCGATGGCGAAACCAAGACTCTGTTCACGCAGTTCGGCGCGGTGCTCGGGCGCGCGGCTTGGGAGTTCCGCGAGGGGCTCCGTTACGTGCGCCGGAGCCGCGTGCTGTCGGCCGTCTTCATCGTCTCCGCCGGGTGGGGCTTGGGCAACGGCGCGGCGCGCGCCCTCTACAGCATCTTCGGCGCGCGTCTCGGCGTCGAGGCGCTCGAAGGCTCGCGTTGGGTCGCGCAAGGGTACGTCGAGCGGCCGACGGACTTCGGCATCTCGGTTTTGTTCGTCGCGATGGGGGCGGGCGGCATCGTCGGCGCGGCGTTCGCGCGTCGCTTCAACCGCGGCGAGAACCTCGGCCCGCGCATCGGCCGGTCGATGGTCTTGGACGGCTTGGGCCTCGCCGTCTTCAGCCTGATGCCGAACCTCTGGGGCGCGGCCGCGATGCTCGCCGCGCGCGAAATCAACTTCGCCATCTGGTGGACGGCGCAGCAGACCTTAGTGATGCGCACGACCGAGGACGCGTACGCCGGCCGCGTCTTCGCCTCGTCCGAGACCTTGACGACTCTGATGATGGTCGGCTCGATGCTCGCCTCGGGCGCGGGCTCCGACCGCGTCGGCATCCGCCCCGTCGCGCTCGCCGGAGGACTCATCGTCGCGTGCTCGGGGGTGCTCTGGTTCGTGTTGACCCGACTGGACAGCCGGGGAACAATGGGCGCTGATTCGCAAGGCGAGAGCCTGTCTAAGATTTGAGATTTGGAATCCGGGACGAACAGATGACGACGACCCTCTACTGCGCGCGCCACGTCCTGCCCGTCTCGTCCGACGTGATAGAGGACGGCGCGGTCGCGGTGCGCGGCGAGCGCATCGTCGGCGTCGGCGCGCGGGAAGAGGTGGCGTCGAAGTTCCCCGAGGCGCGCGTGCGCGAGTTGGGCGGGGCGGCGCTCGTGCCCGGCCTCGTCAACGCGCACACGCACCTTGAGCTGACCGTGATGCGCGGCTTCCTCGAAGACGTGGAGGAGAACTTCTTCGCGTGGCTCCGCAAGCTCACCGTCGCGCGCAACGAGCACATGACCGAGCAGGATCGCGAGGACTCGTCCGCGTGGGGCGCGGTCGAGGCGGCGCGCGCCGGCGTCACCTGCGTCGGCGACGCCTCCGACAACGCGGCCGCGCCCTTGCGCGCGCTCGCGCGTGCGGGCCTGCGCGGCGTCGTCTACCAAGAGGTCTTCGGGCCGGACGCGCGCGCCGCGCGCGAGCAGTTCTGGAAGCTCCACGCGCGCGTCGAGGCCCTGCGCCCCGCCGAGACCGAGCGCGTCAGGGTCGGCGTCTCGCCGCACGCGCCCTACACCGTCAGCGCGCCCCTCATCCGCCTCGTCACCGACTTCGCCATCGACCAGAACCTCCCCGTCATGATGCACGCCGCCGAGTCGCGCGCCGAGGAGATTTTCCTGCGCGAAGGGTTCGGCCCTTTCGCCGACGGTCTGCGCGCGCGCGGCATCGAGTGGGACGCGCCCGGCGAGACTACCGTCCGCTACCTCGCAGGCTTGGGCTTCCTCCGCGCGCGCCCTCTGCTCGCCCACTGCATAAGAGTTGACGAGGACGAGATCGCGATTCTGAAGGAGGCGGGTGCCGCGGTCGCACACTGCCCGCGCTCGAACGCCAAGCTCGGCCACGGCCGCGCGCCCTTCGCCGCGATGTTGCGCGCCGGGCTCGACGTGGGACTCGGCAGCGACTCGGTCGCGAGCAACAACGTCTGCGACGTGCTCGGGGAGGCGCGCTACGCCGCGCTCGTCGCGCGCACGGGTTGGGCCGACGACGAAGGCCCGCCCGTCTCGGCCGACCAAGTGTTGCACGCCGCGACGCTCGGCGGCGCGCGCGCGCTCGGCCTCGGCGACGTGACGGGCTCGCTCGAAGAGGGGAAGCAGGCCGACCTCGTCGCCGTCTCGCTCGAAGGCGCGCACCAGACGCCCGTGCACGACCCCTCAAGCGCGCTCGTCTTCTCCTCCTCGGGCCGCGACGTTCGTCTCACCGTCGTCGCCGGCCGCGAAGTCTTCGACGGCGAGCGCGTGACGACGGTTGACGAACGGGAGTTGCGAGCGCGCGTCGAAGAAGTCGCGCGCCGCATCTCGCGCGTGAAAGTCTATTGACGGGAACAAGTTTTCAGACGACGAACGAAAGGAAACGGCCTTGCCCAAGAAGACGAACATCGGCGCGGCTCTCATCAGCGCGGCTCTCATCAGCGCGGCCCTCATCGCGCGCGCGCCGCTCGCGCCGGCCCGCGCGCAGCAGATAGCCGACCCCGACTTCAAGCCCGCGGTCGGCAGGCCCGAGTACAAGGAGGGGCGCGGGCCGGTCGTCTGCGTCGACGAGGCGCACTTCAACTTCCACACGGCCGGCGGACGCTACGCGCCCTTCGCCATGCTCTTGCGCGGCGACGGCTACGTCGTCCGCCCCTCGGCGGCGCGCTTCACGCGCGACGCTCTGAAGGCCTGCCGCGTCCTCGTCATCTCGAACGCCGTCGGCGAGCGCAACCAGACGAACTGGACGCAGCCCATCGACTCTGCGTTTACGGACGAGGAGGTCGCGGCCGTCGCGGAGTGGGTAAAGCGCGGGGGCGCGCTCTTTCTCATCGTCGACCACATGCCGATGCCGGGCGCGAACGACAAGCTCGCGCGCGCCTTCGGCGTCCGGTTCAGCAACGGCTTCGCGCTCATCCCCGACGGCCCGAGCACCATCGTCTTCAGACGCGCCGACGGCCTCATCGGCGACCACGCCATCACGCGCGGGCGCACGAAGGCCGAGCGCATCGAGCAGGTCGCGACCTTCACGGGGTCGGCCTTCCGCGCCGCGGGCGCGACGCCGATTCTGACCTTCGGCGACAAGGTCGTCTCGCTCGAACCGCAGACGGCTTGGCAGTTCACGCCGGAGACGCCGAAGGTCGACGTGAAGGGCTGGCTGCAAGGGGCGGCGCTGCGTCACGGCAAGGGGCGCGTCGTAGTCTTCGGCGAGGCGGCGATGTTCACGGCGCAGCTCGCCGGGCCGAACAAGCTCAAGGTCGGCATGAACGCGCCCGACGCCGCGCAGAACCCGCAGCTCCTCCTCAACATCGTTCACTGGCTCGACGGCAAGCTGAAGTAAGGCGAAAGGCGAAAGTAGAAAGGCGGGACGTTGATGAGAACCGTTCTCACCAGCGTCCCGCCTTTCTATTCTTAACTTCCGCCTTTTACCTTTTTACGTTTGCCTCCCTCACGCGCAGGCGGCCTTGATCGACTCGTCGAAAATCTCGACGGCCACGTCGGCGTTCTCGCGCGTGAGGACGAGCGGCGGCGAGAAGCGTATGCTGTTCGCGCCGCAACCCAGAATGATGAGGCCGCGGTTGAAGCACTCGGTCTCGACGCGGTCGCGCAACTCGGGCGCGGGCGTCCGCCCGTCTGTGCTTTGGACGAACTCGACGCCGATCATCATCCCGAGCCCCCGCACGTCGCCCATGCACCCGTGGTGCGGCATCAGTTCGCGCAGACTCTTTTGCAGGTACGCGCCGACCTCGTCCGAGTTCCGCACCAGCTCGCGCTCAAGTATCTCAATCGTCTTGAGCGCGGCCGCGATGGCGACGGGGTTGCCGCCGAAGGTCGAGGCGTGCGCGCCGGGCTTCCAGTCCATCAAGTCGGCGCGCGCCACGCACGCGCCCATCGGCAGCCCCGACGCGATGCCCTTCGCCAGCGTCACGATGTCGGGCTTCACGCCGTAGTGCTCGCACGCGAACATCTTGCCCGTGCGCCCGAAGCCCGACTGCACTTCGTCGACGATGAGGAGAATGCCGTGCTCGTCGCAGATGCGGCGCAGGCCTTGCAGGAAACCCTTCGGCGCGGGGACGTAGCCGCCCTCGCCCTGCACGGCCTCGACGACGATGCCGGCGACCTCCTCGGGCGGCGTCGTCGTCTTGAAGAGACGATTCTCGATCCATTCGAGCGAGCTGCGGCTCGCGGACTCGTCGTCGGTGCGCTCGCCTGTGAAGGCGTCGCGGTAGGTGTTCGGGTAGGGGACGTGAACCACGTCGAGCGCCTGCCGCTTGAAGCCTTTGCGCTGCGCGGCCTTCGACGAGGTGAGCGACAGCGACCCGAGCGTGCGGCCGTGGAAGCTGTTGAAGAAGCCGATGAACTTCTCGCGGCCCGTCGCGTGCATGGCGAGCTTGAGGGCCGTCTCGACGGCCTCCGTGCCGCTGTTGGCGAAGTGCGTGCGCGTCGGGGAGGGGACGGGGACGATGCGGTCGAGCACCTGCGCGAGCTCGGGCATATGTCGGTAGTAGTAATCAGTCCCGCACATATGTATGAGCTGCGCGGCTTGGTCTTGGATGGCCTTGACGACCTCGGGGTGACAGTGGCCGGTCGAGCAGACGGCGACGCCCGCGTTGCAGTCGAGGAAGAGGTTGCCGTCAACGTCCGTGACCCAGACGCCGGAGGCTTTGTCGGCGACGAGTTTGAAGGACGGTCGCGGGTAGGAGGGGGTGACGAACTGCGCGTCGGCCGCGACGATTTTTTGCCCCTTCGGGCCGGGCAGCTCGGTCTTTATCTCGGGGCGCTTGGCGGCGGTGGCTGTAGACATGGCTTTTATCCTTTCACAAAAGCGAGGGACGGTCTTGCGGTTGTCGATGAGAGCGGCGCTGATGGGGAAAGGAAAGCCGGGCTAGTCGGCGAAGAGGTCGGCGCGCGAGTCGAGCGGGCGGAAGTGGAGGAGGGAGGCGTTGTGCATCGGAGTTCTACCCGTTTACGGATTCTAACATCACGACGAGCGGCGCTTCCAGCGGACGCCGTCGCGCGTGTCTTCGAGGACGATGCCGCGCTCAAGGAGGCGGTCACGTATCTCGTCGGCGCGCGAGAAGTCGCGGCGGCGGCGGGCCTCTTGGCGCTCGTTGATGAGCGCCTGCACCTCTTCGTCGAGAATCTCGCGCGCGCCCGCGCCGAAGACGTTGAGCACCGAGTCGAAGCGCCCGACGAGGGCGAGCAGGTCGCGCTGGTCGTCGGCGCGCAGCTCGTGGCAGTCGATGGCGCGGTTCACCTCGCGCGAGAGGTTATGGACGGCCGCGAGCGCGACCGAGGTGTTCAGGTCGTCGTCGAGTCCGGCCTCGAACCCTTCGAGCGCGCGCGCGGCGGCGGCGCGCATCTCGGGGTTCGTGCCCGGCTCGGCGCGCGACTCGGCGAGGCGTGAGCGGAAGTCGCGCAGGGAGCCGACCGTCTTGGCCGCGCCGCGCAGGGCGTCCAGAGTGAAGTTGAGCTGCTTGCGGTAGGGGACGCTCAGAAGTAGATAACGGATGGCGACGGGGTCGTGGCCGAGGCGGACGAGGTCGCGGAAGGTGTAGTAGTTGCCCTTCGACTTCGACATCGTCTCGCCCTCGACCTTCAGGTGCTCGGCGTGCAGCCAGTAGCGCGCGAAGGGCTCGACGCCGGTCGCGCCCTCCGACTGCGCGATCTCGTTCTCGTGGTGCGGGAAGACCAAATCGACGCCGCCCGCGTGGATGTCGAACGACTCGCCCAGATACTTCATCGACAGGGCCGAGCACTCGATGTGCCAGCCCGGTCGGCCGCGCCCGAGCGGCGTGTCCCACGCGGGCTCGCCCTCCGACTCGGCCGCCTTCCAGAGCGCGAAGTCGCGCGCGTCCTCCTTGTCGTACTTGTCCGTGTCGACGCGCTCGCTCGCGCCGACCTTGTTGCCCTCGAAGTTTATCTTCGAGAGCTTGCCGTAGCCGGGGAACGAGGTGATGCGGTAGTAGTAAGACCCGCCGGACTCGTAGGCGTGCCCCTTTTCGACGAGCCGCTGGATGATGCCGACCATCTCGGCGATGTGCTCGGTGGCGCGCGGCGTGACCTCGGGGCGGAGGCAGCCCAACGCGTCGTAGTCCTCCCAGAAGGCTTGGATGTAGCGGGCCGTGTGCTCGTCGATGGTGACGCCGCGCTCCTGCGAGAGCGCGATGATGCGGTCTTCGACGTCCGTGATGTTCATCACGAAGTTGACCCGGTAGCCCTTGAAGCGGAGGTAGCGGCGCAGGGTGTCGGCGAAGATGCCGAGCGAGCGGAAGTTGCCGATGTGGGCGTAGTCCCAGACGGTCGGGCCGCAGAAGTAGATGCCGACCTCGCCCTCGCGCGCGGGGCGGAACTCTTCCGTCAGCCCGGTCAGAGTGTTGTGGAACCTGAGCATGAGTGCGTCGGGCGGCGCGCGCCTTTATTCGAGCGCGAAGTTGACCGTCACGCTGCCGGCGACTTTGACGGGCCTGCCGGAGAGCATCGTCGGCGGGAACTTCCACCGGCGGACGGCCTCGGCGGCGGCCTGTCGCAGAAGCGGGTGGCCTTTCACGGGCTCGGCCGAGACGACCTCGCCGTGCTCGCCGACGACGACGCTGACGACGACCGTCCCTTGCGCGCGCGCCTGCTTGGCGATGGTCGGGTAGGCCGGCGCGGGCTTCGAGACGGCCTTGCCGTTGAGGATGCCGCCCGAGACGAGTCGGGCGTCGGGGGCGGGGGGCTTGTTGCCGGGCTCGCCCCATCCGTAGTTGCCATGCGCGGTTGCCTCTCCGGGCCTGACGATGACGACGCGCACCTCGGTGTGCTCGGTCGTCCGTGCGGGCGAAGACGGCGTGAGCATACCCCACAGGGCGCTCGCGGCGAGGCCGAAGAGGAAGGTCGCGGCGGCGACGAGGATGCGAATCAAAAGCTGCGGCATGGTCTTTAAACTCCTTGCGAAAGACCGAAGGGAAATTTTTTGGCCCGGGCCGAAAAAGTTTGACGACCACGGGGCCGGGAATGTTCCGAAGTCAAAGATTTCGAGCGGGGGACGCGCCGTGTGAGGAGAGTCTAGGAGAAGGACGCGCGGCGAGTCAATAAAGTCGCGACTCTCAGCCGTCGCGGCGGAAGTGCTCGAAGCCGCGCGGGCGCAAACGGGTCGCCCGCCGCCCGCGCAGGAGACGCACGCCCTCGCGCGCCTCGCGGATTTCGCCGACGCGCGTGACCGCGACGCCGCTCAAGCTTTCGGGCAGACGCGACACGTCGCGCGGGCGGACGGTGAAGAGAAGCTCGAAGTCCTCGCCGCCGTGGAGCGCGAGCGAAGGGGCGTCGCGCCGGAGCGAGCGCGCGAAGTCGTCGTCGCGCGCCGCGCCGACGTTTTTCAGAAGCGGGTTGACGGGCACGAGCGCGGCTTCCACCAACGCCCCGACGCCGCTCTCACGGCACAGGTGCGCGAGGTCTGACGAGAGCCCGTCGCTCGTGTCGATCATCGCCGCCGCGAGTCTGAGCCGTCCGAGCAACTCGCCCCACTCGACGCGCGGCGCGGGCCGAGTCTGACACGACGCCAGCTCTCGATGGTCGCCGGCGAACCTTTCGGCCGCGCGCCGCGAAGATTTTTTAAGCGACGCGGCGTGCTCGAAAACGCGGAGCGCGCCGGCCGCGCCGCCGAGCGTGCCGGTGACGAAAATCTGGTCGCCCGGACGCGCGCCCGAACGGTAGACGGCGCGCCCGGCCTCGCCGATGACGGTCGCGTCCACGACGACGCGCTCCGGCGTCCGCGAGATGTCGCCGCCGACGACGTGCGCGCCGAAGCCCTGCGCGAGCGACGACGCGCCGTCGAAGAGTTCCGCGACGAAATTCTCACGCGCCCAAAGCTCGCGCGTCACGCCGATCGAGAGCAGAAGCCAGCGCGGCCGTCCGCCCATCGCGGCCACGTCCGAGAGAGACGCGGCGGCGGCCTTGTGCCCGATGTCCGACGGGCCGAAGTCCGAGAGGCGAAAATCAACGTCTTCGACGAGAAGGTCGGAGGTGACGAGAAGCGCCGTCCCCGGCCTCGGGCGGAAGACGGCCGCGTCGTCGCCGATGCCGCGCACCAAGCCGTGCGCGCCCCGCGCGTCGGGCGTCGCGGCACGCTCGCGGAAGTGCGCGATAAGGTCGAACTCGCTTTGTCCGGTTGAACGCCGCGCGGCGCGGCGGCGGCGTGAGGGTTCTTCGTGTGAGTCACTCTTCGGGCGTGGCACGCGGCATCGGCCTCCGCCCGTCAGAGCTTGCGGCGCATCGAGTCGAGCCCGGCCTCGATGGTCTCAAGGGGAAGCGAGAAGGAGAAGCGCAGGTGGCCCTCGCCGTCGGGGCCGAAGACCGAGCCGGGGACGGTGGCGACCAGAGCGCGTTCGAGCAGGATGTCGGCGGCGCGTCGGCTGTCAGGGTCGATCGCGGTCGCGTCGGGGAAGGCGTAGAACGCGCCGGCCGGCGGCGCGCAAGTCAGTCCGAGTTCGTTCAAGCCGGCGACGAGCAAGTCGCGCCGGCGGCGGTACTCCTCGCGCGCGGGCTCAAGAAAGTCTCGGACTTCGGTGAAGGCCGCGAGCGAGGCCCACTGCGAGGGCGTCGAGACGCCGTTCGTCGAGTAGAGCAGAGTCTTTTTGAGTCCCGTCATCCACGGCTCGGCGGCGACGGCGTAGCCGACGCGCCAGCCCGTCATCGCGTAGGACTTCGACATCGTGAAGGTCGTTATCGTCCGCTCGAACATTCCTTCGAGCGAGGCGATGGAGACGTGCTCGGCGTCGTAGACCAAATCCTCGTAAGCCTCGTCGGCGACGACGACGAGGTCGCGCTCGCGCGCGAAACGCGCGACCGCCTCGGCCTCGGCGCGCGTGAAGACGATGCCGTTCGGGTTCTGCGGCGTGTTGTAGTAGACGGCGCGCGTCTTCGGCGTCGCGTAGCGCGCGAGCGCGGCCTCGAAGCCTTCGGCGCGCGCGACGCGCGTCGGGACGAGCACCGTGCGCCCCTCGCAGTGGGCGATCAAGTCTTTAATCGGAGTCCAGAAAGGCGAGAAGACCAGAACCTCGTCGCCGGGGTTGACGACCGACTGGAACGCGCCGAACAGTCCCTGCATCCCGCCGTTCAGGACAATCACGTCCTCGTCCCGCGCCGCCGCGATGCCGTTGCGCCCGCGCACCTTCGCGCCGAGGGCCGCGCGCAGCTCGGGTATGCCGGACGACGGCGCGTAACGCGTCTTGTTCTCGCGCAGGGCGCGCGCCATCGCCTCCTTCACCGGCTCGGGCGTCGTCAGGAAAGGCTCGCCGCCCTCGAACTGGTAGACGGCCTCGCCCGACGCGCGCAGCTCCATGACCTTGTTTCGGATGTTGACGATGTCAGAGAAGCCGACGCCTTCGAGGCGCTCGGCGAGGCGGAAAATGGACGTGGAAGTTGACAAGCTCGTGGGCCGTCCTCCGGTCAGTCTTTTGAGAGCGTGCCTCATTATACCGACCGCGGCGACGGGGCGTCCAATTTATAAGGACGCGCGGAGACGCGCGCGCCGTTGATGATATGGTGCGCGGCGACTCTCCATATCGTATAGGCGCGTCGGCGCGCGCAATGTTGCAATCGCGTTGCGTTATTACATTTCGGCGACAAAACGCCCGTTTTTCGGGGAAAAGTGTAGGATGCGGCTCTGGAGCGGAGTGTCGCCCGGCGGGCGCGCCGGGAGCGACGGCCGAGGAACAATGTTTGCCACAACGTTTGGCGGCGTCCACGCGCGCAATCTTAGAATTTCCGAGGAGAACCAGAGAGATGAATTTCAGGAACAAACTGATTCCGGTCGCGCTCGTCGCCGCCCTGCTCGGCGGCAGCGTGGGCGCATTCGTCATGCGACCCGCGAACAACGAGACGGCCGCGAAGAGTGAGACCGCGCCCGCGCTCGCCTCGAACGTCGCGCCAGCCTCGACCGCTTACCGCTTCGCCTCCGGCACGACCTCGACGACCGAGCAGGCGAACGTGCCCGCGCCCACGGAGCGCGAGCTGTCGAACTTCTCAGAGGCCGAGCAGGCCGCTTACCGTGAAGGCTTCGCCGACGGCGTCCGCGCCGCGCGCGAGGAGGGACTTTTTGAGGGCAACGCGGTCGCGCCCTCGACCCGGCGCGCGCCCGAGCGCGTCGTCTACCGCGAGTCCGCGCCGCGCACGCGCACCGTCCGCTCGCGCGCCTCGAACAACGGCGCTCGCCGCGTCTACTACGACTACGAGCAGCCGCGCAAGCGTTCGTTCTGGTCGAAGCACCGCGACAAGCTGACGGTGGCGATGGGCGCCGGCGGCGGCGCACTCATCGGCGGCCTCGTCGGCGGCAAGAAGGGCGCGGTCATCGGCGGGTTGGCGGGCGCGGGCGGCTCGGCGCTCTACACCTACAAGCTGCGCAAGCGCGACCGCCGCTACTAAGCAGCAAAGACGGGCCGGGGCGATGACTCTCAACGTCCGCACAACGCGACTACTCGTCGCCGCGGCCCTCGTCGCAGCACTCACGACAATCGAAGGGACGGCACGCCCGAACGGCGTGGCCGTCCCTTCTTTCTTCGCGCAGAGCATCACGCGCATCTTCAGCGGGCGCGACGACGCGCGTCCCGCGCCGACGCGCAATCAATCGAGCGCGTCCGCGCGCCTGCCCGCCGCCGTGCGCCTGCGCGAATCCGACGGGCTCGGACTCCTCGCGCAGGTCTGGGTCAACGGCCGCGGCCCTTACTCCTTCGCGCTCGACACGGGCGCGGGCGCGACGATTCTCTCGCGGCGCGTCGCGGCCGAGGCGCGCGTCCGCGTCGAGGCGGGCGGGCGCGGAATCGAAATCGGCGGCCTGAGCAAAAAGAGAATCGGCGGCGCGGGCCGCGCCTTCGTCGAGAGGCTCGCCGTCGGGACGCGCGAGAACGCTCTGCCGTCCGACGGCTTCACCATCGTCGCCGACGGACTCCCCGCGGAACTCGACGGCGTGCTCGACCCGACCGAAGCCTTCTACCCGCTCGGCTACACCATCGATATGCGCGCGCGCACGCTCGCGGCCTTCGACCCGCGCACGTCGCCCCTGCGCACTTCGGACGCGCCCGCCGGCGGCGCAATCGTCCGCTGGCTCACCGAAGCCGGCAGCCGCCGGCCTTACGTCATGCTCTCGGCCGGCCGCCGCGCGCTCGTCGACACGGGCTCGGGCTTCGGACTCGCGGTCAACCCCGAGGCGGCGCGCGCGCTGGGCGTCGCCGTCGCCGAGGGGCGCGAGCGCGCGGGGACGCGCGACCTCGCGGGCGGCGAAGTCTCTTCGCGCAGAGTTCGGCCCGCGACCGTCCACGTCGGCCCGCTCGCGCTGCGTGGCGTGCCCACGGACTTCCTGCCCGACGCGCACGCCGGAGCGCCCGTCCTGCTCGGCCGCGACGCGCTCCGCCCCTTCGAGTTGACCTTCGACCCCGTCAACCGCCTCATACGCTTCCGCCCCGCAGACTGATTAACAATAATATTGACAACGCTTAGGGCCGCGCGTAACATACCCGGAAGGTTCTTCCACGCCGCAACGTCAGACCGCGGAAGAGTTTGCAAACGGCAAAACTTTTGAGGCCGAGACCTTCGGAGTCGAGGTCTCCCCGAGACACCTATGAACCGGGCGGCAGTCTCCATCCCCGAAAAGCTTTTCTTCAAGATCGGCGAGGTGTGCGACATCACCGGCGTGCAGGCGCACGTCCTGCGCTACTGGGAGTCGGAGTTCCCGATGCTCGCGCCGCAGAAGAACCGCGCGGGGCAGCGCACCTACCGGCGGCGCGACGTGGAGATGGTCTTGCGCATCAAGGAGCTGCTCTACGAAGACCAGTACACCATCGCCGGCGCGAAGAAGAAGCTGGCGAGCGAGCTGCGCGGCGCGAGCAAGCTGAAAGTCGTCACGCCCGAGATGAGCGCGCAGGTCTCGTCGCAGTCGCCGCAACTCGTCCCGACGCCCGCGCCCGCGCCCGCCGGGGAGACGCACGCGCACGAAACTGTCGAAGCGTCTCAGAGACCTTCTCATGAAGCTTCGGAAGAGACGGCGCCGCTCCCGCCGCTCTCGGACGACCGCCGCGCCGCCCTGCGCCGCCTCAAGGAGCAGATGCGCGAGCTGCTCGTCCTCCTCGAAGCCAGCGAATCCCGCCTCGACGCGCGCCGCAAGTAAGACCCTCCAGCCCGTCACGCACGCGAGCCCGCGCGCATTTGACCCGCGCGCCATTTCCGGCGATACTTGCCGACGACACCGACGGGATGTGGCGCAGCCTGGTAGCGCGCACGCTTGGGGTGCGTGAGGTCGCTGGTTCGAATCCAGTCATCCCGATGAGGAAAGGCTCTCAACTTCGAGTTGAGAGCCTTTCTTTTTTTCGTCGGTGATGGTTGGCCGGCCGTCGTGCTCTAGTAGCGGCGCGCGCCGGAGGGGAGGGCGGTCGTCTTGGTCTTGTCGGCGGATTTGTCGCCGGCCGCGGGCTTGGACGACGTGAGCCTGTCGGTGAAGCCTCCGGCGAGGGTGATGACGCAGAGGGTCTCTTCGGAGCCGTGGTCGTCGCAGGCGATGCCGACGACCTTGTAGGCCGAATCCAGAAGGCGCTTGCGGTGTCCGCGGCTGCCGACGCCGTCGTCGATGAGCAGTCCCAAGACGCGCTCGCGCGCCGTGAGGTGGCCGTAGGAGAGGTTCTCGCCGATGGGCGCGAGCCAAGTCCCGAAGCGCTCGGCGCGCTGCTCGCAGAAGCTCCCGTCAGAACCTTGATGGCCGGTGCGACCCGACTTCTTCTGATCCCTCGTCAGCTCGCTCGCGCCGCAGCACATCCCGACCGAGGCCGCGAGCGCCGGGGCGGGTCTGGCCGAGCGCATCGCCGCGACCGCCTCCGCGACCGCCGGCCAGCCCTCGACGGTGACGACGGCGTGCCGCCCGCCCGCCGGCTTGAACTCCTTGCCGCTGTAGAGCGGCTTCAGCTGTTCGAGGTAGTTCGCGTATTCGTTGGGCCTCGTCCGCGCGAAGTTGATTTCGGAGAGCAGCTCCTGCTCGATGGCCGTGCAGGAGTGCGCGACATCGGCGCTTAACCCGACCGCCGGCGGTTTATTCGCCTTCGACGCCTTCGTCTCTTTGTGCTTCTGCGCGGAGGCGCGCAAGGCGTCGGGGGGGTAGGCGAGTAGAGAGAGTGTGGCCGCGAGCGCGAGCACGCAGGTGACGAGCTTCGGGGGAAGTCTCATTGGGGGCATTCCTTTCGTCGTGAGTACTTGTTCAGCGCCGCCTGCCGCGGCGCTAACGTGTCGTCGTGCGCGTCGGGGTCTGGTTAATCACGCGGATTAGGTTTTCGGCCGTCGTCGGGTTAAGGCTCTTGAGGGCCTCGTGCTGCGCGAGGGCCGCGTCGCGGTCGCCCGCCTTGAGGTGTTGGAGGGCGAGCGCGTATCGCGCGTCGGCGTCGTCGGGCTTGAGCCGGACGGCGCTCTCGTAGGCGGCGATGGCCTCGCGCGTCTGCTTCAACTTGTCGTAGGCGTTGCCGAGGTTGAAGTGGGCGTCGGCGTCCGACTCGTTGAGGCGTAGCGCCTGCTTGTAGGTCTCGACCTCCTCCTTGTACATGCCGAGGCGGTCGTAGGCGTTGCCGAGATTGAAGTGAGCGTTTATGTGTTTGGGGTTCAGGCGAAGCGCGCGCCGGTAAGCGTCGGCCGCCTCGCGGTTCTGCTTGAGTTGGAGGTGCGCGTTGCCGAGGCGGTAAAGAAGCTCGGCGTCGTTGGCGTTCGCGGCGAGGGCCTTCTTGTACTCCTCGACGGCCTCGGCGTGTTTGCCCTGCTCGGCCAGCTCGTCGCCGCGCAGGCTCGGCCGGAGCCTCAACGCCGCGTCGCGTGCCACCACGGCCTCTTCGGCGCGGCCCATTCTAGTCAAAGCCTCACTCAACATCAACTGCGCGTCGGCGTAGTCGGGCTTCAGCTCGACCGCGCGGCGGTAAGCCTCGACGGCCTCGGCGTTCTGGCCGAGCGCGTGGTGCGCGTTGCCGAGGCGGAAGAAGGTCTCCGCGTCGTTCGGGTCGGCGGCGACGACCTGCTTGTACTCCTCGACCGCCTCCCCGTGCCGGCCCGCGGCCGCGTAGAGGTTGCCGAGGTTGAAGTGCGCGTTCGGGTCTTGCGGGTTCTGCTTGGCCTCCGCCTCGAACTGCGCGAGCAGCTCGGGCGGGACGCCCGTCTGCGGCGGGGGCGTGGGCGACGTTTGCGCCTGCGGGCCGGCGTTGTTCTGCTGCCGCGCCGACTCGCGGCAGGCCGAGAGGCCGAGGGCGGCGGCGGCGGTTAACGTCAGGGCGCGGAAAATTCTTTTCATCGGGAAGAAGAGGGCTCTTTTCATCAGACGGCGTTTCAGTCTTTCAACTCGGCGACGACGATCTCGGAGGTGAGCGTCCTGTGCACGGGGCACTTGTGAGCGATCTCTTGGAGGCGCGCGTGCTGCTCGTCGGTCAGCTCGCCCTCGACCGTCACGGCGCGCTCGATGCGGTGGACGAAGGAGTCGTCCTTCGACTCGCACTCCGCGCAGTCGCGCGCGTGGACGCGCTTCTGGCGCAGGCGGACGGTGACGCGCTCGACCGGCCAGCCCTTGCGGCGCGCGTAGAGCAGGACGGTCATCGAGACGCAGCTGCCGAGCGCGCCGAGCAGGAGGGCGTAGGGGTCTGGGCCCGCGCCTTCGCCGCCGAGCGCGGTCGGCTCGTCGGTGAGGAAGCGCGCGCCCTCGCCGTAGCGCACCTCGTTCTGCAAGTTCGAGAGGGAAGTGACGACGACATCGCCCATCGGAGTCCTCCGTCCGTCAGTCCGCGGGCGCGCTCGCGCGTCGGGTCGCTCGCGGAGGAAGTTCGAGTGAGAGAAGTTAGCTTAGAGGAGGGTAAAAGTAAAAAGGCGGGAGGAAGAAGAAAGGCGAAAGGACGAAAAGCGCGCGGGCCCTCCGTCCTTTCGCCTTTTTACTTCGACCTTCTCGACTGCCTACGGGCGCGCGGCGTCGAGAGGCGCGGTGCGCGCGTAGAGCACGGCCGCGAAGAGTAGCGTCAGCGCGAGCGTCATCTTCGTCAAACTCCTTCGGCGTCTTTATTCGCACGTAACAGAGGCCCAATCGCCGCGCCTTTCCAGAAAGCGCGCGAGCCGCTTGCCGACAGCGCGCCGCTGCGGATAAACTGCTCGCGCTCCACTTCAAAAAATCAACGCTCGCGGACGCCGCCCGGCGGCCGCCCGCGCCGAGGTTCGACGATGAAGATTCACGAGTATCAGGGCAAAGAGCTTCTGAAGGGCTACGGCGTCGCCGTCCCGCGCGGCATGGTCGCGCGCTCGCCCGAGGAGGCTTACGACGCGGCGAAGGAGTTGGGCACGGAGGTCGTCGTCGTCAAGGCGCAGATACACGCGGGCGGGCGCGGCAAGGGCGGCGGCGTCAAACTCGCGCGCTCGGCCGACGAGGCGCGCGACATCGCGCGGCAGATGCTCGGCATGAAGCTCGTCACGCACCAGACCGGCCCCGAGGGGCGCGAGGTGCGCGTCCTTCTCATCGAAGAGGGGCTGCCGATTGATAAGGAGTTCTACTTGGGCGTCGTCCTCGACCGCGCGAGCGGTAGAAACGTCTTCATGGCCTCGTCCGCGGGCGGCATGGACATCGAGGAGGTCGCCGCGCACTCGCCCGAGAAGATTCTCAAGGAGGCGATCGACCCGGCCGTCGGCTTCCGCTCTTTTCAGGCCCGCAAGCTCGCCTTCGGCTTGGGCCTGCCCGCGCCGCTCGTCAATCAGGCCGTGAAGTTCATGCAGGCGCTCTACAACGCCTACGAGCAGATGGACGCGTCCCTGATGGAGATCAACCCGTTCCTGCTGACGAAGGACGGCCGCCTGATGGCGCTCGACGCGAAAGTCAATTTCGACGACAACGCCATGTACCGTCACCAAGACTTCCTCGGCTTGCGCGACCTCAACGAGGAGGAGCCGCTTGAGATCGAGGCGTCGAAGTTCGACCTCAACTACATCAAGCTCGACGGCAACATCGCCTGCATGGTCAACGGCGCGGGGCTCGCGATGGCGACGATGGACATCATCAAGCTCGCGGGCGGTGAGCCGGCCAACTTCTTGGACGTCGGCGGCGGCGCCTCGCAGGAGCGCGTCGAGGCGGCCTTCCGCATCCTCCTCGCCGACGAGAACGTCCGCGCGGTTCTCATCAACATCTTCGGCGGCATCGTCCGCACCGACATGGTCGCGCGCGGGGTGATTGAGGCGGCCAAATCGCTCGGCGTCAAAGTCCCCGTCGTCGTCCGCCTCGAAGGCACGAACGTCGAAGAAGGCCGCCGCCTCATCAGCGAGTCCGGCATGAACTTCACCGTCGCCAGCGGCATGAAGGACGCGGCCGAAAAGGTCGTCGCCCTCGCCGGGTAAATTCCGAGATGGCAACTCTCAGCTTCTGGGGCGGCACGGGCACGGTGACGGGGTCGAAGTATCTCGTCGAGTCGGGCGGGGTCGGCGTGCTCGTCGACTGCGGACTGTTTCAAGGGCCGCGCGAGTTGCGCGAGAAGAATTGGGAGGAGCCGCCGTTCGACCCGCGGGCGCTCGACGCCGTCGTCATCACGCACGCGCACGTCGATCACACGGCTTACTTGCCGCGTCTCGTCCGGCTCGGTTACGACCGGCCCGTCTACTGCTCGCGCGGGACGGCCGACCTCTTAAAACTTCTGCTGCCGGACTCGGCGAGGCTTCAGGAGGAGGAGGCCGGCTACCGGAACCGTCACGGGCTGACGCGGCACAAGCCCGCGCTCCCGCTCTACACGGAGGAGGACGCGCGCGCCGCCTTGAAACTCCTCGTGCCGTGCGCGAACAACGCCGAGGGCGTCGAGGTCGCGAAGGGCGTGCGCGCCTCTTTCAGCGTCGCCGGCCACATCCTCGGCTCAAGCCTCGTGCTCTTGGACGTTGAAGGCGCGGGCGCGGACGGCGCGGGCCGCAAGGTGCTTTTCTCGGGCGACCTCGGCCACTACGACCAGCCCATCATACGCGACCCCGCACCGCCGCCCGCCTGCGACTACCTGCTCGTCGAATCGACTTACGGCGACCGCCTGCACGACCCCGAAGACCCGAAGGACGCGCTCGCGCGCGTCATCAACGAGGCGGCCGAGCGCGGCGGGCCGATTCTGTTCCCGGCCTTCGCCATCGGGCGCACGCAGGAGCTCGTCTACCACATACGAGAGCTCGAAGACGAAAAGCGCATCCCGATTTTGCCCGTGCGCGTCGACTCGCCGATGGCCGCGCAGGCGACGCAGGCCTATCACCAGCGCAAAGAGGAGCACGACGAGGAGTACTCCGAGATGCTCTCGGGCCGACGCCACCCCTTGCGCACGCACTCGATGGTGACGGCCTCGACGCGCGAGGAGTCGAAGCGTCTGAACGAGGAGCGCGGCGCGCGCATCATCATCAGCGCGTCCGGCATGATGACGGGCGGGCGCGTCCTGCACCACGCCGTGCGCATCCTGCCCGACCCGAACGCGACCGTCGTCTTCGTCGGCTATCAGGCCGCCGGGACGACCGGAAGGCGCGTCCTCGACGGCGAGAGGGAAGTGCGCGTGATGAAGCAGAACGTGCCGGTGCGCTGCCACGTCGTGCGCATCGGCGGGCTTTCGGCGCACGCCGACTGGAAGGAGGTCTTGCGCTGGCTCGAACCGCTCCCACGGCCGCCGCGCCGCTCCTTCACCACGCACGGCGAGCCCGAGGCCGCGCGCGCGATGGCCGAGCGCATAAGCGAGCGCTACGGCTGGCGCGTCGACGCGCCCGACTACGGCGACCGCGTCGAGCTGGAGTGAGTCGCGCTCGCCGCGCGTTCACTTCGCCGGCTGCTGAATCTCGTATTTGACTTTCAGGTAGAGCGTGAACTGCACGACGGGCGCGGTGACGACCGGGTTGATGACCGTGTCGAAGCCGTCGGCGTCGAGCGCGTTGAAGAAGAAGGTGCGGCTCTTGCGCGCGCGCTGGACGGTGTGGCGCTCGCGGTCGTAAGGGTTGCTGACGTCCTCCGACTCGAAGGCCACGTAGGAGTCGTACATCTCGGTCGGGTAGTAGACGCTCGGGCGCTCGGCGTAGACCTGCGCGCCGCCCTGAAACCTGATTCCCAGAAGCCCCGCGTAGCGCTCCGACTTCTGGTTGATGACGCGCGACGCCTCCTCCGTCAGCCTCTTCTGCACGGCCGCCGTGTCGCGGACGACGTAATCGACCTTGATGAGGTCGAAGATTTTCGAGCGCGCGGCCGCCGCCACGAGTCGTTCGAGCATCGCCTCCTCGCGATAGCGCACCGAGACGTTCTTCTTCAACTCGAAGCCGACGAGCCGCTCGCGCGCCACGTTGCCGGCCAGCTCGAAGCCGTAGATTTTATTCTGCGCGACGTAATCGACGTGCGTGTCGCCGTCGGCGATGCCGAGCGCCTTGACGGCGGCGAGGAAGCCGGCGGCCGTCGCGTTCATCTTCCTCTGGCACTCCTCGACGGCCGCGCACTCCTCGGCCAGCCCGAAGACGGCGACGTGCTCGTCCGCCCGGACGTTCATCAGCACGCTCGCCTCGACGAACATCGAAGTGGCCGACGGCGGCAGCTCGACCTGCGTCAGCGCGCGCTTGTTGCGCTCGGCGGCTTCGGCCCGCGCGCGGCCGCCCGCCTGCGCGTAGGCGACGCCGCCGCTCGCCTGCGCGCGCGCCGACACGGCCGCCGCGGCGAGCAAAAAGAGAAGGGGAAGGGCTCTCTTCATTCGTTAGCTCCTCAAAGTTTTTCGGAAGTCTCCGCGAGGCGAGCTTCGTCTAAGACCGCGAGAGATTACCACACCCGCCGCGGGGCGCGCCGCGCGGGCTGTTGTGCTATACTGCCGGGCCATAACCAAGCAGTAAAAGAAGTGTCTCGAAGGAGAAGAGCGTTGAGCGTTCTCGTCGACAAAAACACGCGCCTCGTCGTGCAGGGCATCACCGGCAAAGAGGGCACGTTCCACACCAAGCAGATGGTCGAGTACGGGACGCAGGTCGTCGGCGGCGTCACGCCCGGCAAGGGCGGCACCACGCACGAGGGCATCCCCGTCTTCAACACCGTCGCCGAGGCCGTCAGCCAAGCCGGCGCGAACGCGTCGGTGATCTACGTCCCGCCGCCGTTCGCCGCCGACGCCATCATGGAGGCGGCCGACGCCGGAGTGCCGCTCGTCGTCTGCATCACCGAGGGCATCCCGGCGCTGGACATGGTGCGCGTCAAGAAGTTTCTCGAAGACAAGCCGACGCGCCTCATCGGCCCGAACTGCCCCGGCGTCATCTCGCCCGGCAAGTGCAAAATCGGCATCATGCCCGGCCACATCCACCGCGAGGGGCGCGTCGGCGTCGTCTCGCGCTCGGGCACGCTCACGTATGAGGCGGTCGGGCAGTTGACGGCGCTGGGCCTCGGACAGTCGACCGCCATCGGCATCGGCGGCGACCCCATCGTCGGGACGACGCACTTAAACGCGCTCGCCCTCTTCGAGGACGACCCCGAGACCGAGGGCATCGTGATGATCGGCGAGATCGGCGGGACGGCCGAGGAGGAGGCCGCCGCGTTCGCCAAAGACAACGTGACCAAACCCGTCGTCGCCTTCATCGCCGGGCAGACCGCGCCGCCCGGAAGACGGATGGGCCACGCCGGAGCCATCATCGCCGGCGGCAAGGGCACGGCCGCCGAAAAGATGCGCGCTCTCGAAGAGGCCGGCATCCGCGTCGTCCGCTCGCCCGCCGACATCGGCCAAGCCATGCAGGACGCCCTCGGCGCGCGCGCGTCGGCGTAGGCGTCGAACAGTTTTTCGTAAACCAACCGAACGCAGAGGAACGAATGGCAGAACAGGCAGGCAGTCTCACTTTCGGAATCATCAAGCCCGACGCGGTGCGCGGGGGGAAGACGGGGGCGGTACTTCAACGCATCATCGACGCGGGCTTTCGCGTGCGCGCGATGAAGCTGATTCACCTGACGCGGCGCGAGGCCGAGGGGTTCTACGCCGTCCACCGCGAGCGGCCGTTCTTCGGCGAGCTGACGGAGTTCATGTCGTCGGGGCCGTGCGTCGTGCTGGCTTTGGAGAAGGAGGGCGCGGTTAAGGCTTGGCGCGATTTGATGGGCGCGACCGACCCGGCGAAGGCCGACGAGGGGACGCTCCGCAAAGAGTTCGCCGAGTCCATCGGGCAGAACGCCGTCCACGGCTCGGACTCCGAGGAGAACGCGCAGACAGAGCTCGCCTACTTCTTCAGCCGTCTGGAATTCGTCGAGTAGCCGGCCGACGGCTCTGAGGTTCTAATGTCAATCATCAGCGACATCATCGAGTCGACGAGGGCCATCATCAAGGGGATGTCGACGACCTTCGCCTACATCCCGAAGGAGAAGTGGACAGTGCAGTACCCGGACGAGCCGGTGACGCTTCAGCCGCGCTTCCGCGGCCAGCACCTCCTGCACGTCGACGAGTTGGGCCGCGAGAAGTGCGTCGCCTGCTACCTCTGCGCCGCCGCGTGCCCGTCCGACTGCATCTACATCGTCGCGGCCGACGACCCGCGCGCGCCTGAGGAGCGCGTCGGGGTCGATGAGCGCTACGCCTCGGTCTACAACATCGACTACGGGCGCTGCATCTTCTGCGGCTACTGCGTCGAGGCGTGCCCGAAGGACGCCATCACGCACGGCTTCAACTTCGAGCTCTCGGTCTACTCGCGCGCCGACCTCCTGAAGACCAAAGACGACCTCCTCATCACCAAGCAGAAGCAGTCGGACAACTACCGCGTCGCCTTCTCCGACGAGGACGTCGATTCAGAGTACAAGATGGTGTGAGCGTTTCAGCCGCGCGAGATTTGTTCGAGGCGGCGGCGGTCGAGGATGGAGATTTGCTTGCGGCCGGTCGAGATGAGGCCGGCGGCTTTGAGTTCGTTGAGGGCGTTGGTGGCCGTCTCGCGGTAGACGCCGAGGCGCTCGGCGATGTCCTGATGCGAGAGGCCGCGCACCTGTCCGTCCGCGGATTCGCGCAACAGCAGCGCGGCGACGCGCGGGACTAAGCCCTTGAAGGCGAAGTCTTCGAGCTGGCGCTCGGCTTCCAGTATCCGCTTGCCGAAGGATTCGAGGATGCGGCGCGCGACCTGCGGCTTGGTAATGATGAGCCGTTCGAGGTGCGCGCAGTTCATCGTGATGACCAGAGCGTCCTCGGTCGTCTCGGCGTAGGCGTCGTACATACCCTGACCGATGCAGCTCATCTCGCCGAAGAAGGAGTAGGGCAGCAGGTGCGCGATGACGAGCTTGCGGCCCTCGGGCGACAGGCGGTAAATCTGCACCGAGCCCTCCTTCAGGAGGAAGAGCGCCTCGCCCGTCTCGCCCGGCGTGTAGAGCAGTGAGCCCTTCGGGAAGCGGCGCGTGTGCGTGAAGCGGCCGATCTCGTCGAGCTCGTCGGCGGTCAGGTCGCGGAAGAGGTCGGGGCGTGCCTGCTCTCGTTCGGTCATAAAAAGTCTCGCGCGCGTGTGCCGTCTCAGAGGACGATTTTACACCAAACGGACGTTTTAGGCCGCCGGCGACGGCCGCGCGGTCGGGCCCGAAGTCAGTGTAATGAAGATTACTGAACGCCGGCGCGCGGGCGCTGATAATGCCCGAGTCCCTGAAGGCTTTGTCGGGTTTGAAATTTTGCCGCCAGTGTAGAAGGAGAGAAGAAAGTGAGCGAAAATGTTTTGGAAGTGACGGACAGCAGCTTCGAGTCGGAAGTGCTCGGCTCGTCGGCCCCCGTGCTGGTGGACTTCTGGGCCCCGTGGTGCGGCCCCTGCCGGATGCTCGCGCCGACGCTCGACGCCCTCGCGAAGGACTTCGAGGGCACGGTCAGGATCGTCAAACTCAACGTCGACGACAACCCCTCCACCTCGCAGCGCTTCGGCATCAAGGGCATCCCGACCCTCATCCTGTTCCGCAACGGGACGGAGGAGGAGCGCGTCGTCGGCGTCGCCGGCAAGGAGTCGCTCGCGCAGATGCTCCGCAAGCGGGCCGGCGCGGCGACCGCCTAAGACGCGAGAGCGAAATTAAGACCGGAAGGGCCGTCGCCGGCGGGAGAGACTTTCGCAGTCGCCCGCCGGCGTCGGCCTTTTCGCGCGCGCGGCCCCCGACGCGCGCCGCGCGTTTCGTGTTAACCTGCGCGTCGGAATTTTTAAGGACGCGAGGGTTTGAGTGACAGTGACGGCCTTACTCGAAGCGCGCGAGGTCTCGAAGATCTACCGGATGGGCTCGAACGAGGTGGCGGCGCTCGACCGCGTCACGCTCTCGGTGGCCGAAGGCGAGTTCGTCGCCCTGCAAGGCACGTCGGGCTCGGGGAAGTCGACGCTGCTTAACCTGTTCGGCGGGCTCGACCGCCCGACGAGCGGCGAGGTCGTCTTCGAGGGGCGCTCGCTCGCGCCGCTCTCGAAGCGCGAGATGGCGCGCTACCGCCGGCGCTCGGTCGGCATGATCTTCCAGAACTTCAACCTCATCCCGACGATGACGGCCGCCGAGAACGTCTCGCTCGCGCTCGCCTTCGGGGGCTTGCGCGGGCGCGGGCGCGAGGCGCGAGCCAGAGAGTTACTGACCCGCGTCGGTCTGGGCGAGCGCGCCGAGCACCGGCCTTCGGAGCTTTCGGGCGGCGAGCAGCAGCGCGTCGCCATCGCCCGCGCACTCTCGAACAGCCCGCGCGCCCTTTTGGCCGACGAGCCGACCGGCAACCTCGACTCGACGCGCGCCGAAGAACTGCTCGCGCTGCTGCGCGAGATGGTGGCGACCGACCGCCTCACCGTCCTCATGGTCACGCACGACCGCGAGCTCGCCTCGCGCTTCGCCGACCGCACCGTCCGACTCAAAGACGGCCGCGTCGTCGCGGAAGACGAGGCCGCGAGCCGCGAGTCGTAAGTCGCGCCGTTTGCCGCGCGGCGTGAGCGCCCGTAGAATGAGTGGCGTTCTTATCACTCCGAAAATCTTTAGACGGGCTGCATGATTCAGGCCATCCTGTTCGACTTCAACGGCGTCGTCGTCGACGACGAGCCTTTGCAGATGAAAGCTTACCAGCGGGCGCTCGCCTCCGAGGGCGTCGCGCTCGCGGAAGCCGACTACTACTCGCTGCTCGGCACGGACGACGAGACCTTCCTGCGCCGCACCTACGAGCGCGCCGAGAGGGAGCTGACGGGCGAGAAGTTCGCCGAAGTCCTAGAGGCCAAGTCGCGCGCGCACCGCGAGCTTCTGACCGACGCGCCGCCGCTTTTTCCGGGCGTCGTCAACTTCGTCAAGGCGCTCTCGCGCGAGTACGCGCTCGGCGTCGTCAGCATGGCGCGGCGCGGCGAAATCGAGTACGTCTTCGAGCGCGCGGCGCTCAACGGTCTCTTCGACGTGGTCGTCGCGGCCGAGGACGTGACCGCCTGCAAGCCCGACCCCGGCTGCTACAACTCCGCGCTCGAACTCCTGAACCGCAAGCGCGGCGACGCGCACATCGTCCCGCTCCAGCCGGCCGAGTGCCTCGTCATCGAGGACGCGCCGCCCGGCATCGAGTCGGCCCGCCGCGCCGGTATGCGCACGCTCGGCGTCACGAACACGGTCGGCGAAAAGGAGCTGCGCGCGGCCGGGGCCGACATCGTCACGCACAGCCTCGCCGACTGGACGGTCGACGCCGTGCGCCACGTCTTCGATTACAGATGACCCCG
>DASQDT010000096.1:0-6201 GCA_035634035.1 Pyrinomonadaceae bacterium | reverse complement strand
AGTTAGGGGCAGCCACTCGGCTGCCCCTAACTTGTTGTGCGGGTTGATGAGCCGGACTGGGCTCGAACCAGTGACCCGCTGATTAAGAGTCAGCTGCTCTACCAACTGAGCTACCGGCCCGCGTGGGGAAAAATTATACGTGGCGCGAGCGAGGTGTCAAGAATGCGCGCCGCGCCCCGACGAGCGCGGCACTCAGGAGAGCGACGCTCAACGCTCGCGCATCTCGACGGGGAGCTTCTTGTCGATGGCCGGACGCTGCGGCGCGTTGGCCACCTCGGAGGCGAGCACGAAGATGGTGCGCGCCACGCGTTCGAGCTTCCGGTAGTCGAGCTTCTCGGGCGAGTCCGAAGGTTGATGATAGTCTTCGTGGATGCCGTCGAAGAAGAAGACGATGGGGATGCCGCGCAGTGCGTAGTTGAAGTGGTCGCTGCGCGCCCACAGCTGCTCCGGGTCGTTCGGCTCGTCGTAGTGGAAGTTGTATTTGAGGTTGAGGTAGGCGCGGTTGACGCGCTCGTTCAAGTCACCCAGCTCCGCGCTCAGCACGCGCGACCCGACGACGTAAATCTCGTCCGCCCCCGTCAGCATACGGTTGCGCGTGTTGGCGTCGGCGGCGGGGCGGCTGCGCCCGATCATGTCGATGTTGAGCTGGGCGACGACCTTGTCGATGGGCACGGTCGGGTACTTCGTGAAGTACTCGGAGCCCCACAGGCCCTTCTCCTCGCCCGTGTGCCAGACGAAGAGAATCGAGCGGCGCGGGCGGCGCCCTTCGGTGAAGGCGGCGGCCATCGAGAGCAGGGCGGCCGTGCCCGAGGCGTCGTCGTCCGCGCCGTTGCAGATCGTGTCGCCGTCTTTCGGGCGGCAGCCGCCGCCGCTCGTGCCCGTCCCGACGTGGTCGTAGTGCGCGCCGATGGCGACGTACTCCTTGCGCAGCTCGCGGTCGGAGCCTTCGACTATGCCGACGACGTTCTGCGTCTTGGCCGTCGAGGTCTTCAGGCGGGTCGAGAAGGTCAGGCGCTTCGACGGCTGGAGCGCGAAGCCTTTGACGGGCTCGCCCGCGACTGAGCCGCGCAGGATCTCCTCGCCCTTCGCCGGCTCGCCCGCGAAGATGGCTTCGAGCATCGAGGCCGAGGGCAGAATCGACGGCAGCCCGTTCTCGAAGCCCTTGTTGTCGGACTTCTCCTCGTCGATGAAGCGCTCGACCTGATAGGCGGAGCGCCCGACCGTGCGCAGGCCGCGCCGCCAAGCGCGGTCGAAGTTGCGCGGGACGAAGACGAGGCCGCGCGCGCCGTTGCGCTGCGCGTAGCTGACGGGGCTCTCCCAGTCGCTCGCCTTCATCGCCCGCACCTCTTCGAGCGTCAGACCCTTCGGCAGCGAGCTCGAACTCCCGGCGACGATCATGATCTTGTCGCGCACGTCGAGCCCCTCGTAGGCGTTGATGTTCTTCGGCCTGACGACCCACCCGTGGCCGACGTAGACGAGCGGCGCGGACGCCTCCCCGCTCACGTAGGAGCTGGGCAGAAAGTCGGTGCCGTAGCGGAACTGCCGGCCCGCCAGCTCGGCGCGCGTCCGCTGCGTGTCGACCTGCGTGCTGCGCAGCGCGATGCTCTGGAAGTACGTGCCGTCGTCGCCGGCCGGCGTGACCTTGAGCTTGGCGAGGCGGTCGGCGATGAAGCGCGCGGCGGCGTCGAGGCCGGGCGAGGGGGTGTCGCGCCCGCCCATCTCGTCGGAGGCGATGACCTGCACGTCCTCGCGCAGGGCCGCCTGCGTGATGCGCTCGGCGTCCTTGATGGCGGGCGCGAGAGTGGCGCTCGCCGCGGCGGCGGTCTGAGAGTCGCCGCCCGCGCGCGCGGCGGACGGGAGCGGCGGCACGAGCGCGCCGGCCGCGATGATGACGATTAAGAGAAACCTTCTCATGAACCCTCCGGCCCGCGTCGGCCGACTGATGATTGTTGGGGAGTGCGGCAGCAAGTACCTCTGATGATAGAGCCTCGCCCGCGAGTTTGCCAACGCCGGCGCGAGCGCTAAAACATTTCGCCGCGCCCGCCCCGGCCCTTTTGCGCATCACCCGCTCATGTGCGAAAATCCCTCTCACGCGCCCGTAGCTCAGTTGGATAGAGCGCGTGCCTCCGGAGCACGAGGCCACAGGTTCGAATCCTGTCGGGCGTATTTTTTCTCCTCAATCCTTCAACGCGAAGTTTCTATGATCGTCGTCAAACGTGAGTCGGCCTCCGTCGTGCGGACGCCGCACGGGTCGGAGATACGGCCGCTGGTTGACCGGACGAACTCGCCGGTCGAGCTGTGCAGCTTGGCCGAGGAGATTCTGCCGGCCGGGGCGGAGGTCGGACGCCACTTCCACGCGCGCACCGAAGAGATTTATTACATCCTCGCGGGCGCGGGGGTGATGACGGTCGCGGGCGAGGCGCGCGAGGTCGCGGCCGGCGACGCCGTCTACATCCCGCGCGGCGCGGCCCACACGCTGCGCAACACGGGCGCGCAGGCGATGAAGATTCTCTTGGTCTGCGGCCCGGCGCACGACTTCGACGACCACCACGCGGGCGAGCCCGGGTGACGTGCCGTCGGCGTGAAACGGGCCCGGCAGTGGGGCGTCGAAAATACGGGACGCGCGTACGCTGGTGCGGACGAGAGTTCGGGAAACAAACCCGACCGCGCGCCGTATAACTTTGTCTCAAGCAAGCTCTCACGCGGGCCGCTCGGCCGCGCGTCTTCAAGAAAAGAAGTCCCGACAAAGTCGCCGAAGAAAACCGAAAGTCCGTCCATGAAAAGTCCGTCCCAAAGAGGTGAAGCCGTGATTCGTAGACTGTTGCCCGTCTGTTTCCTCTCGCTCGCCCTCGCCCTCGTCGCGCAAGGGCTTCCCTTACAAGACCCGCCGACGCCGACGCCGACGCCCGCGCCCTCGCCGACGCCCTCGCCTTCGGATAGGCAGTTGCAGGACGCGCAGAAGCGCATCGAGCAGTTGCAGGACGCGACGAAGAAGCCCGAGCCGTGGGACGTGGAGGCCGACCACGGGCCGACGACCACCGTCGAGTTCGACACGGACGAGGGCACTTGGATGAGCGTCGACGTGTCGCCCGACGGGCAGCGCCTCGTCTTCGACCTCCTCGGCGACATCTATCAAATGCCGATCACGGGCGGTCAGGCGCAACTGCTCGCGGGCGGCGTCTCTTGGGAGTCGCAGCCGCGCTACTCGCCCGACGGCAAGTGGGTCGCCTTCACCTCCGACCGCGACGGCGGCGACAACATCTGGGTCATGGACACCGAGGGGAAGAACCGGCGGCAGGTGACGAAGGAGACGCAGCGCCTCGTCAACAGCCCCGCTTGGTCGCCCGACGGGCAGTACATCGTCGTCCGCAAGCACTTCGTCGACGCGCGCTCGATGGGCGCGGGCGAAATCTGGATGTATCACATGGGCGGCGGCGGCAAGGGCGTGCAGCTGACCGAGCGCCCGAACTGGACGGCCAACATCGGCGAGCCCGTCGTCGACCCGCAGGGCCGCTTCGTCTACTTCGTCGCCTCGACCGCGTTCGACTACAACAAGAACGTCTACGACCAGATCTACTGGATCGACCGCTACGACATGCAGAAGGGCCGCCGCGCGACGTTCATACGCGCCGAGGGCGGCTCAGTCCGCCCGCAGGTCTCGCCCGACGGCAAGCACCTCTCGTTCATCCGCCGCGTCGGCCTGAAGTCCGTCCTCTTCTTGCGCGAGATAGAGTCGGGGCGCGAGTGGCCTATCTACGACGGGCTTTCGCGCGACCAGCAGGAGGCTTGGGCCATCTTCGGCACGTACCCCGGTTATGATTGGACGCCCGACGGCAAGTCGATCGTCATTACGGCGATGGGCAAGTTCGTCCGCGTCGGCGTCGACACGAAACAGGCGACGCCCATCCCGTTCACCGCCCACGTCTCGCAGAAGATAACCGAGGCGCTGCGCTTCAAGCAGAAGGTCGCGCCCGAGCGCGAGCGCGCGCGCCTCATGCGTTGGGCCAAGCGCGACGGCAACCGCGTCGTCTACAGCGCGCTCGGCAAAATCTACGTCCGCGAGGGCGAGTCGGAGCCGCGCAAGCTGCTCAACACCAACAGCCTCGAATACGCGCCCAACTTCAGCCCCGACGGCACGCGCATCACCTTCGTCACTTGGAACGACACGGAGAAGGGCGCGGTCTGGGTCGCCAACTCCGACGGCACGAACGCGCGCAAGATCACGACCGTCGGCGACCAGTACGCCAACCCCGTCTTCTCGCCCGACGGGCGGATGATCGCCTACCTGAAGGGCCGCGGCAGCGTCTACCACGAGGAGGACTTGGCGAGCGAGTCGCAGTTCGAGATTTACTACTGGGACGGCACGCGCCACAACTACGTGATGGACTTGCAGACGCGCGGGCCCAACGCGCGTATGCCCGTCCTCTCCTTCGACCCGGCCGGCGAGCGCATCTACTTCATGGAGCCGGGCGGCGGGCCCGGCGGCGGGCCGACCGCGCCCGTCCAATTCATCACGTATCTTTCGAGCGTCAAGCTCGACGGCGACGACTTCAAGCGCCACCTCGAAGGCCCTTACATCTCCGAGATCATCCCTTCGCCCGACCACCGCTGGGTCGCCTTCAAAGAGCTGCACAAGCTCTACCTCGCGCCGCTGCCGAAGACCGGAAGGACGGTGCGCCTGAGCGCGACCGAGACGGCCGTCCCCGTCAAGTCGTTCGCCACGACCTCGGGCGACTGGCTCACTTGGGCCTCGGACTCGAAGTCAGTCCAGTGGACTTACGGCGAGAACTTCCACGAGCAGACCGTCGAGAACATCCAGCGGCAGCTCGCCAAAGACGAGAAGCCCGCCGAGCCGCGCACCACGCGCATCGGCTTCGAGTTCGAGACGGCGCGCCCGCGCGGGCGCGTCGCCCTGACGAACGCGCGCATCGTGACGATGAAGGGCGACGAGGTCATCGAGCGCGGCACAATCGTCATTAAAGACAACCGCATCGAGGCCGTCGGCGCGCGCGTCCAAGTCCCGGCCGACGCGCGCCAGATAGACATGCGCGGCAAGACCATCACGCCGGGCATCATCGACGTGCACGCCCACATGGGCTACAACACGCTCGACATCAACCCCGAGCGGCAGTGGCCCTACTGGGCCAACTTGGCCTACGGCGTCACCACCACGCACGACCCCTCGGCCGCCACGCAGACCGTCTTCTCACAGTCAGAGATGATCAAGGCCGGCGTCATGGTCGGCCCGCGCGTCTTCTCGACCGGCTACATCCTCTACGGCGCGGAGAACATCGAGAAGTCGCCCGTCAGCTCTTACGACGACGCGCGCCACCACGTCGGGCGCATGAAGGCCGTCGGCGCGTTCTCCGTCAAGAGCTACAACCACCTCCGCCGCGACAACCGCCAGCGCATCATCCGCGCCGCGCGCGACCTCGGGATGATGGTCGTCCCCGAGGGCGGCTCCGCCTACTTCTACAACATGACGCACGTCGTCGACGGCCACACCGGCGTCGAGCACAACGTGCCGGTCGCGCCGCTCTACAAGGACGCGCTCACGCTCTTCGGCCGCAGCAAGACGGGCTACACGCCGACTCTCATCGTCGCCTACGGTTCGGTGATGGGCGAGAACTACTGGTACCAGAAGACGAACGTCTGGGAGGACGCGAAGCTCCTGCGCTTCACGCCGCGCCGCCAGATCGACGCGCGCTCGCGCCGCCGCATGATGCAGCCCGACGACGACTTCTACCACCTCGACATCGCGCGTCAGGTGCGCGACGTTCTGCGCGCGGGCGGCCGCGTCCAGCTCGGCGCGCACGGGCAGCTTCAGGGCCTCGGCGCTCACTGGGAGCTCTGGATGCTCGGTCAGGGCGGGATGACGCCGATGGAGGCCCTGCGCGCGGCGACGCTCGCGGGCGCGCAGTACCTCGGCCTCGACGACGACCTCGGCTCCATCGAGCCGGGCAAGCTCGCCGACCTGATGATCACCGACCGCAACCCGCTCGAAGACCTGTCGAACACCAAGACCATCTCGCACGTCATGATTAACGGCGTGCTCTACTCGACCGACAACATGGACGAAATCTACCCCGAGCGCCGCCCGCGCCCGCCCTTCTTCTGGGAGCGACGCGGCGAACGGGAAGCGCCCATCCTCGGGGGAGGGAAGTAAAAGAAAAAACGTCCGCACGCGCGCGGAGGGCACGG
>DASQDT010000095.1:0-10494 GCA_035634035.1 Pyrinomonadaceae bacterium | reverse complement strand
CAGCTCGCTCTGGAAGGTGACGCGCACCGACCCCTTCTTCGCGCCGCCTCGCGGCCATGTCCGACTCGGAGGCGCGGCGCTCGGCGGAGGCTAAGGTCTCGGCCACCAGCGCCTCGGCGACGTTCAACTCCGCGACCGCCCGCTCGCTCGCCTCGGCCTCGCGCCTTAGCTCGTCCAACTCGGCCGACAAAGCCTCGGCGCGCTCCTGCGACGCGGCCCGCTCGGCCGTCGCCTCCTCGTAGCGCGCGAGCTGCGACTCGGCCATCTGCACGCGGCCGCGGGCCTCGGCGGCGCGCTCGCGTATCAGGTTCGTGGTGTCGCGCAGGCGGTCGGCCGAGTCGCGGTACTCCTCGACCTTGAGCAGGCGGTTGAAGGCGGCCTGACGCTCGGCCGCCGGGCGCAGGAAGTCGGTCGTAAAAAAACCTTGCGGGACGCCGATGGCCGAGCGAAAGAGCGAGCGCAGGTCGGTGCCCGGCTCGACGCCGAGGTGCTGGTTGAGGAACGAGCGCACGTCCTGTTTCTTCTCGGCGAGCTTAACCCTCAGCTCGGGGTCGAAGACGTAGTAGCCGTTGCCCGTGTCGCGGTAGACGGTGTAGTCGCGCTCGTCGAGGTCGCTGCGGAAGGTGACGCGCACCGAGCCCTTCTTCGCGCCGCGGCGGAGGAAGTCGTCCTTCGAGTATTCGAGCACGTCGAAGAGTGTCCACGCGACGGCTTCGAGGATGGTCGTCTTGCCCGCGCCGTTCTCGCCGACGATGGCCGTCGTCCCCCGGTCGAACGAGAAGACGCCGCGCCCGTCGCCGCTGCCGTACGACTTGATGTTTTCGAGTTCGACGCGTGTGACGTGCATAAGGCGGTGGAAAGTAGACAGTATACAGCAGTCGGTAGAAAAAGTTTCGGGGGCGGCGCGCTTCGTGTGAACGCGCCGCCCCCGCCGGCGAAGCCTACTGAATAACGGCTACCGCCTACCGCCTACTTCTCAGAGCTCTTCAATCTTGAGCACCGTGTCGGCGTCGCGCCACGCGCGCTCGAACTCGCGGCGGACGAGGTCTGACTCGCGGAGCTTGCCCTGCGCCTTGAGACTCTCGGCGAGGCCGAAGAGCGAGCGGCCGTTGCGGCGGTTGCGCTCAAGGTCGGCGCGGAAGACCTTCTCGGCCTCGGCGGGCCGGCCGTCGAGCATGAGCGCCGCGCCCAGAGACTCGCGCGACAGCGGGTGATACCAGCCGGGCGGCTCGTCATACGCGAGCTCGTCCTCGGCCGCGACCGCCAGACGCAGGTGCTCGACCGCGCCCTTCCTGTCGCCGCGCGCGCGCGCGATGCGCGCGTTCAGGAAGTGCTCGGCGATCTTCAGAACGTCGCGCGCCGTGTTCTGGCCGTACCCGGCTTCGGCCGGGATGGCCTGCGACTTCGCGAGAAAAGTCTTGAGCGCGGCGTCGGCCTCGGCCGTCTTACCCGTCGCGGCCAGAGCCATGCCGCGCGCCCAATGCCAGAGCGCGTTCGTGACGGGCATCGTGGCGGCCGGCTCGGGCGACTTCAGGATGTCGTCCCAGCGCGAGAAGCGCGCGGCCATCAGCGTCCGCGTCGGCATGAAGCTCTCGAAGAATGGCATCGCTTCGAGGTACGGCGTGACGTTCTGTTCGAGCCGGCGGGCGGCGGCCGACGCGTCGGCGTAGCGCCCGCGCATACTGTGCGCGGCGGCGAGGAAGTGCAGATTGTGGCTGTAGTAGGCCGCCGTGTAGATGCCGCGCAGGCCGCCGCCGTTGATGTACTCCTCGTCGACGCGCGCCGCGAACTCGTTCGCCCGCGCCGCCTGCTCGTAGTCGCCGACGCGCATATAGATGTGCGCCGGCATATGGACGAGGTGGCCGGCCGCGGGCGAGAGCTTGGCCAGAACGTCCGCCGAGCGCAGCGCGCGCTCGGGCGAGCGCGAGGCCTCGACCGCGTGGATGTAGAGATGATGAGCGCCGATGTGGTCGGGGTCGCGGCGCAGCACCGACTCAAGGACTTCGATGATCTCGTCCGTCCCTTCGGCCGGGCGGCCCGACGGGTCGAAGAGCTTCCAAGCGTTGATGATCATGGCCGCGTCGGCGAAGAGCGTCGCGGCTTCGAGGTCGTCGGGGTAGCGGTGCATCAAAGCGCGCATCGCGTCGCGGTAGTCGAGCCAGAGTTTCTTCTGGTCGGCCGCCGGGTCGGCCGAGTAGCGCTTCGACAGGGCTTCGAGGTAGGCGCGCTCGTGCGCGGGCGCGTTCGCGGCGAGCGCGACTCCGCGCTGGACGGCCTCGTGCGCGGCGCGCAGGCGCTCGGGCGAAATCGTCCCCTCGTTGTAGTTCGGGCCGACGGCCATCGCGACGCCCCAGTGGGCCATCGCCATCCGCGGGTCGAGTTCGGCGGCGCGGCGGAACGAGCGCGCGGCCTCGTCGTGGTTGAAGCCGTAGACGAGGATGACGCCCTGATCGAAAAACCTCTGCGCCTCGGCGCTCGACGCGGCTACGGGGAAGCGGAACGCGCCGAGGTTCTCAATCAGCCTCGGCTTCGACTCGGCCGCGCCGGCCGGGCCGTGGTGGTGGTGCTGCGCGAGGGCAGGCGTGCAGGCGAGGGCCAGTATGCAAACGAGCAGGCTTAACTTCATTCTCGCAACTCTCCCGTTCTCTGAGACTAGCCCCTTGAAACTCTTAACGCGGGGAAAATTGCCCGCAGGGATCAGTCTTAATGACGGGTCGCGGGGCTTCGGCCGGGAGCGCCGACGCGCGGGGATTATTTAAGTCGCCTCACTCGTTGACCTTGAGGACGGCGAGGAAAGCCTCTTGGGGGATGTCGACTTTGCCGACGCGCTTCATGCGGCGCTTGCCCTCCTTCTGTTTTTCGAGGAGCTTGCGCTTGCGCGTGATGTCGCCGCCGTAGCACTTGGCGAGGACGTTCTTGCCCAGAGCCTTGACGGTCTCGCGCGCGATGACCTTGTTGCCGATGGCCGCCTGTATGGGCACCTCGAAGAGTTGGCGCGGGATGAGCTGGCGCATCTTCTCGGCGAGCGCGCGCCCCCTTGTCTGCGAGGTCGAGCGGTGGACGATGATCGAGAGCGCGTCGACGGGTTCGCCCGCGACCATCAAGTCGAGCTTGACCAAGTCCGACTCCCAGTGGCCCGAGAAGTGGTAGTCCAGAGACGCGTAGCCGCGCGAGACCGACTTGAGGCGGTCGTAGAAGTCGAGGACGATCTCGTTCAAGGGCAACTCGTAGACGAGCATCACGCGCTTCTCGGCGATGTACTCGAACTTCTTCTGCACGCCGCGCTTCTCTTCCAAGAGAGGGAGGATGCCGCCCAAGTAGTCGTCGGCCGTCAGGATGGTCGCCTCGATGACGGGCTCTTCGACCTTCGCGATGCGCACGGCCTCGGGCATCCTCGCGGGCGAGTCGACCTCGACCACCTCGCCGTCGGTGGTGGTGACGCGGTAGCGCACGCCCGGCGCGGTCGTGATGAGTTCGAGGTTGAACTCGCGCTCAAGACGCTCCTGCACGATCTCCATGTGGAGCAGGCCGAGGAAGCCGCAGCGGAAGCCGAAGCCGAGCGCGGCCGACGACTCCGGCTCGTAGAAGAAGGAGGCGTCGTTGAGGCGCAGCTTGTCTAAGGCGTCGCGCAGCTCCTCGTACTGGTTGGCCTCGACCGGGTAGAGGCCGGCGAAGACCATCGGCTTGACCTCCTGAAAGCCGGGGAACGGCTCTTTCGTCGGGCGCGCGGCCTCCGTGATGGTGTCGCCGATCTGCACGTCGGCGACCGTCTTGATGGAGGCCGTCAGGAAGCCGACCTCGCCGACGCCGAGCCGCCCGATGGGCGTCGGGCGCGGGCGGTTGACGCCGAGCGTCTCGACGACGTACTCGCGCCCCGCGTTGAAGAAGCGAATCTTCATGCCGGGTTTGACCGAGCCGTCGATGACGCGGAACAGCACGATGACGCCGCGGTAGGAGTCGTACCACGAGTCGAAGATGAGGGCCTTGAGCGGCGCGTCCACCTCGCCCTTCGGCGCGGGGATGTCGCGGACGATGGCTTCGAGGATGTCGGGCACGCCCTGCCCGGTCTTGGCGGAGGCGAGGACGGCGTTGGCCGTGTCGAGCCCGATGACGTTCTCGATCTGCTCCATCGCCTTCTCGGGCTCCGCGCCCGGGAGGTCGATCTTGTTGATGACGGGGACGAGCTCTAGGTTCTGCCCGATGGCGAGGTAGGTGTTGGCGAGCGTCTGCGCCTCGACGCCCTGCGAGGCGTCGACGATGAGGAGCGCGCCCTCGCAGGCCGACAGGCTGCGCGACACCTCGTAGGAGAAGTCGACGTGGCCGGGCGTGTCGATGAGGTTGAGCACGTAGGCTTGCCCGTCGAGCCCGCGGTAATCCAGCCGGACGGCGTGCGCCTTGATAGTGATCCCGCGCTCGCGCTCCAAGTCCATGTCGTCGAGGACTTGCGCCTCCATGTCGCGCCCGGACACGGCCCCCGTCAACTCCAGCAGCCGGTCGGCCAGCGTGGACTTGCCGTGGTCGATGTGCGCGATGATCGAGAAATTTCTGATGCGTTCGGGATTCATTGATAAGCTTTCGGCGGCCAGCATTCGGCAATCGGCTAAAGAGAAAAGGCTGAGAGCTGAGCGCTGATTGCTGAAAGCTTAAAATAACAAAACGGGCGCGAAACCGCACGCGGCCGGGTCGGCGGGGTGTGCGACTAGGAGGGCGCGACGGAGGGCGATTAGAGCGCGGCGTCGCGGGCGAGCATGGCCGCGCCGACGGGGATGGCGTCGGGGCCGAGCGAGGCGGCGACGATTTGTGTGGCCTCGAAGCAGGGCTGGAACGAGCGCCGGCCGGCCTCGCGGATGATGGGGTCGAGGATGAGCTCGCCCGCGTCCATCACGCCGCCGCCCAAGACGATGCGCTCGACGTTGAGGAGGTTGATGACGGCCGCTATCCCCGTGCCGATGTAGCGGCCCGTGCGCTCGATCATCAGGAGGGCGAAGTCGTCGCCGCTTCTGGCCTCGTGCGCGATGTCGGCGGCCGTGAAGTTCTTGGAGAGTCCGAGGCGCGAGAGCGAGGAGGTCGAATCCCGAAGCAGGCGCTCGTTCGCCCGCCGGACGATGTTCGGCGCGGAGGCGACCGTCTCAAGACAGCCGACGTTGCCGCACGCGCACTCGATGCCCTCGGGGTCGATGGTGATGTGGCCGAACTCGCCCGCGAAGCCCGACGCGCCGCGCCAGAGCCTGCCGTCGAAGATGAGCGCGCCGCCGATGCCGGCGCCGATGGTGATGTAGAACATGTGGCGGCTGCCGCGGCCCGCGCCGACGACGTACTCGCCGTAGGCGGCGGCGTTCGCGTCGTTCTCCATCGTGACGGGCAGGCCCGTCGCGCGTTCGAGCTCCTGACGGAAGTCGCCGCGGACGGCCGAAGTGAGGTCGGTCGAGATGACGACGTTGCCGGTCTCGGGGTTGACGAGTCCGGGGACGCCGCAGCCGACGCCGGCCAGCGTGCCGTCGCCGGCCGCGTCGCGCAGCTCAGAGGCGAGGCGCGCGGCCTGCGCGCCGAGCGCGCCGCGTTCGAGCGCGCCCTCGCGCCGCTCGACGACTTGGCCGCCCTCGCGGACGAGGGCCGCGCGCACGAGCGCGCCCGAGACGCCGACGCCGACGTAGAGTCGCTCTTGACGGGGCTGCTCACTCATCTTTTAGGGGCGGGCCCGCGGCGCGTTAAGGATTTGAGTCACAGTCTTTTGCGCGCCGGCCGCGCCCGATGGTAGCACACGCAAACGCGGGGCTGTCAAACCACTCGTCTTGCGTGTAGAATGGCGGGCCGAAGAGTAAGGATGAGGGCGGAGGGAATGAGCCCCCCCGAGCCGCATGGCCGCGCTTTCATCCTTCATCCTTCCGTCTCATCCTTTTCTATGAACGTTCGCTCCATCGTGCTGCCGACGGATTTTAGCGAGTGCGCGGCCCACGCCGTGGCGGCCGCCGCGGGGCTCGCGCGTCTGACGGGCGCGCGCCTCGTGTGCCTGCACGTCGTCGAGCCGGTCGTGCCGGCGGTCGGGTGGACGCCGGTGGCCGAGCCCCTGCCGCTGGCCGACGTGGGCGCGCACCTCGAAGAGACGGCGGCGCGCGAGCTGCCGCTGTTCGCCCACCGGGCGGCGGGCGATGAAGGGTTGGAGGTCGAGGAGGTCATCGCGCACGGCGAGGCGGCGTCTGAAATCGTGCGCGTGGCGCGCGAGCGCGGCGCCGACTTAATCGTAATCTCTTCGCACGGGCGGACGGGCTTGGGGCGCATCCTCTTCGGCTCGACCGCCGAGTCGGTCGTGCGCCACGCACACTGCCCCGTGCTCGTCGTCAAGCCGGGAAGAAGTGACGAGTGACGGGCGGCGGGTGACGAGACGAGGAGAGGCTTTTAAGCTCGTCGCCCGACGCCCGTCACGGCTTTTTTTATGGAGCTATACTTCAACGATCTCGTGGGCAGGTTCGGTCTGCCGGCCATCTTCTTCCTCACGATGGTCGAGGGCGACATCACGCTCCTGCTCGCGGGCGTGCTGGCCCACGGTCAGGCGTTCGGCGACTACAGCTTCGGGCAGGTGCTCCTGACCGGCACGCTCGGCGGCGTCGTCAGCGACAACGCGGCCTACGCATTGGGTCGCGGCGGGCGCTCGGCCGTGCGCGAGTACCGCTTCTACAACTCGGCCCTGCCGCGCCTCAAACGACTGATGGACACGTTCGGGCCGCTCTCGATGTTCATCTCGAAGTACACGTACGGGCTGCGCTGGGCGGCCTGCATCTTCTACGGGGTGGCGCACGCCTCCTACCCGCGCTTCCTCGCGCTCTCGTTTGCGAGCTGCTTCGTCTGGGTGCTAACTTTGGCCGGCGTCGGCTACTTCTTCCACAGCGCCATCTACAACCTGATCGGCGACTTCAAGAACCTCGGCAAGTGGCTGCTGGTCATCGTCGGCGTCGGGGTCGTCGCCTTCTACTTGGTCGAGCGCTACTGGCTGACGAAGAAGGTCGAGGAGGCCGACCCCGAGACGGTGCAGAAGTTCGAGCAGGCGGCCGAGGAGAAGATTCACGAAATCCGCGAGGAGATTCAAGAGCACCTGCCGCCGCTCGCGCGCCGCAAGGAGAAGCCCCCGCGCGGGCGCGGCGGCACGGAAGGAGACTGAAAAGCGGCGACGGGCGACGAGTGGCGGGTCGAAAAACTTGTTCACGCTCGTCGCTCGTCACCCGTCACTGTCTTATGATTATCGAATCCTCAGCCCCCACCCGCGTCGATCTGGCCGGGGGGACGATTGACATCTGGCCGCTCTACCTCTTTCATCCGGGCGCGACGACGGTCAACTTCGCCATCTCGCTCTACGCGCGCTGCCGGATTGAGACGCGCGACGACGACCGCATCATCCTCGAATCGCGCGACCGCGCGACCGCGTTCGAGACCACGCTCGGCGAGGTCGAGAACCTCGTCCACGAGGAGCGTCTGGAGCTCATCTCGAAGCTCGTCCACTTCTTCAAACCCGAGACCGGCTTCCACCTGACGGCCGAAAGCTCCGCCCCGGCCGGGGCGGGCTTGGGCGGGTCGAGCTCGCTCGCCATCGCGTGCATCGGCGCGCTCAACCGCATGGTCGGCGACCGCTACCCGCGCGAGAAGTTCATCATGCTCGCGGCCAACGTCGAGACGACCGTCATCCGCGTCCCCGCCGGCTTTCAGGACTACTACGGCGCGTTCTACGGCGGGGCGAACGCCATCCGCTGGCGCGCCGACGGCATCCGCCGCGAGGCGATTGACGTGGACGCCGCCGCCCTCGAAGACCGCGTCGTCGTCTGCTACACGGGCGAGCCGCGCCTGTCGGGCATCAACAACTGGGAGATGTTCAAGCGCCACGTCGACGGCGACCCCGAGGTCTTTCAAATCTTCGAGGCCATCCGCGACGCGGCGCGCGGCATGGAGGAGGCGCTCGCCGCGCGCGACTTCGCGCGCGCGGGCGAGATCATGCGCGCCGCCTACCCGAACCGGCGGCGCTTGGCGCCCAACATCACGACGCCGCAGATGGATATGCTCGTCGAGCGCGCGCTTGAGAACGGCGCGGAGGCGGCGAAGGTCTGCGGCGCGGGCGGCGGCGGCTGCATCGCCTTCCTGTGCAAAGAAGGCGCGCGCGAGTCGGTCGAACGCGCGCTCGAAAGGGAAGAGGGCGCGGAGGTTCTGAAGTGGAAGTTCGCGCCCGAAGGCTTGACCGTGCGCGAGCTTTGAGGGACGAGAGTTGGTAGCGCGAAGCTCGCGAAGAAGAAGCTAAACGCGCCGAGAAGCTGGAAGGACGAAGCGGAGTCTGGATGACATCCAGACTCCGCTTCGTCCTTTCTTCGCGCGTCTTTTTCTTCGCGCCCTTAGCGTCTTATTCGCGCGCCTCGCGCTACTGTTTATCCGCGCGCTCGTCCTTCGGCGCGCCGGGCGTCAGCTCCGTCGAGGCTTCGGGCGCGAGGTCTGAGGGCGTCTCCGCGCCGGCCGCGGGCGAGGCCGTCGCGGCGGCCGGGCTCATCGGCGCGGCCGATGCCTGACCCGTCGCCGCCTGCGCCTCGGCGGCCGGGCGGTGGCGGTCGGCCTCCGGCGAAGAGTCGGCCGCGGGCGCGCCCTGCGTGGCGTCCGGAGTCGCGGCGACGTTACGCGTCGTCGCGGATTGGACGGTCGGCATCACGCGCTTGGACTCCGACGCCGACGCCTTCACGTCCTTGTCCGGGCGCGCTGACGTGAGCGCGTCGGTGTTTTCGGGGAGCTTGGGGTTCGGGTAGTTGTAGGCTGGCAGCGTGCCGCCCGCGGCGCGGAGGATGGCCGCGAGGTCGCGCTCGACGAAACGCTTCTGCTTGCGCGAGTCGCGGACGTGCCCTTGCGGCGGGCCGGCGTAGAGCGCGCCGCAGGTCTGACACTTGTGCAGCGCGTCGTCGCCGCGCAGGTGGGTGTCGGAGGGGTGCGCGGTCTGCATCTGCTTGAGGTGTCCGTTGCAGAGCTTGCCCTTCTCGTTCTTCTCGTTGCAGACGGTCTGGCCGGGCGCGAACCTCTTGGGCACGCCCGGCCGCGAAGCCTGCTGCTCGGTCGGCGCTTCCTTCGCCGTCGGGGTCGCGCCCGCGGCCGTCTTCGTCTCGCTCGCGTCGGCTGACATCGTCTTTTGCGCTCCGCTTCTCCGGGGTGGGTTTATCGTCTGACGACTCGGCCCGCATCTTACGCAGAAGGCCGCGGGGGCGTCAACAACTTCGCGCGCCCGTTTGTCGGAGCGGCGGACGGCGCGGCCCGCGCGTTTGTTGTATGCTGGCGACGAAATGACAGGCGACTTTTTAGGGAAGGTGTGGAGGCGTCTGCCGCGGCGCGTCCTGCGGGCGGGCGTGTGGCTCTGGGAGCCGCGCTTCGCCGTGACGGCCGGCGGCGTCGTCGAGGACGAGCGCGGGCGCGTCCTGCTTCTCAAACACAACTTCCGCAAAGGCAGCGGGTGGGGCATCCCCGGCGGCTTCCTCGGCAAGAGCGAAAGCCCGGAAGACGCGCTGCGGCGCGAGCTGCGCGAGGAGGTCGGGCTCGAAGTCGAGAGCGCGCGGCTCGTGTTCGCGCGCACGCACCGCCGGCCGCAGCAGGTCGAGATCATCTTCCGCTGCCGCGCCGACTCGTCGGCGCTCTCCGCGAGCGAGAGCATCGAGGTGGTGCGCGCCGCTTGGTTCGCGCGCGGGGAGTTCCCCGAGGGGCTCTCGGCCGACCAGCGCCGACTCATCGAGCGGGCGCTCTCCGACTAGCGCAAAGCGGCGCGAGTAGTGATATGCTGTCGCCCCCCGCAAATCGAATCTCAGGAGACATGAAACGCCTATGATGCCGAAGCTCATCCCTGCGCAGGAAGAGGTGATGAACATCCTGAAGCGGACGGGCGCGTACCGCGAGGGCCACTTCATCTACCCTTCGGGCCAGCACACGCCGCACTACTTCCAGATGCCGCTCGCCTTCCGCTACTACGACACGGCGCGCGTCCTCGCCGTCGCGCTCTCGCGCAAGTTCCGCGGCGAGAAGGACGTTTCGAGCGCGCTGCCGAAGGTCGCCATCATCAGCCCGAGCCCGGGCGGCATCCCCGTCGCCTTCGGCGTGCGCGAGGCCCTGAGCGCCGAGCAGATTTATTGGGCCGAGCGCGAGGAAGGCAAGCGTATGTTCCGACAGTACGTCAATCAGGGCGAGATCAACCCGTGCGTCATCGTCGACGACATCACGCGCACGGGCGGCGCGCTGTTCGAGACCGTCGAGCTTCTGCGCGGGATGGGCGTGCGGGTCATCGGCTGCGGCGTCATCGTCCGCTTCACCTCCGCGCCCGACAAGATAGAGACGCCGGGCGAAGACCCCGTGCCGATTCTTTCGCTCGTCGAGTTCGTGGCGAAGTGGTACGACGAGGGCCAGCAGTGCGCCGTGTGCAAGTCGGACTCACCCGTCGAACACGTACGCTTCTAAAATTCTAAAAGGAAGAAGCGGGGGCGAGTGGCGAGT
>DASQDT010000094.1:0-6164 GCA_035634035.1 Pyrinomonadaceae bacterium | reverse complement strand
CCGGACGAAACGCACAGCCCGTCGCGCTCCAGCGCGGACGGGTCGGCCGGCTTTTAAGGATTGAAGAGAAGGAGTCTTGCGATGCGTCGGAGAGGAAGTTTATTACTACTGTTGGCACTCATCTCGTCGTGTTTCCCCGCGCGCGCTTTCGCGCAACAGCAGCGGCCGCAGCAGCGGCCGAGCCAGACGGGCACTCTGCGCGGCCGCATCACCTACGCGACGACGGGCGAGCCGATTCACAACGTCGGCGTGCAGATCGTCCAACTGCGTCTGACCACCGTGACCGGCGACGACGGCTCTTACGAGTTCACTAACGTCCCGGCCGGCAACTACACCGTCGTCACACACCTCGAAGGCATCCCCGACGCGGCGCGCACCGTCACGGTCGCGGCGGGCGAGGCGGTCGTCTCCGACTTCGCCCTCCAGCTCACAGACCTGCGCGAGCAGGTGACCGTCACCGCCTCCGGCATCGAGGAGTCGACGGCCGAGAGCTTCCGCTCGGTCAACTCCGTCACCTCGATCACGCTCGCCGAGGAGAGCCACCCGTCGCTCGGCGAGGTCTTGGAGAAGGAGCCGGGCGTCGCCAAGCGCAGCTTCGGGCCGGGCTCGGCGCGCCCCGTCATCCGCGGCTTCGACGGCGACCGCGTGCTCGTCCTGAAAGACGGCGTCCGCACCGGCTCGCTCGGGTCGCAGTCGGGCGACCACGGCGAGCCGATTGACGTGCTCCAACTCGAACGCCTCGAAGTCGTCAAAGGCCCGGCCACGCTGCTCTACGGCTCGAACGCTCTGGGCGGCGTCGTCAACGCCGTCACGCGCGACGAGCAGTCGCCGCACGAGGGCCTGCGCGGCTTCTTCACGGGCCTCGGCGGGACGACGAACAATCAGGCGGGCGTCTCGGCCGGCGTCGAGTATTGGCACAAGGGTTGGGCCTTCTGGGGCGGCGGCACGGGCCAGCGCACCGGCGACTACGACACGCCCCTCGGCCCCGTCCCCAACTCCAAGACGCGCATGACGACGGCCGAGATAGGCGTCGGCCACTTCGGCACAAA
This sequence comes from Pyrinomonadaceae bacterium, assembly GCA_035634035.1. Lineage (GTDB taxonomy): Bacteria > Acidobacteriota > Blastocatellia > Pyrinomonadales > Pyrinomonadaceae > DASQDT01. The sequence continues at coordinate 5,115 of DASQDT010000094.1, read as the reverse complement.
AGGCTTCTTCTCCGTCAGCTACAACCACGACCAAAGACGTTACGGCGTCCCCTTCGCCGCCGAGTTCGAGCCCGGCGAGGAGGAGGAGGGCGACGCGGCGGCGGCCGCGTTCACCGGCGGACTCTTCGACGTGCCGCGCGCAGAGGAAGAGGAGGCCGGGCAGATAGACCTCGATATGCGACGCCGCAACGTGCGCGTCTCGGGCGGCCTGCGCGACCTCGACGCGTTCGTCTCCGGCGTCCGCGCCAGCCTCGACTTCACCGACTACCGGCACCAAGAACTCGAAGGCGAGACGGTCGGGACGACGTTTGACAACGACGTGTTCTCGTACCGCGCGCAGTTCGACCAGCGCCGCTACAAGGTTCTCAACGGCCGCTTCGGCTTCGAGGGCTTCGCGCGCACCTACGAGACGGTCGGCGCGGAGGCGCTCGTCCTCGGGCCGATCGAGCAGAAGATGTTCTCGGTCTTCGGCCTCGAAGAACTCGACTTCGAGCGCTTCAAGTTCCAGTTCGGCGGGCGCGTCGAGACGAACCGCCTGCGCCCGTCAGACCCGCAGCTCCCGGCGCGCGACTTCACGGGCTTCTCGGGCGCGGCGGGCGTTTTGTTCCGCGTCTACCCGGGCGGCTCGGTCATCGCCAACTACACGCACTCCTACCGCGCGCCCGCGCTCGAAGAGCTCTACAACTTCGGCCCGCACATCGGCAACCTGACCTTTGAGATCGGCAACCCCGACCTCACACGCGAGCGGGCCGACGGCGTCGACTTCTCCTTCCGCCACTCGACGCCGCGCGCCCGCGTCGACGCCAACGTCTTCTACTACCGTCTCCGCGACTTCGTCTTCCTCGCGCCCGTCGACGAAGACGGCGACGGCGTCGTCGACATCGAGGACGGGCTGACGGTCGCGCGCTACCTGCAAGGCGACAGCCGCTACACGGGCGCGGACGTGGGCGCGAGCTTCGACTTGGGCGAGCACGTCGGCGTCACGCTCGGCTTCGACGTGGTGAGCGCGCGTCTGAAGGACGGCGACGTGCCGCTGCCGCGCATCCCTCCGATGCGCGGGCGCGTCGGGCTCGACCTGCGGCGCGGCGGGCTTTCGGTGCGGCCCGAGGCGGTCTTCGTGCGCGACCAAGACGCGCTCTTCCCGACCGAGACGCGGACGGCCGGCTACGCCGTCTTCGACCTCCTCGCCTCCTACGCCATCGCGCGCCCGCACTTCGCGCACATCTTCTCCGTCAACGCCTTCAACCTCGGCGACAGGCTCTACCGCAACCACCTCTCCTTCATCAAAGAGCGCGCCCCCGAGATCGGCCGCGGCGTCCGCTTCACCTACACGGTGAGGTTCTTCTAAAGAAGGGAAAGGTCGAAGTAAAAAGGCGGGAGGACGGAGGCCAACGTGGCTTCCGTCCTCCCGCCTTTGACCTTTTTACTTCCGCCTTTAACGGTTCATGCGGGCGGCGATTTTGGCGAGTGCGACGGTGAGCGCGGCCGCGCCGAGCGTTTTGACGAGGCCGGGCTGGCGCGCGTAGATGTCGCTGACGCGGTCGATGATGGACGGGTCGCGCTGCTCGGCCTGAGCCGCGATGCTCTCGACCACATCGAGCGGAATCTGCTCGGCCTGCTGCGGCGTCACCTGCGGCGTCGCCTCCTGTTGCGCTCCGGCGGCCGCGCCGCTCACGCCGCCGAGGATTTGGTCGAGTATGCCGCCTCCCCCGCCCGTCAAGCCTCCGCCCGACGCGCCCGTCGAGCCTGTCGAGCCCGTCGTCGTCCCCGCGCCGCCGCCCGCGCCCGACTGCCCCCCGCCCGCGCGCGAGAGAATCTGCGAGAGCACCGTCGGGCCGACGGCCGCGATGAGCTCGTTCAGGATGCTGGCGCGCTGCGTCCCCGAGGACTGCTGGAAGACCTGCCCGAGCATATTGGGGAACGGCGGCGTCTGCTCCGAGCGGAAGGCTTCGGAGAGCCCGTCGGCGACGGCCGACGGCGGCGCGTTCGTGGCCATCTGGTCGAAGTCGTCTTCGACCGTCGCGGGCGCTTGGTCGGGCGTCGCGCCCTGATACTGCTGCAAAACGTCACTGATGCCTTTGACCCAGTCCATCTGTTGTTCACCTCGTTTCAGTCTTCACGAACAAGACGGGGGCGGCCGAGGGGGCTTCAAGGTTTCGGGGGCGTCGTGGCCGGCGTCGGCTCGGTCGCGGGCGTCGCGGGCCGCTCGGAGGCGGGCAGGCGCGAGGGGTCGGGCGCGTCCGGCGAAGTGTGCGTGTGGACTACCTTCCAAGCGTTGCCGAGCTTCTGAAAGACGAGCGTCAGACGCCCCGACGCGGTCTCTTCGCGGCCGCGCACGGTCTGCGACTGTGTCCAGAGGCAGGTGACGAGCGCCGACTGCGTGGAGAGCAGTTGGACGCGCACGTCGCGCACGTCGAGCTTCACGTCCGAGAGGTTCGGGTAGGAGCTCTGGCGGTTGCTTTTGACCTGCTCCCAAGTGCGCGTCACCGTGCCGTTGTTGTTGAAGAGGATGAGCTGCGGCGAGTTCCAGTAGACGCCCATCACGGTCTCGACGTCGGCGCGGCGGATGCCGTCGACGAGCGTGTCGAAGGCGTCGCGCACGGCCGCCTCCGCTTCGGCGGCGCGCGGGGTCTGCTGCGCGGGCGGCGCGCCTTGCGCGCGGCGCGCGGGCGCGGGGGAGGCGGCCGGCGTCGGGGAGGGCGCGGCCGTCGTCGTCCTGTTCTGAGCGTGCGCGGCCGACGCCGCGACCGCGACGAGCGCGGCCGTCAGGAGTGTTCTGGTGAGCATCGTTTCGGTGACCTCCCGCGAGTAAAAAAATATTCTAGACGAGCCGGGCCGCGTCGCGCAGGCGGCGGACTGCGCGCTCCCGGCCGACGACCTCGAACACGTCGAACATCGAGGGGCCGACCGACTGCCCCGTCAGAGCCGTGCGCGAGGCGTTGATGAAAAGACCCGCCTTGACGCCCGCCTCGTCGGCGTGGGCGCGCAGCGTCGCCTCGATCGTCTCGACCGTCCACGTCTCCGACGCTTCGAGACGGTCGGCCAGCCCGGGCAGCAACTCCTTCAGCCGCGCGTCCTTCTTCAGGTTCTTCGCGACGGCCGAGTCGTCGAACGCGAAGTCGTCGGCGAAGTAGGCGCGGCCCTGCCCCGAGAAATCCTTGAGCGTGTAGAAGCGCTGGCGGATAAGGTCTACCGTGCGCTCGAACCACGCGCGGCGCTCCGCCTCGTACTCCGCGCGCCAGAGCCCTTCGGACTCAAGCTCGGCCCGCACCATCGGCGCGAGTTCGGCGAGCGGGAGCGTGCGTATGTACTCGGCGTTCATCCAGAGCGCCTTCTGGTCCGTCCACTGTCGCTCGTCCGCTTCGCTGAAGTTGAAGACGGCGTTCGAGCGGTGGATGCCTTCGAGCGAGAAGAGCGCGACCATCTCTTCGAGCGACATCAGCTCCTTGTTCTCCTCGCCGGGCGACCAGCCGAGGAGCGCGAGGTAGTTGCGGAACGCGGCGGGCAGGAAACCCCGGTCGCGGTAGGTCGTCAAGGAGACGACCTCGCCGTGCTTGCGTTTGGAGAGCTTCGCCTTGTTCGGCGCGAGGATGAGCGGCAGGTGCGCGAACACGGGGACGGCCGCGCCGAGCGCCTCGTAGATGAGAATCTGCTTGTGCGTGTTCGTCAGGTGGTCTTGGCCGCGTATGACGTGCGTGACGCTCATCTCGATGTCGTCGCAGACGACCGAGAGGTTGTAGAGCGGCGAGAGGTCGCCGGAGCGCAGGAGCACGAGGTCTTCAATCTCGGAGTAGTCGCGCTCCTGCTCGCCGTAGACGGCGTCTTGGAATGACGAGCGGCCGTCGCTGGCGACGCGCAGGCGGACGGCGAAGGGCTCGCCCGCGGCGGCGCGCGCGTTCGACTCGTCGAGCGGCAGATCGCGAAAAGGGTTGCTGCGGTGATCGGCCCCCTCGCTCGCGCCGCGCCGCGCGCGCTCGGCGATTTCCTGCTTGATGTCCGAGTCGGCGCGCTCCTCTTTGGGCGTGAAGTCGCGGTAGGCCCTGCCCTCCTCGACCAGACGCTGCGCGGCGGCGCGGTGCTTGTCGGCGTTGCGTGACTGAAAGACTATCTCCTCGTCGTAGTCGGCGATGCCTAACCACTCAAGGCCCTCGACGATGGAGCGCACGGACTCCTCGGTCGAGCGCTGCAAGTCGGTGTCCTCGACGCGCAGGAGGAACTTGCCGCCCGTCTTGCGCGCGTAGAGCCAGTTAAAGAGCGCGGTGCGGGCCGAGCCGATGTGCAGGTAGCCGGTCGGAGAAGGTGCGAAGCGGACGCGAACCATGGTTACGGTGACGGGCGACAGGTGACGAGCGACGAGCCGTGACAGGGCACGCGACTCGGCTCTAAAAACGGCGACGAGTGACACGCGACGGGCGATGACAAGTCTTCAACTCGTCACTCGTCACTTGTCACTCGTCACTTAAAAGCTGGCGGAGATGGCAGGATTCGAACCTGCGATAGGCTTTTGACCTATAACGGTTTAGCAAACCGCCGCCTTCAGCCACTCGGCCACATCTCCGCGACTCGGGATTCGGGCGCGACAGAGATATTCGCGCGCACCCTCGCCCCTTGTCAAGCACCGGCCCCCGCCGATTCAATGCTCTTTCACGCCGATGGGCTCAATGTGTTGGCTCAGATCGAGCGTGATGAAGGCAATGAGACGGCGGCGGCGGAAGCGGCGGAGAGGGCGTATCGGTTGGCGTGGTGTGACGGGCCGCCGTTTGCTTATCACTGGGGATTGGAGAGGGCGCGGGCGTTGTTGAGGGAGTTGGGGGCGGGGGAGCCGGAGATGCCGCCGTTTGACGAGTCGAAGTTTGAGCCGATGCCGGAGGTGGAGATTGACCCGCCGGATGAATTCGGGGCGAAGGGCGGCGAGTCCTGACAGCAGACCTGACGAGGAAGGTTCGAGAGCCGTTCAGGCGCGTGGGGTGATGCGGGCTTTGATGGTGCGGGCGGTGGAGACGGCGTGGAGGGCTTGGTTGGTTTGGTGGAGGGGGAAGCGTTCGAGGCGGAGGCGCGTCCACGGGGCTGACAGAGTCGGGTCGGAGATGATTTGCGCGCCGCGGTAGAAGTGTG
>DASQDT010000093.1:0-12158 GCA_035634035.1 Pyrinomonadaceae bacterium | reverse complement strand
CCGCCGCGCGGCACTGTTCGTGCTCCGGCTTCGCGCCGACGAGGCGGCCCGCGAGGCGCGCGGCCTTGACGTCGATCTCGCCGTACTCGGTCGCGACGCGAACCGTCTCGCGCGCGAGCGCGCGGCGCGCGACCTCGTGGGTGCGAACGCCTAATGTCGTCGTCTCGGCGAAGAGGAGCGCGAGCAACTTCTCGCGCTCGGCCGGGCGGCAGAGGACGGAGACGAGGACGCCGGGGCGGTTCTTCTTCATCTGGACGGGCGTGAAAAAGCAGTCGAGCGCGCCCGCCTCGAAAGCCTTGTCCATCAGGTAGCCGAGCGTCTGCGGCGAGAGGTCGTCGATGTTCGTCTCGACCATCAGCAGACGCTCGTCCTCGCCTCCCGACGCGCCTTCCGCTTCGCCGACGATGAGCCGAAGGACGTTCGGGAAGTTCTCGTACTCGCGCCCGCCCGCGCCGTAGCCCGTCGCCTCGACGCGCATCGGTGGGAGCGGGCCGAAACTTTCGCAGAGCGTGCTGACGATGGCCGCGCCGGTCGGCGTCACGAGCTCGCCCGCGATGTCGGTCGAGTAGACGGGCGCGCCCTTCAAAAGCTCTGCGACGGCCGGCGGCGGGACGGGAAACCTCCCGTGCTCCATCAAGACCGTCCCCGACCCGACGTGCAGCGCCGACGAGACGAAGCGCCCCGCGCCGAGCAGCTCGAACCCGACGCACGCGCCGACCACGTCGACAATCGCGTCCAAAGCGCCGACCTCGTGGAAGTGTATGCGCTCGACCGGGACGTTGTGCACGCGCGCCTCGGCCTCGGCGAGCCGTCGGAAAATGTTCGAGGCGCGCTCCTTGACCGTGTCGCCGAGACGCGACGCCCCGATGATTTTGAGGATGTCCGACAGGTGCCGGTGATGATGCTCATCCCTCGTCGCGACGTGCGCGCGGACGGCGCTGATGCCCGAACGGTCAACGCGCTCGAAGCGCAGCTCGAAGCCCTCGACGCCGAGCAGCTCGACGCCGTCGCGCAGTTCGCGCTCGTCCACGCCCGCCGCGACGAGAGCGCCGAGCGTCATGTCGCCGCTGATGCCGGCGAAGCAGTCGAAGTAGAGGGTTCGCATCGGAAGTCGATTAAGAGTCGAAAAGCGGGAGCGCCTCGCCGGCCGGGCCTTGAATCGTCGCGTCGCACAGGTCGGAGAGCGGCGTCCGCTCCGGGTTGACCTCGACGAGGTACGCGCCCGCTTCCTTTGCCGCGAGCGGGAGCGACGCCGCGGGGTGGACGATGGCCGACGTGCCGACGACCACGCACACGTCGCACGTCGCCGCGGCCTCGGCCGCGCGCGTCCAAGTCTCGACGGGCAGCATCTCGCCGAACAGAACCACGTCGGGCCGCATCTCTCCGGCGCAGGCGCGGCAGACGGGCGGGCGAGGATGAGAGTCTAGCTGACGCACGTCCTCGCGCTCGCAGCATTCGACGCAGCGCGCCGTCCAGATGTTCCCGTGTAGTTCGAGCACGCCGCGCGAGCCCGCCGCGGCGTGCAGCCCGTCGATGTTCTGCGTCGCGACGGTCAGCCGTTCGAAACGATTCTGCCACGCGGCCATGCAGTCCTGCGCGGGGTTCGGGCGCACGCTCTTGAGAAGCTCGCGGCGGTAGTCGAACCACTCCCAGACGGCGCGCAGGTCGCGCTCGACCATGCGGGCCGAGGAGATGACGTCGAACGGAATGCCCTTCCAGAGGGCCGCCCCGCCGCCGCCGCGGAACGTCGGCACGCCGCTCTCGGCCGAGACGCCCGCGCCCGTCAGAACGAAGACGCGTCGCGCGTCGTCGAAGCGCTCGCGCGCGTGCGCGGGGATTGAAACTCTCGATTTTTGCTGCATTAAACGGCCCGTCGGATGGTATCAGAGCGCGCCACGCAACTGTCAAGCAGGGTGCACGCGACGCACGAGCGTCGTACGCGCGTCGGCGGTTGGCGTCGCGCCGACGCGCTGCGTTATACTTCCGACCTTTCCGGCCGTGGCGGCGTTCACACGCACAAGTTAAGTTCTGACAGAGCGGGGCGGAAGCGCGAGGAGACGTAAAAGGGTTTGAGACTGTTCGAGCTGCAAGAGAATCTGCGCGAGCGCGTGCGCGCGGCCGCGCGCGAGCGTTTCGGCGTCGAGCTTGAGCAGGTGGCGATGGAAGTCCCGCCGCGCACCGAGTTGGGCGACTTGGCCTTCCCCGTCGCCTTCGAGCTGGCGAAGCGCATCAAGCAGGCGACCGGGGAGAAGCGCAACCCGCGCGCGATTGCCGAGGGGCTGCGCGCCGAGCTTGAAACGTCCGAGGCCGTCGCGCGCGTCGAGGTCGCGGGCGCGGGCTACGTCAACGTCTTCTACGACCGCGCGCGCTTCCTCGCCGCCTCCGCCGTCGTCCCGGCGGCCGGGAGTGAAGCTCCTACCGACGCAAGCCCGCCGCCCAAGCTCATCGTCGAGCACACCAACATCAACCCGAACAAGGCCGCGCACATCGGACACCTGCGCAACGCCGTGCTCGGCGACGCCTTCGTGCGCTGCCTGCGCGCCGCCGGCCAGCGCGTCGAGGTCGAGAACTACATCGACAACACGGGCGTGCAGGTCGCCGACGTGGTCGTCGGCTTCATGCATCTTGAGCGCATGACGCTCGACGACATACGCGCCCTCGACGAGTCGCTCCCCGCCGACCGCCCTTTCGACTATTACTGCTGGGACTTGTACTCGCGCGTCGGACTCTTCTACCGCGGCGGCGACCCCGACGCTAAAGAAGACCCCGAGCGCATGAAGCTGCGCTCTCAAACTCTGCACGACATCGAGGGCGGCGCGAACCCGACGGCCGAGATCGCCGACTACGTCGCCACGCGCGTCGTCAACTGCCACCTCGACACGATGGGCCGCCTCCGAATCCGCTACGACGTTCTGCCGCGCGAGTCGGAGATTCTCCACTTCATGTGGGAGCGCGCCTTCGCGGAGCTGAAGCGCACGGGCGCGGTGCGCTTCGAGAGCGAGGGCAAGAACGCCGGCTGTTGGGTGATGCCGATGGACACGCATTCGAGCACCGACGAGCACGAGGCCGACAAGGTCATCGTCCGCTCCAACGGCACCATCACCTACACCGGCAAAGACATCGCCTACCAACTCTGGAAGCTCGGCGTCGTCGGCGTCGATTTCAGCTACAAGCCTTTCCGCACTTACGAGGACGGCCACGTCGTCTGGGTGACGACGAGCGAGACGGCGACTGACGGCGCGAGCGACGCTGGAGATGCCCCGCACTTCGGCGCGGGCGCGCGCGCCTACAACGTCATCGACTCGCGTCAGTCCTACACGCAGGAGGTCGTCCGCCGCGGCGTCGCGGCCGTCGCGCCGCAAGTGGGCGAGGAGGCGAGCGTCCACCTCTCCTACGAGATGGTCGCGCTCTCGCCCGCCGCGTGCGAGGAACTCGGTCTGACGTTGAGCGAGGAGGATCGCGCGCGCTCGTTCGTCGAGATGAGCGGGCGGCGCGGACTCGGCGTGAAGGCCGACGACCTCATCAACCGCCTCGAAGCGAACGCGCTCGGCGAAGTCGAGGCGCGTCACCCGGAGTTGTCGGGGGCGGAGCGCGTGACGACGGCGCGGCAGATTGCCGTCGGCGCGCTCCGCTACTTTCTTCTGAAGTGGACGCGCAACTCCGTCATCGCCTTCGACTTTCAGGAGGCGCTCTCGTTCGAGGGCGAAACCGGCCCTTACTGTCAGTACGCGGCCGTGCGCGCCAACTCGATCTTCCGCAAGCTCGACGCGTCGGCGCGCGACGAATCGGACGCCTTCGTCAACTCGGCCGCGCAAGACGCCGACGCCGCGGCCGCCGTGAGCCGCGTCTTCGAGGGCGAGGCGGGCGACGAGCTCTGGTCGCTCGTGACGCTCGCCGCGCGTCTCGACGAGGCGGTGGCGCAGTCGTCCGCCGCGGCCGAGCCCGCGCACCTCGCGAAGTACGCCTTCCAGTTGGCGCGCGCCTTCAATCTCTTCTATCATCGCCACCGGATAATCGCGGAGGAGGACAAGACGCGCCGCCTCGTCCTCGTGCGCATCGCCGACTACGTCCGCGCGCGGCTGACGGGCGCGCTCGCGACGCTCGGCATCGAAGTGCCCGAAAGAATGTAGGACGGCGGGGCACGGCGCTTGCCATCAACCTTCGCGGGGCGCGAAATGCTTGAAAGTCGGCCCGCCGAGTTGAGAATTTCCGGCGCGAGAGAGGTTCGCGGCCGCACACGTTCGCACCTTGCGAAGACCATTTCGCAACTTGCCGAAACGAAGGTTTCTAGATGCTGATTGTGATGAAATCCGACGCCGCCGACCGCGACATCACCGCGGTCTCGCGCGTCGTCGAGGAGATGGGCTACCGCGCGCACGTCCTGTCGGGCGCGAGCCGCACGGCCGTCGCCGTCACCGGAAACTCCGGCGCTATCGACCCGGCGCGCTTCGAGAACCTGCCGGGCGTGGCCGAGGCCGTGCGCATCACCAAGCCCTTCAAGCTCGTCTCGCTTGAGATGCAGCCGGAGCGGACGGTCGTGCGCGTGGGCGACGCGTGCGTGGGCGGCGACGAACTCGCCATCATCGCCGGGCCGTGCGCCGTCGAGAGCCGCGCGCAGGCGTTCGCCGTCGCCGAGACCGTCCGCCGCAGCGGCGCGCGCTTCTTCCGCGGCGGGGCGTTCAAGCCGCGCACCTCGCCGTACGCCTTTCAGGGCTTGGGCGACGAGGGCCTGAAGATTTTGGCGGAGGTGCGCGAGACCTACGGGCTCAAGATCGTCACGGAGGCTCTTGACGAGCGCAGCCTTGAGATGGTCGAGCGCCACGCCGACGTGGTGCAGATCGGCGCGCGCAATATGCAGAACTTCCCCCTCCTGAAACTCGCCGGCCGCTCGCGCCTGCCCGTGCTCCTCAAGCGCAGCCCCTCGGCCACGCTCGACGAGTGGCTGCTCGCGGCCGAGTACGTGATGTCGGAGGGCAACCTAAACGTCATCCTCTGCGAGCGCGGCATCAGGACGTTCGCGCAGCACACGCGGAACACTTTAGACCTCGCCGTCGTCCCCGCCGTGCGCCGCGTCTCGCACCTGCCGGTCATCGTCGACCCCTCACACGGGACGGGCAAAAACTACATGGTCTCGAACCTCGCGCGCGCCGGCGTCGCGGTCGGCGCGGACGGCGTCATCGTCGAAGTCCACGACCAGCCCGAGCGCGCGCTCTGCGACGGCGCGCAGGCACTTTCCACGGAACAGTACGCGCAACTCGTCAACGAGCTGCGCGCCATCCGCGAAGTCGTCACGCCGACGCCGGTCGGCTGACGGCGGGCGTCATCCTGATAAAAGAAGAGACCCGCCGCGAGCGCGGGTCTCTTCTTTTTTGCGAAGCCCTCCGACGCGACCGAGGCGGCGCGTCAGAAGAAGAGCGTGTAGAGCAGGCGGTTGGGCGAGCCCGTGCCGGGGTTCGTGACTTTGCCCACGGTCGCGTTGTTGAAGAGCGCGTTGCGGACGGCCGCGGGCGTCGCGCCGGGGTTGGCTTGGAGGTAGAGCGCCGCCGCGCCCGAGACGTGAGCCGTCGCCATCGAAGTCCCGGAGATGGTGTTCGACGCCGTGTCGGACGTGTGCCACGCCGAGAGGATGGAAGAGCCCGGCGCGAACAGGTCGAGGCACGTCCCGTAGTTGGAGAACGACGAGCGCGCGTCGGTGGAGGTCGTCGAGCCGACCGTGATGGCCGCCGCGACGCGCGCGGGCGAGTAGTTGCACGCGCTCGCGTTCGAGCCGCCGGCCGTGACGGCGTAGGTCACGCCCGCGTTGATGGAGTTCTGAACGGCCGTGTCGAGCGCCGCGGACGCGCCGCCGCCGAGACTCATGTTGGCGACGGCCGGGAGCACGCGGTTGCGCGTCACCCAGTCGACGCCCGCGATGACGTTGGATGTCGAGCCCGAGCCCGAACAGTTGAGCACGCGCACGGCGCGCAGCTGCACGCCTTTGGCGACGCCGTAGGTCGAGCCGCCGACGGTGCCGGCGATGTGCGTGCCGTGGCCGTTGCAGTCCTGACCGTTCTGCCCGTCGCCGACGGCGTCGAAGGAGACGGCCGCGCGCCCGCCGAACTGCGCGTGCGAGGTGCGGATGCCGGTGTCGATGACGTAGACGCGGACGCCCGCGCCCGTCCAGTTGTAGGTGTAGGTGCCGGAGAGCGGGAGGTTACGTTGGTCTATACGGTCGAGGCCCCACGGCGGGTTGGTCTGGGTGGCGTTGGCCGTCATGACCGCGTCTTCCTCGACGAGCACGACGCGCGGGTCGCGGCTCAGGGCCACGGCCTGCTCGTCGGTCATCTCGGCCGCGTAGCCGTTGACGGCGTCGCGGAAGACTCGCTTGACGCGCCCGCCGTAGGCGCCCGTCAAAACGTCGGCGAGTTGCGCGGACTGCGAGAACCGGCCGCGCAGGCCGGCGGCCGCCTCTTCGAGGACGACGATGTAGCTGCCGGGGATGGCGCGCGCGCCCGCGCGCCGGAGCTTCTCCTCCTTCGGCGCGGCCGACGTGCGCGTGCCGGTCGTGTGGGGGACGAGTGAGGCGCAGAGGCAAAGCGCGAGCGAGGCGAACAGCAAAACACTCTTTCTCATATTTCCTCCTGACGTTGCGATGAGGTTGAGGACGAACGTAGGGGCGTCGGGTTCGACCGACCGAATGGGAAAGTGACTCTACAACAGAGCCTTGAACTCATCAACAGTGAGTCCCGTCTGACGGATGATGGCTCTTAAAGTTCCTTTGGCGACCTCGCCGTGATCGGGGACGACGACGCGCCGGTGAGGGCCGAAGCAGTCTGCCTGAGGATGATGTGACTGCCGCGTTGCCGGTCTTGTTCGTAGCCCACCTTCGACAACGCCTTAACGACTTCGCGGCCGGAGACCCGCGGCGGTACGCTCACGCCTCGACCTCAACGAGTTCTTCCGTGATGGGCGGCGGCACGGCCTCCCCCTGGGCCTCCAAGCTTTCAAGATAAAGCGCGATGGCTTCCTTAATATTTTCGACGGCCTCTGCTCTGGTTTGCCCTTGAGAAATGCAGCCGGGCAGCGACGGGACTTCGGCGACAAAGACGCCGTCTTAGTCCTGCTCAATCAAGACCCGGTACTTCATCACGTCACCTCACGCCACATTCTCCGCATCCCCTTCACAAAGGGCAAGGGTTTTTACGCCCGCTAGTCAGAGTCGCCGCGCAGGATTTCGACGAGGCGGGCGGCGAATTGGGAGCGGGGCATGACGTGGTCGATGCCCGACTGTTGGGCGCGCGCGCGGAGTTCACTCTCGACGTGTGAGAAGAAGCCGACGAGGGGCACGTCGCGCAAAGTTTCGTCCGCCTTGAGCGCGCGTGCGAGGGCGAATGGGTCGAGGTTCGTGGCTTGGAGGTCGAAGACGACGAGCGAGGGTTTCGCGTCGCGGGCCGCGGCTAAAAGCGCGTCGGCGGTCTTCGGGAAGCCGGCCTCCGCGCCGACCTGCTCGGCCGTGCCGCGAATCTTGGCCGCGAAGAAGAGGTCTCCGACGGCGGCGATAATCCTTCGCTTCATTTATAATCCGCTCGCTCGTTAGAAATTCCGTCGCCCTTATTCTCCGACTCCGGGTCGCTTTTAGTAAAGGCCGGACGCGCCACGGGAAACATGCAGCACGCCGTAGAGAGCACGCCGCAGGCCGAGTCCGACATCGAGTTTGGCGGGCGCGTGCGCGACGACGGCGGCGCGTCGCCGAACAGCTCGACGGGGAGTCCCGCGCGGCTCGTCGTCGTCACCTACAACATACGCTACGCCGTCGGCTCGTTTCTCATCACCGGAAGTCTCCTGCGACGCGCCGGGCTCTCGCGCCCCGCGCGCCGCCCCGCGCTCGTCGCCTCGAACATCCGGCGCGCCGCCGCGACGCTCTCCGACGGCCGGCGTATGCCTCGCGCCGACCTCGTCGCCTTGCAGGAGGCCGACCGCGAGACGGTGCGCGCGGGGCGTCGCCACGTCGCGCGCGAGCTGGCCGAGGAGTTGGGCATGACGTACGCGCGGGCGGGCGTCAGCGTCCCCGCGGGCGAGGAGCAGAAGCCGAAGCAGTGGTATCTCGACTTCGAGGAGCGTCTGGCCGACGCCGACTCGGGCGACACGGGCGTCGCCACGCTCAGCCGCCTCCCTTTCGAGCGCGCCGGGCGCGTCGAGCTTCCGTGGTTCGAGTGCGCGTGGCGTCCGCGCCTGTCGCTCTACACCTCCGTCCCCTTCGCGCGCGGACGCCTGCACCTCTTCAACACGCACATCGACCCGCACGCCACGCTCGACGAGCAGCTCGCGCAGCACGAGGCCGTGCTCGCGCACGCAGATACTTTTCCGGACGCCGAGCCCGTCGTCCTCCTCGGCGACTTCAACACGCTCATCTCCCGCGCGCGCGACGCGACGCGCCGACTCCTCGAAGCGCGCGGCTACGCGTCGCCCATCCCGACGGGCACGGGCACTTGGCGGGCCGGCCTCCTGCGCCTGCACGCCGACTGGATTTTCGCGCGCGGCCTGCGGTTCGCGCGCTGGGGCGTGGCGCGGCGCGCGGGCGTGTCGGATCACTGGCCCGTGTGGGCGGAGGTCGAGAGCCTTGAGTAGGGGCGCGCGCGGCGGCGCATCGCGGGAGGTCATCACGAGTCGGCAGAACGCGCTCGTCAAAGGCGCGCGCGAGGTGCGCGACGGGCGCGACCGCGCGCACATTTTCGTCGAGGGCCTGCGGCTCTGCGAGGAGGGCGCGCGCGCGGCGCTCTCAATCGAGTCGGCGTTTTTCACCGGGTCGTTATCGGACGCTGAGCGCGGCTCTCAACTCCTCGACACGCTGCAAGAAGCGGGCGCGCGCCTGCACGAGGTGTCAGACGGCGTGATGGAGTCGATGAGTGACACGAAGACGCCGCAGGGCGTCGTCCTCATCGCGCGCCGCCCGCCGTCAGACCTCGCGTGGTTTGAGCGTCGTCTCGCGCGAGAGGTTTCGGGCGCGCCGCTCGTCGTCGTGTTGCACGGCGCGGGCAACCCGTCGAACGCGGGCGCGATGCTGCGCGTCGCCGAGGCGGCGGGCGCTCACGCCGTCGTCGCGACGCTTCACACGGCCGACCTCTTCTCGCCGAAGTCTCTGCGCGGCTCGATGGGCTCGGCCTTCCGCCTGCCGCTGTGGGCGGGCGCGGAGTTCGCGGACGTGCTCGCGTGGTGCGCCGCGAAAAAAATCGTGACCGTCGGCACGAGCGCGTCGGCGGCACTCACGCACGCGGAGTACGAATGGACGGGGCCGACGGCCGTCGTCGTCGGCTCGGAAGGGGCGGGGCTGTCGTCCTCTGAAGTCGAGGCGACCGGCGCGGCGGTCAGGATTCCGATGCGCGCGCCCGTCGAGAGCCTCAACGTCGCCGCCGCTTTGGCCGTCATCCTCTACGAAGCGGCGCGCCAGCGGGGCTTTCAACTCGCCGATAAACCCTGATTTCCGCGCGCTCCTACTCTAAACTTCTCTACCCCCCCACTTTTCAGCTAGAATAGCCGCAGCGAAAAAAACCTTTTCGGCCACATCTCCCCCGCGCGAGCGTCGTCGGCCCGTCGGCGCACGCGCCCGAAGCGTACGCGCTTAGCACGGGCGGGCGGCCGCCGCCCACTGTTCACTCTATGGCTAACGAGACGGGTAAGCCGAAACGCGACGAGGCGCTGGTCGAGCGCCTGATGCGCCGCGTCTTCGAGAGCATGGGCGCGGTCGTCGACCGCAAGCTCGGGCGCGACACGGAGTCGCCGCCGACCTTCACCACCTCCACCCTCATCGAGCGCATGAAGCGACTCCTCGAAGAGCGCTCGCGCGACGGCGGGCGCGGCACGCGCATCGCCCCGCACCTCCTCAAACTCAAAATCGAGTGGGGCACGCACTCGGAGGCCGACCCTGAGGCCATCAAGGAGCTCGAAACCGAAGTGCTCGCCTCGGCCATCGACTTCATCAACGACCGGCGGCTGCGCACGCTCGCCCCCGTCAAGGTCGAGACCACCGTCGACATCTTCACGACGGGCATCGCCGTCGACCCGACCTTCGGCGAGTTCGAGGAGGAGATAAAGGCGGCCGACGAGGCCGAGCGCCGCGCGGCCGCCGGCGGCCTGCCCTCCGTGCCGAAGGGGCTTGAGCCGCAGGACGTGTTGGTGACGGCGCGCATCACCGCGCCGGGCGGGACGCAGGAGACCGAACTCCACTTCCGACCGGGCGGCCGACGGATGAACGTCGGCCGCGGCTCGGGCAACGACCTCTTTCTGGCGCACGCGAGCGTCTCGAAGATTCACGCGGCGCTGACGATGAACCGCGAGGGGACGCTGCTCGTCGCCGACACGGGCTCGACCAACGGCACTTTCATCAACGGCCGGCGCATCTCCTACGGCGAGGCGCGCCAGATCGAAGAGGGCGACGTCGTCGGCTTCGGCGATGTCGAGGTGAGATTCAAGAGGTAGCAACGACCGAAAGCCCGACTTATGTTTTTACTAGAAGCCATTCCCGAAAGACAGCCCGCGATGCTGAGCCTGATCTACGTGGGCGGGCTCGCGTTCGTCGCGCTTCTGCTCATCGTCGCGCTCATCCGGCGCGCGCGGCGGCGGCGCTCCGCTCTGGCCGGCATCGCGCCGGCCGACCTGCCGGAAGAGGTGCGCCGCCGCATCGGCGCGACCTCGACCAACCGCGGCCTGCGCGCCCTGCGCGTCGTCTTCATCCTGCTCGCGTGCGTCGTCTTCGGCTTCCACGTCTACTGGGCGCAGTACGCCGAGGAGAAGAACGAGCGCTTTCAGGAGCTGAGCTACAAAGACCTGCGCAACCGCCGACTCGCCGAGTCGACCCTGCGCGGCTGGATACTCGACCGCTCAGGCAGTCTGGAGAAGGCGCTCGCGCTCTACCACCGCGCGCCGAACGGGCAGATTCAGCGCGAATACCCGATGCCCGTCGAGATGGCGCAACTGTTCGGCACCGACCGCGGCGACCCCGGACTTGAGCGCGCCCTCTTCGGCATCGACAGCGGCGCGGCCCCCGAGGCGTTGGACGTCGTGATGGAGCGCGACGTGAAGCAGGCCGGCAACCTCGACGTGCGTTTGACCATCGACTCGGAGTTGCAGAAGGCCGTCGTCGAACAGCTCCGCGACCGCCACGGCGCGGTCGTCATGCTCAACCCGCAGACCGGCGAGATACTCGCCATGTACAGCAACCCGTCCTACAGTCTGCTCGAAGCGCAGAACGAGGAGACTTGGATTCGGCTCGACACGAACAAGCGCGACCAGCCGCTCGTCAACCGCGCCTTGCGCTCCTACTACATCCCCGGCTCGACGTTCAAGACCGTCACGATGCTGGCCGCCTACCACGCCAACATGCAGGACACGAAGCTGACGTGCAGCGGCAACGGCTACATCGCCGGGCGCGGGGCCAAACCCATCTTCGACGATCAGGGCCCGGCCGAAGTCCACGGCGTCATCGGCATGGACACGGCCTACGAGGTCTCCTGCAACCAATACTTCGCGCAGCTCGCCGTCAAGCTCGGCCCCGAGCGCATGGAGGCGGCGGCGAAGCTCTTAGGAATAGGCGCGCACCACTCGCCCGAGGCCGCGCGCGTCGCCCGCCGTCAGACCGACATCTGGAACGCCAGCCGTCCGAGCGTGGCGCGCGCCCTCGCGCCGAGTCAGTCGACGATGGTCACGGCGCCCGACATCCGCGACTTCGACCTCGCGCTCGAAGGCTACGGGCAGGGCTACGCCGGCCAGATGACGCCGCTCCAGATGGCCCTGTCGGCGGCCGCCGTCGGCAACCTCGACGGCAACGTGATGAAGCTCAAGATCGAGTACGATATGCCGCCGGCCGTCTACCACAACGTCGTCTCGCGCGAGAAGGCGGCCGATATGCGGCGCATCATGGGGCTCGTGACGGGCGGCGGGTCGGGCACGGCGCGCGGCGTCTTCGCGCCCGTCCACGCGGCCGGCGTGATTACGGGCGGCAAGACGGGGACGGCGCAGAAGGACGTGCCGCAGTACGACCCGAAGACGGGCGAGATTAAGACCGTCAAGCGCGTCGAGCGCGACCGCCGCGGCAACGTCACCCGCGAGTACGAACAGATCGTGCTCGACCCCGAGCCGCGCATCGACAGTTGGTTCCTCTGCATCGCGCCGCTCCAGAACC
The DNA here is from genome assembly GCA_035634035.1 of Pyrinomonadaceae bacterium. Taxonomy (GTDB): domain Bacteria; phylum Acidobacteriota; class Blastocatellia; order Pyrinomonadales; family Pyrinomonadaceae; genus DASQDT01. The sequence goes on along the minus strand of DASQDT010000093.1, from coordinate 1 downwards.
C
>DASQDT010000092.1:0-30827 GCA_035634035.1 Pyrinomonadaceae bacterium | reverse complement strand
TGAATCTCTTAGCCCGCAACCGGCACGCGCGAATAGCACGAGCGCCGATGAAAGCGGCCCCCGCGAGTGCACGGCCGCGTGGTCGCTTAACCCGCCGACAGAAATATCTACTTTAGCGCTCGGCCTCATGCGCGAGGCAGTAGCGCGCCTCTTTGAGCTCGTGCAGATGTGCGTCGGCGCGGTCGCCGGCGCGGGCGCGGGCCCGGGCCGTGCCGAAGAGTGAGCGGGCGCGGTTGGGCTGGCGCGCAAGGGCCGTGGCGAACTGGCGCGCGGCCTCTGCGGGGCGGCCGGCGCGCGGGAGGATTTCGCCGTAGAGTTCGTGCGAGGGCTTGAGGGTGTCGGGGCGGCCCCGCAGGCAAAGACATCTCCTCTTCGGGTGCTGCTTCTCGGAAAGCCCGTCAGCGACGGCCGACGCCTCCGCCCTCTCTAAAATCTCCGTTTCGTCTCTCATTTCATTTCAAAACCTTTCACTCCCTGCGCACCTGAGCGCAGCATTCAAGGGCGGCGAGGGGTGATTATTTTCCGTTGCCAATACGTTGCTAAAACTGATCAGAATTGATAGCTCTTGCGCATGCTTGATGATAATTTCGAGGGTGGCCGTTTTCGTTTGGACACGTCTTTGGACACTCTAAATAAAATCCCCGCATCCGCTCCCGCAGATGTTTCCCGCCCCATTCTGATATTCTTACGGCCGGACAATGAGGATGGCGCAACGCTTTTGCTTCGGTCGGAGCGTCGGGGGCTCTCGGCCGGGGGAGGTGGGACGTGCGGATTCTGCTGGTCGAGGACGAGCCTGACGCCGCCAAGATGCTCGCCAAAGGGCTGCGCGAGGAGGCATACGCCGTCGACGTCGCCGGGGACGGCGAGATGGCGCTGGAGCAGGCACACCTCAACGATTACGACCTCATCGTCCTCGACGTCATGCTGCCGCGCAAGGGCGGCTTCGAGGTCTGCCGTGAGCTGCGCGCCGCGGGCTCCGCCGTGCCCGTCCTGATGCTCACGGCCCGCGACGCGGTCGAGGACAGGGTCGCGGGCCTAGATTCGGGGGCCGACGACTACCTGCCGAAGCCTTTCGACTTCGAGGAGCTGCTCGCACGCGTGCGCGCGCTCCTGCGCCGCAGGCCCGCCCTCTACCCCGAAGTCATCAACGTCGCCGACCTGTCCATCGACACGCGGGCCCGGCGCGCGCGGCGCGGCGGGCGCGACGTGGAACTCACGGCTAAGGAGTACGCGCTCTTGGAGTATCTAGCGCGGCGGGCCGACGAGGTGGTGGGCCGGGCCGACATCGCCGAGCACGTCTGGGACGAGTCCTACGACCCCTTCTCGAAGGTCATAGACGTCTTCATCCAGCGCCTGCGGCGCAAGATCGACGAGGGGCACACGCCGAAACTCATCCGCACGCGGCGCGGCGCGGGCTACACGCTGACGGGCGAGGGGGCGGGCGCCGATGCTTAACACGGTCAGGGGCCGCCTCACGCTCTGGTACGTGAGCGCGCTCGCTCTCATCCTCGTCGTGTTCGGCGTCGCCGTCTACGTCATGCTGTCGCGCGCCCTGCACCGCCGCGTGGACGAGGCGCTGCGCTCGACCCTCGAAATCTCGACCACCTCTCTGACGCACGACACGCAGGAGGGGCAGTCGAGTCAGAGCGCGGCGCAGAGCACGGCGGCCGAGTTGTCTCACCCCCAACAGGCGCTGATGATCTTCGACGACGCGGGGCGGCTGCTCGCCGAGCACCCCTACGAAGAAGACCTTCACGTGCGCCTGCCCGACCTCGGCGCGATACCCGCCGACGAGGTCTACCTCTACACGGTCGCGGAGGAGTCGGACGCGGACGACCGCCACCGCCTCGCCGTGCGGAGAGTGCGAATACCCCCGGCCGACACGCCTTACATCATCCTCGCCAGCCAGCCGCTCGAAGCGGTCGAGGACGAGTTGGAGTCGCTCAGGGAGATCCTCTACTTCGCGACTCCGGCGGCGCTGCTTTTGGCCGGACTCGGCGGCTGGTTCTTGGCGCGTCAGGGGCTCGCGCCCGTCGCCGCGATGGCCCGCAGCGCGCGCCAGATCGGGGCCGGGAGCCTCGACCGCCAACTGCCGGTCGCCAACCCGCGCGACGAGTTGGGTCAACTCGCCACCACTTTCAACGAACTGCTCTCGCGCCTCGACGCGGCCTTCGACGAGCAGCGGCGTTTCATGGCCGACGCCTCGCACGAGTTGCGCACGCCGCTGTCGGTGATGAGTACGGCGGCCAGCGTGACGCTGAAGAAAGAGCGCCGCGAAGAGGAGGAGTACCGCGAGGCAATCCAGATGGTGGCCGAGCAGACGCGGCGTCTCTCGCGCATCGTGCAGGACATGTTCGTCCTCGCGCGCGCCGACGCCGGGCGCTACCCGCTGCAAGACAGGGCGCTCTATCTCGACGACCTGCTCGACGAAGTCGCGCGGGCCGGCGGCCTGCTGGCCTCCGACAAGGGCGTGAGCGTGGAGTTGACGAACCTGCCCGAGGCCGCCTTCCACGGCGACGAAGACCTGCTCCGTCAGATGGTCATGAACTTGGTCGATAACGCCGTGAAGTTTACGCCCGCGGGCGGCGTCGTCAGGCTCGGCCTCGCGCGTCGGGCCGGTGAATACGTGCTCTCGGTCTCCGACACCGGGCCGGGCATCCCGGCCGAGGCGCGCGACCACGTCTTCGAGCGTTTTTATCGCGCCGACAAGGCGCGCTCGCGCTCCGAAGACGGCGGCGCGGGCCTCGGCCTCGCCATCGCCCGCTGGATAGCGCAGGCCCACGACGGCGACTTACAACTCGCCGACTCAGACGGCACCGGCGCGACCTTCATCGTCCGGCTCCCCTTCCCCGCCCGTAACTGACTGCCCGCCCGACACTTCAGGCGTTTACCGCCCGTTTACCATTAATCCGCTAAACTCCGTAGCCTGAATAAGCTACGAGGGGTCTGTCATGCCGGGGGAGTTTATGAACTACAGGACAAAGAGGCTACTGCCGATCATCGGGATGTTACTGCTCTTAGCGTGCGCCGTGGCGGCGGTCGTCGGGGAAACCAGCGGGGCGTCGCTGCCGACGCGCGCGCCCGTGCTCTCGTTCAACGGGGGCACGTTCGAGGCGTCGGGCGTCGCACACGTCGCCGGCACCGACGGCGTGCTCTTCGTGGATGACGGGCGCACGGACGAAGTCTTCTGGATGAGGCTCGGCGAGGGGGGCAGACAGGCGGGCCCCATCAAGGCGGTCGGGCTCGGCGCGAGCGTCATCGACCTCGAAGGCATCACCACGGACGGCTCGCACTTCTACGTCGTCGGCTCGCAGTCGAAGTCGGAGGGCGGCGACCTCGCGGGCCTCGTGCGCTTCAGGTTCGACGCGCAGGGGCAGCGGGCCGGGGGCGTGGAATCGATCTCAGGGCTGAAGCGTTTCCTCGCCGAGAACGTGGCCGAGCTGCGCGGGATGGCCGAGCGGAAGTACAAGGACGGCGGCATCAACGTCGAGGGCATCGCGTGGGACGCGCGCGGGCGCCGGCTCCTGCTCGGCCTGCGCTCGCCGGTCGTGGATGGTCACGCGCTCGTCGTGCCGCTCAGGCTGCGCGACCCTCGGGCCGCCTTCACGTCCGGCAATCTCGAAGTGGAAGGGGCGAAGGCCATCAGGCTGCCGCTCGGCGGGGCCGGCGTCAGGAGCATCGAGTACGACGAGCGCGCCGAGGCGTTCCGCGTCATCACGGGCGCGGGGCCGAACGCCGAGAAGCTGGACTTCAAGCTCTGGGAGTGGGACGGCGACGCGGCCCGTCCGTCCTTACGCGAGGCGGGCACGTACGACCGCCGGCTCAAGCCCGAAGGCATCACGCGCGTCTCGTCCGGCGGCCGTGACTTCACCTTCATCGTCTTCGACACGAGCGGCTACGCGGCGGCGGACTAGGGGAGGCGTTTCCGCCTCCCTCAGTTTCGGCCGCGTGCTGCCCCGTCCCGCCTCGCACGCCCGAGGAGGCGTCGAAGGAATTTCACTTGCGCATCCTCCGTCGTTCATCCCTCCATGCACTACCCGCGTCCGTCGGCGCGATGCTGCTTCTCTCCACCCTCGCGTCCGCGCGGGACGCGACCGACCGGGCCGGGCTGCCGAGATTTCATCAAGTGAGCGAGAGGTTGTTCCGCGGCGCTCAGCCGCGCGCCGGCGGCATCCGGCGGCTGGCCGAACTCGGCATCGACACCGTCGTCAACCTGCGCGGCGCGGGCGCGCGCACTCGTTCGGACGAGGCGGAGGCGCGGGCGCTAGGGCTTAATTACTTCAACGTGCCGCTGCCGATGTGGGGCCGCCCCGACGACGCGCGCGTGCGGCGGGTCGTCGAGATCATCGCCGCGCCGGAGAGCGGGCGGGTCTTCGTCCACTGCAAAGACGGGGTTGACCGCACGGGCACGGTCGTCGCGCTCTACCGCATCGGCCGGGAAGGGTGGGCGACCGGCGACGCCCTCGCCGAGGCCGAGCGCCGCGGGATGCGGCGGATTCAATATTGGATGCGCGACTACGTCGAGGACTACGGGCGTCGTCTCCGCGCGCAGGGCGCGGAAGCCGCGGCTCGACAACAGGGCGCTGACGAAGACCTCGGCGACCGCGTCGGCGCAGGCATCAGGGTCGCGGAGAGGAAAGTCTTCAGGGCGCGCAAAGTCGGGGGCCGCGTTCTGCGGAGAGCGCCGGGCGCAATCGGCGGCTTCATGGATGGGATTTTTTAATCGCCCGCGTGACCCAACACCGTGTCAAATCATTCTTCCCGCGGAAGCCTTTCGCGGCCGCCGGCAGATTAGTCGGCGACGCCCTCGGCTACCTCCTGACGAGCGTCTTCCCCTCGCTCGGCCTGCTGTTGTCGCTCGGGCTGTTCGCGGCGGCCTGTACCTTGTACCTGTTCGCCGGGCTGGCCGGTGAGGTGTACGAGGGCGACACGCGGCGTTTCGACGAGTCGGCATTGACACTCGTCAACCGGTTCGCGTCGCCGCCGCTCACCTCTTTCATGCGCGCCGTGACTTACCTCGGCTCGAACGAGTTCCTCGTGGGCGCGTGCGCGTGCGCCGTCCTCGCCTTCGTCCTGACGCGCCGCAGACGCGCGGCCGTCACGCTGCTGGTGACGATGGCCGGGGCGGCCCTCCTCAACTTCACGCTCAAACTGCTGTCTGGGCGTGAGAGGCCGGAACCCTTCTTCGGCGCGCCGCCGCCCGAGTCATACAGCTTCCCGAGCGGGCACGCTCTGCTCTCCTCATGCTTCTACGGTATGATTGCCGCCGTCGTCGCCGCGCGCTTGGAAGGGGTGGCGAGGCGGGGTTTCGTCTGGGCCGTGGCATTTTTGCTGATCGCACTCATCGGCTTCTCCCGCGTCTACTTGGGCGTCCACTACCCGAGCGACGTGGCGGCCGGGTACGCGGTGGCCTTCGTCTGGATGGTGGTCGTGGCCTGCGCCGGACGGGTCAGGGGAGTCCGCCTTCGCCAAAGAGCTGATTGTCAATCTGATTAACGTGCCGCCAGCCGGCTCCGTGTCGACATGGATATCTTGTGGGAAGAACTGACCTCCGCGTTGCCTGACTCAAGGCATTTGGTGAAGGTGCTCATCCGTCTGCTGGCCGCCACGCTGCTCGGCGCGGCCGTGGGATTACAGCGGGAGCGGGCGGGCAAGCCGGCGGGTCTGCGGACACACATCTTAGTCACCCTCGGCACGGCCGTCTTCGTCATCGCCTGCTCCGGCGTCGGAATGTCTTTGGACGGGCTGTCGAGAGTGATTCAGGGGATAGTGACGGGCATCGGGTTTATCGGGGCCGGTTCGATACTGAAGCTGAGTGAGGAGCGCGACATACAGGGGCTGACGACGGCGGCGGGGATTTGGATGACGGCGGCCATCGGCGTGGCCGTCGGGTTGGGTAGTTTGGGCGTGGCGGCGCTGAGCACGTTGTTTACCTTGACCGTTCTCACACTGGCCGGGCGCTACGAGTTTCGGGACGCTGAGAGGCGGGCCGCGAACCTTAAAGGTAAAGACGACGCCTCGGGCGCGGAATGAAAGAGACTCATGTTTTCACGACTCATAAACCGGCGGCTGCCGTTTCTCCTGTCCGGCCTCTGCCTGATGTTCCTCTTCTCTTGCGGCGGGGCGCTGACGCTGCCCGGCGGGCAGGCGCCCAAAGGCATGACGCCTTTCGAGGGCGGCAAGTTTGAAGCCTCCGGCGTCGCCCACGTGCCCGGAACGGACGGGGTTCTTTTCGCCGACAACGGGCGCGGGGGACAGGTTTTCTGGATGAGGCTCGACCAGAACGGCAAACAGGTCGGCGCGACTAAGACCGTCGGCGTCGGCGTCGGCATCGAGGACATCGAAGGCATCACGACCGACGGCACGTATTTCTACGTCGTCAGCTCGCAGTCCAGACCGAAGGCCATAGCCGGAGAGGGGCTCGTCAGATTCAAGTTCGACGCGCGCGGTCAGAGCGCCGAGGCGGCCGAATCGATAAGCGGTTTGAAGAGCTTTCTCGTCGAGAACGTGGCCGAGCTCCGCGGGGAGGGCGACAGGAAGGGCAAAGACGGCGGCGTTAACATCGAAGGGCTCGCGTGGGACGCCCGGCGGGGTCGGTTGTTGTTGGGGTTGCGCTCGCCCATCGTCGACGGCCACGCCCTACTCGTGCCGCTCAGGCTGCGCGACCCGCGGGGCGCATTCTCCGTGGACAATCTGGAAGTGGAAGGCTCCAAAGCGGTTCGACTGTCCCTCGGCGGCGTCGGCATCAGGGGCATCGAGCATGACGGGCGGGCGAACGTCTTCAGAATAATCAGCGGGGCGGCGGAGCACCAAGACCAAACCGATTTCGGCCTCTGGGAGTGGAACGGGGATGAACGGCAGCCCGTGCTTCGAGAGACGAACAGATTCGACCCGAAGTTAAAGCCCGAGGGGGTGGCGCGGGTGACGGTGGGCGGCCGTGATTTTATGCTCGTCGTCTTTGACGAGGGCGGCTACACGGTTTTGAATTAGTCGCAGCTATCTGTACCAGCAGGCGATGGTGTGGCGCTCGCCGTGGGTGACGGGCGTGACTTCGTGGGTCGTCTCGGCGCGGAAGGCGACGAGCGTGCCGGGCTCGGCCTTGAAGTGCAGTGTCGCTTCGTCGGCGCGTCGTGCGCGCCGGTCGTGGAAGACGAGTGTGCCGCCGCGGAAGTCTCCGGCCTCGCGTGGGTCTCGCGGGTCGGGCGCGTCTGACTGACGGTTGAGGAAGATGACGACCGAGACGAGGCGGGATTCCTGTTCGAGACGCATCATGCCGGTGTTGCCGTCCTGATGCGCGACGAAGAAGTCGCCGACGCGGTAGCGCAGAAACTGCGGCTCCTCGCACTCGCTCAGAGTCCGCCCGAAGTGCCGGCCGACCTCCGACATGCATTCCAGAAGCCTGCCCCTCACCGACTCGACCGTCTCGCGCGGCGGCGCGTGGCGCGCGACCCTGCGCACGCGCTCCTCGACGCGGGCCGTCGCGCCGACGCCGTAGACGGTCGCCTCCTCCCCGCCCCCCGCGCGCATCCGCGCGACTATCTCGCGGCACGTCCGCGCGTCGAAAAATTCCCTGCGCACGAAGAGGCCGAAGCCGTCGGCCGCGTCAACTGTCGTCATTAACGTCTCTCGCAGTCACGAAGCGGGCCGGGCCTCATGCGGGCGCGCGCTCGGCCGTCTCGCGGGCCGTCGCGAGCTCCTTCTGGGAGGCGACGCGAATCCCCAAGTCGCGCAGGAGCCCGTCGCCGATGCCGTAAACCCACCCGTGCACGGCGAGCTCCTGCCCGCGCTCCCAAGCGTTCTGCACGATGGTCGTCCGCCCGACGTTTAAGACCTGCTCGACGACGTTCAGCTCGCACAGGCGGTCGAGCCGCCGCGCCTCGTCGGCGATTGATGAGAGCTGCGCCTCGTGGGCGTGCATCACGTCTTGGACGTGGCGCAGCCAGTTGTCGATGAGCCCGAGCCGCTTGTTCTGCATCGCGGCCTGCACGCCGCCGCAGCCGTAGTGGCCGCAGACGATGACGTGCGCGACCTTGAGCACGTCGACGGCGAACTGCAAGACCGAAAGACAGTTGAAGTCCGTGTGGACGACGACGTTGGCGACGTTGCGGTGGACGAACATATCGCCCGGCATGAGCCCGACGAGCTGCGTGGCGGGGACGCGGCTGTCGGCGCAGCCGATCCAGAGGTAGCGCGGCGACTGCTGGCTGGCCAAGGCGTTAAAGAAGGTGGGCTCGCGCCACTTGATGCCCTCGGCCCACGCCTTGTTGTTGTCGAGCAGATTTTTCAGGTCACTCATGTCGGCGAATTGTAGCGGCCCGCCGTCCGAACGCCCAACCCGCCGCGCGCCGCGACGCGCCGTGCCCGGCCGTCAACGATTTCGCCGTCGTCTCAAGCCCCTCACTCGCGCCGAATCTCGACGGGCGTTTCGCGCACCGTCGGCGGCGGAAGGCGCGTCAACTGCGGGCGGCCCGTCGCCGTCGCGCGCAAGAGCGCCGCGCCCGCTTGGAATCGCGCCAGCGTCTCGGGCGACACCGCGAACGCCTGCGAGGCCGCGCGCGGGCGCGGGTCAATCGCGGCCCACTCGTTGCCGGGCACGCGCTGCAACGCGAGCGTCTCCGCGCGCCCGCCCTGTATCAGCTCAAGCCGCACGTCGACCGTCGTCCTCCCCGAGCAGACGACCGACGTTCTGACGACCGACCCGCCGCGCAAGGCCGCGTCGTCGACCCGCAGCTCAAGCCCGCGCACCTGCACCCACGCGCGGTAGCCCGACAGGAGCGCCGTCGCCGCGCAGCACGCGACGAACACGAGCGCCGCCCTCTTCAAAAGGGCCACGCCCCGCGCGTCTCTCTCGGACAAGCTGTCGAACATTACTTTCCGCCCCCGCGCGCGGCGCACGCGCGCCGTCCGGCGATAAGAAAACGTCTGCGAGGTCAGTCGTGCAGGGCGGTGATAATATCACGGCGGCCTTTCGCGCGGGGCGTGACTGGTCAGGCCGCGCGCCCTCCGGTAAACTTTTCCCCGCCGCGCGCCGACGAATTTCGCGGGCAACCTGCGCGGGGTTGCGCCCCATCGCAGGCCGCGGGCAGAGTTTCTCCCACGCTTGCCAAAGCGCCCGTCTCTCTGTTACACGTCGCTTCAGTCGAGGCCGCACACTCCACGGACGGCCGCCACGGAGGAGAAATGAGATTTAAGGGTTTTACGCTCGCGCTCGCCGCCGGGCTCGCCTTCGCCGCCGCCGCCCCGGCCGCGCTCGCCGACACCATCCGCCTCAAGAACGGTAACGTCGTCCGCGGCCAGATCGTCAGCTTCCGCGACGAGCAGTTCACGGTCTTGATGGACAGCACCTCGCGCGGACGCCGCAGCCGCGTCATCGTCTACGTCGAGGACGTTGAGTCCATCGAGTTCGAGGGCGAAGGCGCGGGCACGACGACGACCGACGCCGGCACGCCCCCGGCCAACGACTCGCGCGCCGCCAACACGACGACGACGCCGACGACGAGCGCGCCCGCGAACACGACGCGCAGCACGCCCGCCGAGCCGCGCCCGACCCTCGGCGGCAACAGCAGCCCGCAGACCGCGCCCGCCAACACGAGCCGCACGACGAACAACTCGCAGCCCGCGTCGGGCGAGTCCACCGGCTCGCAGTTCTTCCCCGTCCGCGTCCGCGTCCGCGCGGACTCGACCGCCAACGGCTGGACGGACACGGGCCTGATGGTCAGGCGCGGCCAGCGCCTGCGCATCTCGGCCTCGGGCCGCGTCTCTCTGGGTCTGGGCCGCTTCTCGACGCCGACGGGGCTGCCGCGCGCGACCGACAACGAGAAGCTGATGCGCGAGGAGCCGACGGGCGCGCTCATCGCCGTCATCGGCGACGACAACGACGAGTTCATCTTCGTCGGCAGCAACCGGGAGTTCCTCGCCCCGCGCGACGGCCGCCTCTTCCTCGGCGTCAACGAGGGCCGGCTCGAAGACAACACGGGAACGTATGACGCGCTCATCGAGGCCGAGCCCGTCTCAAGCGGGAGCATCAGGCCCTAGCCGCCCGGCCAACAGCCGCGGCGCGGGAAGCATCAAAAGAGCCGTAAATCGTCAGTCGTCAACCGCAAGGCGCGAGACTTTTCGGAGTCCGCACGCGGTTCGCGACTTACGATTTACGGCCTTTTCCGTTATATTTCGGGTCACAGCTTGCAGAGACGTTTCCCGCCGCCGGAAGTTGAGGTAGCAACATGAGAGTCACGTCCTTCGCCCGCGCCGTCGCCGCCACGCTCGTCGTGCTGGCGCTCCTCGCCCTGCCCGCCCCGCCGCCGTCGCTGGCGCAGTCGCGCCGCCAAGCGCCCGCGCCCGAGTCGCCGCAGAAGAAGAACAAGCGCCCCGACCAGACTGAGCAGACGGGCGAGGAGCCGCCGCCGAAGGAGACCGTCCAAGACCCGGCCGAGGTCGTCAAGGTCACTTCGTCGCTCGTCAACGTCGAGGCCGTCGTCATCAACAAGCGCACGAAGCAGATCGTCACGGGGCTCAAGCGCGAGAACTTCGCCATCTTCGAGGACAACGTCAAGCAGGACATCACCAACTTCTCGACGCCCGAGGCGCCCATCACCGTCGCGATGGTCTTGGAGTACAGCAACCTCCTCAACAACTACCTCCGGAGCGACTACTACGAGCCGGGCCGCTACGAGATCCTGCGGCCGATGGCCTACTTCCTCTCGCAGTTCATCAAGCCGCCCGACGACTACGTCTCGGTCGTCGCCTACGACATGAGGGCGACGCCGATCACCGATTTCACGAACGACCCGCAGCGCATCAATCAGGTCGTCAACATCATGCTCCGCGCGCGCCCCGTCTCGAACGAGGCCAACCTCTTCGACGCGCTCAAGCTCGTCCTCGTCGGCGGCAAGGCCGACTCGGTCGTCCTCGAAGAGAGCAAGTCGCGCACGACCGAGTACGGCGGGATGGTCGCGATTCAGGGCCGCCGCAAGGCCGTCTTCCTCGTCTCGACCGGCGTCGACACGTTCAGCAAGATTAACTACGATCAGGCGCGCCGCGTCGCGCAGGACGCCGGCATCCCCATCTACATCATCGGCGTCGGCAATATGTTCCTGAAGAAGTACGGCGACTACCTGCCGCCGACCGACGGGCTGCTCGGCTCGACGACGCCGGGCCGCATGACCCTCCTTCAGGCGCAGAACACGCTCTCGACCTTCGCCAAAGAGACGGGCGGCGAGTACTTCCCCATCACGTTCGAGGGCGAGCTGAACAGCGCGCTCCAGTCGATTAACGCGCTGATGCGCAACCAGTACAGCCTCGGCTACAACCCCGGCGAGCGCCGCGACGGCAAGAAGCACAAGATCGTCGTCAAGGTGGACGTGGACGGCGACGGCACGCTCGACGAGAAGGACTTCATCGTCAAGGCCCGCCAGTTCTACAACGCGCCGAAGCCGGACAAGAAGGGTGACGAGTGACGAGTTAGAGACAAGTCAGAGCCCAAATTTAAAGAAGCCCGGCCGTAAATGGCCGGGCTTCTTATTTGAGTCTGACGAGTTCTTGCCCGTCACTCGTCGCCGCTTTTACGCGCCGTGGAGGCGGAGGCGGAACTCGTCGTTGAGCGTGTGGATTTCGGGCTTGCGGCCCGAGAAGAGGCGCGCCTCGCGCAGCAGGGCGGGCAGCCCGCCCGGCGCGAGGTCGAGCCCGTAGGCGCGGCTCGTGAGTATCGCCGCCGTCTGCGGGTTGACCGCGGCCGGGACGCCGTAGCGTATCGCGCGCAGCATCGACGGCGCGAACCCGGCCGAGCGGCGCGGGTTCGTGATCTCTATCGAGTGGTCGAAGACGTTCAGCCTCGTCGTCAGGTCGCGCAGCGCCAAGTCGCGGTGCGCGAGCGCGTTGGCGACGGCCTCGCGGACGGAGGCCCGGTGGTAGTTGGCGCGCGCGGCGACGGGCGCGGCCTGCGCGTCTTGCGCCACGTCCTCCTCCTCGCGGCGGCCGGCGAACGAGCGCGGGCGCTTGTCCCAAAGGTCGCAGTAGCGCTCGACGAAGCGCAGGGCCGACTCGAAAAGCGTGTGCAGGTTTCCGCGCAGCTGCACCGTCTCGACCTTCGGCGACTGCGCCGTGTCGCCCGCGAACCGCGTCGCCACGACCGTCGAGCGCGGCAGAAGCTCGGCCACGCGCTCGTCGCGCCCGAAGAGCAGCAGCCCCGCCACCGTCGGCTGCGGCCCGCCAGCGCCGCCCGCCGCGACGGCCAGCAGCAGGTCGCGCTCAAGGATTTCGGCCGTCGGGTAGCCGGCCGCCGACAGCGCGTGCTCGAAGGCGCCGCCCTCGAACTCGCGCACGAAGCTCCAGAGCAGCGCCTCGTCGATGTCCTCCACGCCGGCGCCGACCGCGCCGACGTTCTCCAGACGCACGGGCCGCGCCTCGTCCAAAAGGCTCGACAGCTCCTCGCGCGACGCCTCGCGCTTCTCCGCGCCGACGCGTATGAAGTAGCGCCCGTCGCGCGTCCGGTAGGGGCGTCGCTTGCCCTCGACTTCGAGCGCGACGACGCGCTTGCCGCTGTCGAAAGAGACCAGCTCGATGTAGGGCATCAGCGCGGGCACGACCTCGTCGCGGCAGATGCGGACGAGTTCCTCGCGCACCTCCTCGGCGTCGTCCACGCCCTCGACGCGCATATTGTCGTTGACGCCGAAGACGATGAGGCCGCCGCCCGTGTTGGCTAAGGCGATGATGCCCTGTGTGATCTTCTCGGGGTTCGAGAGCTTTACTTTGAGTTCGAGGAAGGTGTCTTCGCCGCCGCGCACGAGTCGCAGCAACTCGTCGCGCGAGGTCTGCTGCGCGGGCGGGGCGAAGATGTACTCCGGGAAAGAGCGCTCGGTGGCGGGTTCGTGCCGCTGGTTACGGTTGTATTTCCTGCGAGCCATTTCTGTCTGGACGGGGCTTGCCGGCCCGCCCGGACGCGACCCTCTCGGACGAGATCGCGCCTCTGGTTTTGGTATCCGCGCGTCGCGCGCCGCGAGTATAACACACGCGCCCGCGCCGTCTCTCACGCGCCGAACTGTAATACAATGCGCCTCATGAGCGAACGTCAAAACGGACAGACTTACGAGCAATTAGCGACGCACTACCTTGAGAACGCGGCGAAGAACTTCCGTCGCCTCAAGGAGTCGGCCGACCGCGCCGCCGCGCAGGTCGACGACGAGGGCTTCTTCCGTCTCATCGACGACGAGTCGAACAGCATCGCCCTCGTCTTCAAACACCTCTCGGGCAATCTGCGCTCGCGCTGGACTGACTTTCTGACGACCGACGGCGACAAGCCCGACCGGCGGCGCGATTCCGAGTTCGTCGTCGAGGAGGGCGACACGCGCTCGGCGCTCGCGGAGCGTTGGGAGGCGGGCTGGCAAACGCTCTTCGACACGCTCGCCTCGCTCCGGCCGGAAGACCTGCTCGCGACCGTCCGCATACGCGGTCAGGGGCACACGGTCGTCGAGGCCGTCAACCGACAGCTCGCGCACTACGGCGAGCACGTCGGCCAGATAGTCCTCCTCGCCAAGCACGTCGCCGGCCGCCGGTGGCAGACGCTCAGCATCGCGCGCGGGCAGTCCGAGGCGTTCAACGCCGAGATGGACAAAAAGCACGGACGTTCTTAAGGCGCGGATTTCAGATTCCAAATGAGCGAACGCGAAGCGACAGAGCCGCGCGCCTACGTCGGCATGGGGTCGAACGTGGGCGACCGCGCCGGCCACCTGCTGCTCGGCGTGCGCGGGATGCTCGACGCGGGGCTCGCGGTCGCGCGCCTGTCGTCCGTCTACGAGACCGAGCCCGTCGACTTCACAGACCAGCCCGCGTTCCTCAACGCCGTCGCCGAGATCGTCGCGCCGCTCCCCCCGCCCGAACAACTCCTCGCGCGCCTCCTGCGCGTCGAGTACGCACTCGGACGCCGCCGCGCGACGCGGCGCGGCCCGCGCACGCTCGACCTAGACCTCCTCGTCTACGGTCTTCAGACGCGCGCCACCGCGCTGCTCACGCTCCCGCACCCGCGCCTGCACCTGCGCCGCTTCGCCCTCGCGCCACTCGCCGAGCTTGCGCCCGACGCCGTCCACCCCGCGCTCGGCGCGACCTTCGCCGCGCTTCTGCGCGCTTGCGCCGACCGCTCGCGCGTCGCGCGCTGGAAGCCGCCCCGGTAGGAGTGCGGCGGGCCGGAGTCCTTTTTTCTTGTGCCCCGGCGTCGCGCTCGCCTATAATTCGTCGCTCCCGTTTTACAAACGCGCCGACAAGCGAGACGCCGAAGCCGATGGTCTACCTCAAACAGCAGCGGCCGGAGAAAGTGACCGTCCCGAGCCTCCGTTCGAGCAAGGAGCGCGGCGAGCGCTTGGTCTGCCTCACGGCCTACGACTACCCGACCGCGCGCATCGTCGACGAGGCCGGAACCGACATCATCCTCGTCGGCGATAGCTTGGGCAACGTCGTCCTCGGCTACGACTCGACCGTCCCCGTCACGCTCGAAGAGATGCTCGCGCACACGCGCGCCGTCCGGCGCGGCGTCGAGCGCGCCCTGCTCGTCGCCGATATGCCCTACGGCTCTTACCACACGGGCGCCGACGAGGCCGTGCGCGCCGCCCTGCGGCTCGTCAAGGAGGGCGGCGCGGAGGCCGTCAAGCTCGAAGGCGGGCGCAACCGGCTCGAAGTCGTGCGCCGGCTCGTCAACGAGGAGATTCCCGTGATGGGCCACGTCGGGCTGACGCCGCAGTCTCTGAACAAGCTCGGCAGCTACCGGCTGCAAGCCAAGACGGCCGACGCCGCCCGCGCGCTCGTCGAGGACGCGCTCGCGCTCGAAGAGGCCGGCGCGTTCGCCGTCGTCTTGGAGGTCGTGCCCGGCGAGGTCGCGCGCGCGGTGACGGAAGCCGTCAAGATTCCGACCATCGGCATCGGCGCGGGGGCGGACTGCGACGCGCAGATACTCGTCCTCCACGACCTGCTCGGCCTCTCGTTCAGCCGCACGCGCCCGCGCTTCGTGCGCCAGTACGTGAACCTGCGCGAGACGATCACCGAGGCCATCGGCCGCTACGCCGACGACGTGCGCTCGGGCGACTTCCCCGCGCCGGCCGAGAGCTACCCGCTGCCGGCCGACACCGCCGCCGCCCTCAACCTCCCGGCCCAGAGCGGCGAAGAGAAGCCGTAAAGTGGAAATCATCAACCGCCGCCAACGCATGGCATCGGTCTCGCGCAAGCTGCGCCGCGAGGAGGACAAGAGCATCGGCCTCGTGCCGACGATGGGCGCGCTCCACGAGGGCCACCTCTCCCTCGTCCGCGAGGCCCGGCGGATGTGCGACGTGGTCGTCGTCTCGGTCTTCGTCAACCCCACGCAGTTCGGCCCGGGCGAGGACTTCGAGCGCTACCCGCGCGACCTCACCAAAGACACCACGCGCCTCGCCGACTACAACGTCGACTACATCTTCGCGCCCTCGGTCGAAGAGATTTACCCGAAGAACTTCTCCACCTACGTCACCGTCGAGGGCCTGTCCGAGCAGTACGAGGGCGCGGCCCGCCCCGGACACTTCCGCGGCGTGGCGACGGTCTTGACGATTCTCTTCAACGCCGTCCGCCCCGACTTCGCCTACTTCGGGCAGAAGGACGCGCAGCAGACCTTAGTCGTCCGCCGCCTCGTGCGCGACCTCGCCTTCGACACCGAGATAGTCGTCCTTCCCACCGTGCGCGAGGAGTCGGGGCTCGCGCTCTCGTCGCGCAACAGCTACCTGAGCCCCGAGGAGCGGCGGGCCGCGCCCGTCCTCTACCGCGCGCTCGCGCAGGCGCGCGAGGTCTACATGGAGGGCGAGCGGACGGCCCGCCGTCTGGCCGAGGCGGTGCGCTCGGTCGTCGAGTCGGAGCCGCGCGCCCGCCTCGAATACGTCGGCGTCACCGACGCCGAGACGATGGAGAAGTTCGACCGCCTGCCCGACGACCGCCCCGTGCTCGTCGCCGTCGCCGCGCGCCTCGGCCCGACGCGCCTCATCGACAACCTCGTCATCCAGCCGGCCCGGCCCAAAGGCCACACCGGCACGCTCCCGCCGCTCCCCTCTTAGACGGCCGCCGCGCAAAACTGCTATCATCATTTTTCTGCGAACCGGCCCGAAGGCTCGTCTGTAGAAGCAATCACACACTCGACTTTGTAAGCGACGAGAGGCCGCGCCGGCCGCGACGTTACGGCCCGACCGCGACTCGGCCTTGCGCGACGACTGATGGACACGAAAGCAAGACAGAAGACTCACATCGAGTTCACCTTAAACGGCGAGACGGCCGAAGTCGCCTTCGCGCCGCACAAGACCCTGCTCGAAGTGCTGCGCGAAGACCTCGCCCTGACGGGCACGAAGCACGGCTGCGAGTTGGGCGAGTGCGGGACGTGCGCCGTCTTGGTCGACGGCCACTCCGTGCTCTCCTGCCTCATGCTCGGGTTAGAGGCCGAGGGCCGCCGCGTCGAGACGGTCGAGGGGATGGCGACCGAAGAAGGCTTACACCCCTTGCAGGAGACCTTCGCCGACACGGGCGCGGCCCAGTGCGGCTACTGCACGCCCGGCTTCCTCCTCGTCGCCAAAGAGCTGCTCGCGCAGAACCAGAGCCCCTCGCGCGACGAGATCAAAGAGGCGCTGAGCGGGAACCTCTGCCGCTGCACCGGCTACATCAAAATCTACGAGGCGGTCGAGTTGGCGGCGGCGCGGATGCGCGGCGAGGAGGCCGAGATGCCGCGCGAGAGCGTCTACGGCTACGAATAATTTTTCACGTCTGAGACGAGGACGGCCCGACTGATATTAACGAGATGAAGACGAACGGACGAGAGAACGGCGGTCAGGAGTTTAAAGTCGTCGGCAAGCCTTTCCGCAAGGTGGACGCGCGCTCGAAGTGCGTGGGCGCGACGAAGTTCGCCGACGACATCGCGCTCCCGCGTATGCTCCACTGCAAAATCCTGCGCTCGACCGAGCCTCACGCGCGCATCGTCCGGATAGACGCGTCGAAGGCGCTCGCGCTGCCCGGCGTCCTTGCCGTCATCACGGGGGAGGACTTGCCCGTCCCTTACGGCATCCTGCCCGTGAGCCAAGATGAGCACCCGCTCTGTGTTGACAAGGTGCGCTTCGTCGGCGACCCCGTCGCGGCCGTCGCCGCGATTGACGAGGACACGGCTTTCGACGCGATGAACCTCATCGAGGTCGAGTACGAAAAGCTTCAGTCCATCACGAGCATCGAAGAGGCCGTGATGGTCGACGAGCCGCGCGTGCACGACTACGGCGACGGCGCGAACGTCCACAAGCAGGTGCACTTGGAGTTCGGCGACATGGAGGCGGGCTTCGCCGAGGCCGACCTCGTGCGCGAGGACTTGTTCTTCTACGAGGGCAACACGCACCTGCCGATGGAGCAGCACGCGGCCGTCGCGCTCTACGACGCCGACGACAAGCTCACGCTCTGGTCTTCGACGCAGACGCCGCACTACGTCCACCGCGCGCTCGCCAAGACCTTGCAGATGCCGGCCGCGCACATACGCGTCATCGCCACCCCGAACGGCGGCGGCTTCGGCGGCAAGAGCGACCCCTTCAACCACGAGATTGTCGTCGCCGAGCTTTCGCGACGCACGAAGCGGCCCGTCAAAATCGCCCTCACGCGCGAGGAGGTTTTCTACTGCCACCGCGGCCGCCACCCCGTCTTGATGCGAAGCCGCATCGGCGTGCGCAAGGACGGCTCGATAACGGCGCTCGACTTCGAGTCGTACCTCGACGGCGGCGCGTACGGCTCCTACGGCGTCGCCTCGACCTTCTACACGGGCGCACTCCAGACCGTCACCTACGAAGTCCCGCGCTACCGCTTCCGCGGCCTGCGCGCCTTCACGAACAAGCCTCCGTGCGGCCCCAAGCGCGGGCACGGCACGCCGCAGCCGCGCTTCGGGCTCGAAGTGCAGCTCGACAAGGTGGCCGACGAGCTCGGGCTCGACCCGGCCGAGATGCGGCTCAAACATCTGGCCGCGCCGAACTCCGTGACGGCCAACTACCTGCGCCTCGGCACGATGGGCTTGGGCCGTTGCATCGAGAAGGTCGTCGAAGGTTCTGACTGGAAGAACAAGTATAAGAAGCTCCCCTACGGGCGCGGCGTGGGGCTGGCGTGCAGCTCATACATCTGCGGCGCGGGCCTCCCGATCTATTGGAACAGTATGCCGCACTCGGGCGTGCAGCTCCGCCTCGACCGTCAGGGCGGCGTCTGCGTCCAGTGCGGCTCGACCGACATCGGGCAGGGGTCTGACTCGGTGCTCGCCTACGTCGTCGCGGAGATTTTAGGCATCGACCCGTTCGACATCCGCGTCGTCACGGCCGACACGGATTTGACGCCCGTCGATCTGGGGAGCTATTCGAGCCGCGTCACTTTGATGACGGGCAACGCCGCGATTCAGGCGGCCGAGCGGGCGCGCGAGCTACTCACGATGGCCGTCGCGGAGAAGCTCGGCGTCCCCGTCGAGAACCTCTCGTTCGCCGAGCGCCGCGTCTTCGACGTGGAGAATCCCGAAGTCGGCGTGACCTTCGCGGAGGCCGTCGTCTTGGCCGAGTCGAAGTTCGGCACCGTCGGCACGGTCGGCTCTTACACGCCGCCGCGCTCGCCGGGCAAGTTCAAGGGCGCGGGCGTCGGCCCCTCGCCCGCCTACAGCTACTCGGCGGCCGTCGCCGAAGTGGACGTTGACCCGGACACGGGGCTAGTCACGGTCGGGAAAGTTTGGATAGGGCACGACATCGGGCGCTCCATCAACCCGATGCTCGTCATGGGACAGGTCGAGGGCTCGGTCTACATGGGCTTGGGCGAGGCTCTCATGGAGGAGATGGTCTACCGCGCCAACCGCAACGTCGTGCACAAGTTCCCTTCGCTCCTCGAATACAAGAGCCCGACGACTCTGGAGATGTGCGAGGTCTTCACGTACCTGATCGAGGACGCCGACCCGAACGGCCCGTTCGGCGCGAAGGAGGTCGGGCAGGGGCCGCTTCTGCCGATCATGCCGGCCGTGGCGAACGCGGTTTACGACGCCGTCGGCGTGCGCGTCGACGAAGTCCCCGTCACGCCCGAGAAAGTGCTCGCCGCGCTCCGCGCCAAAGCTCAGGGCAAGGAGGCGCGCTTCGGCCCCGCGTCCGTCCCCGCGGTCGAATGGCCGCAGCCCCTCAAAGTCCTGACGCCCGCCGAGGGCGGCGACGGACGCGAGATGCCGCGCGTCGCCGTCCATTCGTAGTTCGCCGGTTCGGACTTCAAGGAGAAGATGATGACGACCTCGCAAACGAGTTTCGGACGCCGGTCGCGCGCGCTCGGCGCCGCGCTGATTCTACTCGCCGCGTCGGTCTGCGCCGTCGCGCAGGAGGCGGAGAAGGGCAAGTCGGCGGACGCGCGTCCGCAGGGCGGCATCCTTTTTAAGCCGCCGAAGGGCTTCATGCCCCTCGACTTCGCCGGGTTCAAAGGCGTCCTGATGATCAACCCGAAGCGGGCGGCCGGGATGTTCATCGCCTACCCCGACGACGGCGAGACGCTCGACGCGCTGCGCGAGCGCGCGCGCGACGCCGCCGGGCGGATGTTCATTCACGACAAGGGCAAGGCGAAGGCCGCGCCGCTCGCGTGGAAGGCGGCGACGCTTCCGCCGCACCCCGAGGACGGCGAGGGCGGGGCGACTCTGTTCACCTACGCCGAGGGCGAGACGCAGGTGCAGGTGGCGACCTACGCGCGCGCCGACGCCACGCACCGACTCGTCTACGGCTACTTCGCGATGCGCCACACGCCGAAGGGCCGGGACGACGACGGGAAGTTTCTCGACGAGCAGGGCGGCGGCGTCAAGGAGTTCGCGGACTTCCGTAAATCGCTCGGCGGCAAGGGCAAAGACTAAGCGGGGCGTCGCGCGGCGGCGCGCGCCCGCGAGGGCAGAGGTTTTTTAAGACCGTTATGATGAGACTTCCGAAGTTTGCGTATCTCGTGCCGCGCGGCGTGCGCGAGGCGGTGCGGATGATGGGCGACGCGGGGCCGGCGGGGCAGTTCGTCGCGGGCGGGACTGACCTCTACCCGAACATGAAGCGCCGGCAGCAGACGCCGCGGACGGTCATCTCGGTCGCGAGACTGCCGGAGCTGCACAGAATCGAGGGCGACGGCGAGGCGGGGCTACGAATCGGCGCGGGCGTGTCGCTCACCGAAATCGTCGAGCACCCGGTCGTCAACCGCGACTACCCGGCGGTGGCGCGCGCGGCGCGTCTCATCTCGACGCCCACGCTTCGCAACATGGGCACCATCGGCGGCAACCTCCTGCTCGACACGCGCTGCAACTACTACGACCAGAACTACGAGTGGCGTCGGGCCATCAACTTCTGCATGAAGAAGGACGGCGACATCTGTT
The DNA here is from genome assembly GCA_035634035.1 of Pyrinomonadaceae bacterium. Taxonomy (GTDB): domain Bacteria; phylum Acidobacteriota; class Blastocatellia; order Pyrinomonadales; family Pyrinomonadaceae; genus DASQDT01. The sequence goes on along the minus strand of DASQDT010000092.1, from coordinate 10,453 downwards.
GGGTCGCGCCCGGCTCCGCCAAGTGTTGGGCCGTGCAGTCGTCAGACCTCGTGCCGCTGATGGTCGCGCTCGACGCGCGCCTGCGACTCGTCTCGACCGTCTCCGACCGACTCGTCTCCGCGCGCGGGTTCTACAAAGACGACGGCATCGACTACCTGCACAAGCGGCCCGAAGAGCTTCTGACGGAGATTCATTTGCCGCCCGTCGCGGGCTGGCGCGCCGTCTACAAGAAGCTGCGGCGGCGCGGCGCGTTCGACTTCCCCGTGTTGGGCGTCGCGGCGGCCCTGAACGTGGACTCGTCGGGGACGGTGACGGAGGCGCGCGTCGTTCTGGGCGGCGTCGCGCCCGCGCCTCTGGAGATAGAGTCGGCGGGCGGGGCGCTCGTCGGCTCGCCGCTGGGTGACGAGACGATCGCGGCGGCGGCCGAGGCGGCGTACGTGCGCGCGCGACCGCTCGACAACACGGATCACCTGATGAACTACCGCAAGCAGATGGCGCGCCCCTTCGTCCGCCGCGCGCTCGAAGAGTTGCGCGAGTCCTTACGCTAGTGTCGGGCGCGTCGCGAGTCGAGGCCGTGCTGCTCGCGGCCGGGCGGTCGCGCCGGATGGGGGCGTTCAAGCCCCTGCTTCGGTTCGGCGCGAGGTCGGTCGTCGCCTCGTGCGTCGAGAACTTGTTGGGGGGCGGCGCTCATGGCGTCGTCGCCGTCGTCGGACACCGCGCCGAAGAGGTGCGCGCGGAGCTTTCGCGTTACGACGCGCGGGTGAGCGTGGCCGTCAACGAAGACGGCGGGAGCGAGATGGGCGTCTCGATTGCGCGCGGGGTCGAGGCGCTGAGCGGCGGGACGCGCGCCGTGCTGCTCGCGCTCGCGGATCAGCCGGCCGTGCCGCCGTCGGTCGTGCGCGAAGTCGTCGGCGCTTGGCGCGGTGGCGCGGCGCTCGTCGTCCCGACGCACGGGGGCCGCGGGGGTCATCCGGTGCTCGTCGATTTGCGTTTCAGAAGTGAGCTTCTCGCGCTCCCGACGGGGCGCGGGCTGCGGGCGCTCTTTGACGAACACCGCGCCGAAGTGTTGCGTCTGCCGGTCGATTCGCCTTACATTGTGCGCGACATGGACACTTGGGACGAGTACGCGGCGCTGCACGCGGAGGTCTTCGGGCGACCGCCCGAGGCGTCCGCGCCCGGCGGCGGGTGAGCCGCGACGAGCCGCACGCGAGCAGCGAGTCTTACCCTCCCCGCAACCTCAGCCGCGACCGCCCCACGTACCGCTTCAGTCCAACCTTTCTTTTTGACCGGACATCAAAGTTTCGTCCGGGCCGCCTCGCAAAGAAATGTCGGGGCCGTCGAAAACGCGCGGCAGTGACGTGAGCCCTTGACGGCAGTCCACCGAGCGCGGAGAAGGCCCGAGGAGAACCGAGATGCTAAAACGTTTCCCCCTCTCAGCGAAGCTCGTTCTGGCGCTCGCCTTCGCGGCCGCGGCGCTTCTGGCGTCGCCTTCGCAGGCGGCCGAAAGTCTGAACTTCAACTTGCGCTCGGCCGACGGCGGGCAGATCACCTCCGAGATGCTGCGCGGCGACGTGGTCGTGCTGGCCTTCGGGTCGGCGTCCCTGCCGCCGTCTCTGGCGCGGCGTCAGGCGCAGGACGTGCAGGAGTTGGCCGACGAGTTCGCGCCGCGCGACGTGCGCGTCTACTGGGTGAGCACCGACTCGGACTCGCCGAAGTCGAAGTCATACGCGGCCGACGCAGACCTGCGCGCCTTCGCGCGCAAGTACGGTCTGAAAATAGCCGTGCTGCGCGACCCCGAGGGCGCGCTCTTTAAGCGGACGGGCGTCGACCAACTGCCGGCCGTCGTCATCATCAATCGCGAGGGCGAGATGGCGGGCGAGCCCATCGGCGGCCTCGGCCCGCGCGGCAGCCTGCTTGAGCGGCTCACGCCGCGCCTGAACGAGCTGCTCAAATAAGTTTCGCGGTTCCCCCAAGAGCCGACCCGACGCGAAGAGGGCCGCGACTCCACAACGGAGTCGCGGCCCTCTTCGTCTCTTCGTCAACTCGTTCGCCCCGACTCGCCTCTCACGGCGCGAGCCGGCGCGCCATCTCGTAGACGAGTCGGACGGGCAGGCCGACGACGTTCCAGTAGTCGCCCTCGATGGCTTCGATGAAAAGCGCCGCGCGGCCCTGAATCGCGTAAGCGCCGGCCTTATCAAGCGGCTCGCCCGTGCGGACGTAAGCCTCTATCTCCTCGTCCGAGACGGCGGCGAACCGCACGCGCGTGCGCGCGCACTCGACGAGTGCGCGCCCCGACTCGGCGCGCACGAGCGCGACGCCCGTCAGAACCTCGTGCCAGCGCTCGCTCAAGGCGCGGAGCATCCGCCGCGCGTCCTCTTCGTCCGCGGGCTTGGCGAGCGCGCGGCCTTCGCCGGTGACGACCGTCGTGTCCGCGCCCAAGACGAGCCCGAACAGTCGCTCGCCCGCGACGCGCTCGGCCTTCTCGCGCGCGAGACGCCGGACGTACCTTTCAGGGTCTTCGCCCTCGCGCATCGACTCGTCCACGTCTGCCGCCGTCGCCTCGAACGGCCACCCGACCGAGCGCAGAATCTCGGCCCGTCGCGGGCTCGCCGACGCCAGCACCAGACGCTCCAACCCGGCCCACGCCTCGCGCGTGACGCTGCCGGAGTCCGCCGCTTGTCGCCCTCGCTCCTTTTCCATTACACTCCCGAAGAATTTAGGATTTTCGATTCGCGATTTTTGATTCTATAGCACTCGGCGGCCGGCCGTCAGCAGCGCGTTCTGTCTTTTGCTGAAAGCCGCGCGCCGACGGCTGAAAGCTTCCCGATGGACGATCTCATCAGAGCCCTGCCGCAGCTTCTGCGCGCGGCGGGCGACGCCGAGGAGGTGGCCGAGACGGCCGCCTTCGTCGCGTGGCGGCGCGCGGCCGGGGAGCAGTTGCGCGGCGTCGCCGTGCCCTTCCGGCTCTACCGCAAGACGCTCGTCGTCGCCGTGCCCGACGCGGCGTGGCGCGGGCAGCTCGAAGCCATCAGCGGCCAGCTCCTCTTCCGCGTCAACTCCATCTTGGGCCAGCCGGTCGTCACCTACATCGAGTTCCGCGTCGACCCGCAGACCGTCCGCAAGGAGCGCGAGCGGCTGCGCCGGCGCGCGGAGGCGGTGCGCACGGCCGCGCACGACGAAGGCGCCCTGCGCCGCGCCGCCGAGCTCGAAGACGCGGCCTCGGCCATCCGCGACGACGACCTGCGCCGGCGCTTCCTCGTCGCCGCCGGCAGCTACATCGAAGCGCAGGAGAGGAAATAACGTTCGGCGTCGGCCGCGGGCCGGATGCCGCGCGCCGCCTGCCGACGGCTACTTTTATGCCCATCAGCGAATCCGACATCCGCAAGATCGCCGCGCTGGCGCACCTCGAATTGGGCGACGACGAGCTGCGCACGCTCGCGCCGCAGGTCGCCGCAATCGTCAGCTACGTCGAGCAGTTGAACGAGCTCGACACGAGCGCGGTCGAGCCGGCGACGGGCGGCCTCACGCCCGAGGGCGAGCGCACCGAGGCGGCGCGCGATGACGTGCGGCAGCCCTCGCTCGGCCAGCGCGAGGCGCTCGACCAAGCGCCCGACCCCTCGCACGGCCACTTCCGCGTGCCCAAAGTGATCTGAGCGGACATGACTCCCAACGACGACACGAACGAGAACACGGTCGAGCTTCTGCGCGCGCGCGTCGCGTCGGGCGAGACGACCGCGCGCGCCGTCACGGAAGGGGCGCTCGCGGCGGCCGAATCTTTAAACGACACGCTCAACGCCTTCCTGCAAATCGACCGCGACGGCGCGCTCCGACACGCCGACGAATTAGACGCCGAGTCGGCCTCGCCCGCGCGCGCCGAAGCCGCGACCCCTCTGCGCGGCGTCCCCGTCGCCGTCAAAGACAACATCTGCACGCGCGGGATGCAGACCACCTGCGGCTCGCGCATCCTCGCCGGCTATCACCCGCCCTACGACGCGACAGTAATCGAGCGCCTGAAGGCGGCCGGGGCCGTCGTCGTCGGCAAGACCAACTGCGACGAGTTCGCGATGGGCTCGTCGAACGAGAACTCGGCGTTCGGCCCCGTGCGCAACCCGTGGGACACGGGTCGCGTCCCCGGCGGCTCCTCGGGCGGCTCGGCCGCGGCCGTCGCCGCGCGCGTCGTGCCCGTCGCGCTCGGCTCGGAGACGGGCGGCTCCGTCCGCCAGCCCGCCGCGCTCTGCGGCATCGTCGGCGTCAAACCCACCTACGGGCGCGTCTCGCGCTACGGCCTCGTCGCCTTCGGCTCGTCGCTCGACCAAGTGAGCGTCTTCGGCCTCACCGTGCGCGACGCGGCGTCCGTTCTCTCGGTCATCGCCGGGCGCGACGCGCGCGACGCGACGACGGCCGACGTGCCCGTGCCCGACTACGCCGCGGAGCTTTCGGGCGACGTGTCGGGGATGAGAATAGGCGTGCCGCGCGAGCTGTTCGGCGAAGGCTTGGACGAGGAGGTGCGCGGGCGCGTCGAGGCGGCGATTGAGGCTTACCGCGAGTTGGGCGCGGAGGTCGTCGACGTGGAGCTGCCGCACGCGAAGTACTGCATCGCCGTCTACTACATCATCGCGACGGCCGAGGCTTCGTCGAACCTCGCGCGCTACGACGGCGCGCGCTACGGGCACCGGGCCGAGGAAGCGCCCGAGCTGCGGCAGATGTACCGGCGGACGCGCGAGGAGGGCTTCGGCGCGGAGGTCAAGCGGCGCATCATGCTCGGCACGTACGTGCTCTCGTCCGGCTACTACGACGCCTACTACCTGAAGGCGCAGCAGGTGCGCGCGCTCATCAAGGATGACTTCCTGAAAGCCTTCGAGCGGTGCGACGCGATTCTCACGCCGACGACGCCGACGCCCGCCTTCCGCTTGGGCGAGAAGACCGACGACCCGCTCTCGATGTACCTGAGCGACATCTACACCTGCACGGCCAACCTCGCGGGCGTGCCCGGCGTCAACGTCCCCTGCGGGCTCACGCGCGACGGCCTCCCCGTCGGCTTCCAACTGATGGGACGCCAGTGGGGCGAGCCCGTCATCCTCCGCCTCGCCGACGCCTACGAGCGCGCGCACCCTCTGCGCGAGCTGCCGCGCGTCCGCGCCCGCCGCGGCTGAAAAACTACGTCTCCAACTTCGCGCGCGCGCGCTCCAGAAACGTTCGCATCATCTCGCCGATGCCCTTCTGAAGCTCGGCGCTCAGGCGCGACTCGCCGACTAAGGGCGCGAGCGCGTGCAGCTCGCGCGCTTTGTCGCGCCGCAGCATGACGTGCTGCTCGACGCGGACGCGCGTCAGCTCGCCCAGACGCTCGAACGTCGCCGAGTAGCGCAAAAAGTTTTGCTGCTCGCCGCGCGCGGGCGACCACTCGATGCGCTCGGGCGCGTCCTCGGTCTGCTCGACGGGGAAGGCGTGGCTCACCGCTCCGATGACGGGAACCTCGGCCCGTATCAGCCAGCGCATCACGCCGCGCGCCTCCGACGTGATGCGCTCGACGCCCGGAATCAGCTCGACGAAGTTGCGCAAATCCCCGAAGAACTCGCGCGCCCTCTCCGCGCTCGTCCTCACCTCCAACTGACCCGTGAATGCCGCCTTGACTTGAAACATATTTCCCTTAGAGAACCGGCTGAAAGAGGAACGCGTTGAAGAGCAGACGCGTCGTCGAGCGCCAGATGGCGCGGAAGTTCGGGTCTTCGGCGTAGAGGACGACGTGTCCCCGACCCGTGGGCTCCTCCATCACGTAGGCCGTCCCGCGCAGGAGCCGCTCGGTGTTGTCGGGCCAGACGAAGCCGGCGACGCGCAGCGGCCGCGACCCCTCGGCCGCGAAGACGACGGCGTTCGTCCCCTCCGTCGACGGGCGGACGAAGTAGGCCGAATCCATCAGGACGGGGAGCGTCGCCGACTCGTACCCGTAAGTGAGCGGCGACGTGCGGTCGAGCGTGGCGCGGAAGATCGCGCCGGGGACGGCCTCGGGCACTCTTCGGGGCCGCGCCGACGGCGACGCGATCGGCGGCAGGTCGGGCGGCGCGCCCTCGCGCTTCTCCGTCCCCTCGTCCGAAAGACGCTGCTGCTCGGGCGTCTGCGCGGCCGGCTGCGTCGCGCGCGCCGCCTGTGTTTGCGGCGTCGGCGTCGGCTCCGAGTCCGCGCCCTCGTCGTCGCCCTTGTCGGCCTGCTCGTCGTCGGCGCTCCCGACGAGGCGCGCGCTCGTCAGGTTCACGTCCTTGAGCGCGGCGAAGACGGCCGCGCCCTTGATGCAGATTAAAGTGCCGCCGCGCTCGGCCCAACCGCGCAGGGTCTCGACGCCGTTCTTGCCGAACGCGTTCATGTACGCGCCGGGCGAGCCGTCGGGGAGGATGACGACGTTGTACTGGTCGAGCCTTGTGCTCTTGATGGCGGCAATCGTCATCGGCGTGAACTCGACGCCCATCCGTTCGAGCGTCCACCAGAGCGCGCCGTAGCTCGTCACGCTCACGGGCTCGTCGGCCGCGACGACGATGCGCGGCCGGCGCAGAGAGACGACGTTGCCCGAGCCGACGCTCGTCTCGCCCGTCTCGGTGAAGCCCGTGTTGACGGCCGTCACCGTGACGCCCGTCTCGTGTGCGAGCGCGGCGATGCGGTTGTGCAGGCTTTCGGGGTTGCGCGAGACGCGGGCGACGACCGTGCCGCGCGGCCAGTCGCGCCCGCCCGCCGTCAAGGTGCGCGTGGCGACGGCGAGCTTGAAATCCTCTTTGAGCAGGCGCGCGACGAGCGAGGCCGCGCCGTTCGATTCATAAGGGATGACGTAGGCGATTTGCGCGCGCCCCGTCACGCCGCCCGCGACGGGAAAGTCGACCCCGGCACGGCCTTCGCGCTTCGCCTGCTCGATGACGCCGGCCGACAGGCCGACGCCCCCGCTCACCCTCGTCATCATGAGTGGCGGGCCGGGGCTTAGTGACGACACGGGCAGCGAGTCGAGGGTGACGGCCTTCGCGTTGTCGAGCGCGGGCGCGTCCTCCGTCCAGAAGGCTTCGACGCCGAAGGCCAGCGGCAGAGACCAAGCCGTCACGTCGTAGAAGCCGTACTCCTCTTTCGTCGCGCTCGTGCCGCGCCGCTGGTTGCGCGCGTAGCGGGCGAGTTGCTCGCGCACGAACTCCGCGTCCTGCGGCGTCTCGGGCTCAAGCAGGGCCTTCGCCATGCGCTTCTGCGGCTGCGCGAGGTCTACGACGTACGAGCCGGCCGGGAACTCGCGCGCGGCGGCGGGCGAGTCCGCGCCCGAGTAGTCGTGCGCGCGCGCCGAGCGGAAGGGCGCGTTCGCCGCCTTCACTTCGACGCCCGCGCGGAGGAGGTTTTCGACCAGCTCGGCGGCCGTCCCCGCGTCGCGGCCCGGCAGGATGACGAAGCGTCTGATGCGGCCCGTCCGCCCCTCTTCGACGCCCGTGCGCTTGAACTCGTAGAAGTCGCGCATTCGCGCCTCGCGGTTGCGCGCGGCCGTCTCAAGCGTCGTCAGCGAGGCGACGAAGTGTTTGGCGACGGCCGAGCGCATCGTGACGATGGTGTCGTCGTCGCGACGCCAGCGCAGCCCCTTCGTGCCGCCGCCGTCCGTCTCGTAGGTCATGCCGGTCGCGCCGGTCAGGCCGGGCCAAGAGTCCCAGTAGCCGGGATAAAAAAGGTCGTAGACGTCGCGGACGAAGAAGTCCCAGTTGCGCGCGTCGAACTGCGCGGCGTTGGCGCGGCCGAAGGCGGAGAGCCAGCGCGCGGTCTGCTCGGGCGGGAGGTTCGGGTTGACGGGCTGCGCGGCCGGCGGGAAGAAGAACTGCGCGGGCTGCCCGTGGTGGTCGGCCGCCACCTGCGGGTTCCATTCGAGGAAGGCGCGCTGCATATTGCGCGTCTCGACTTGCGAGGTCGCGACGTTGTCGCGGTTGAGGTCGAAGCGGAAGCGGTTGACGCGCCCGTAGACGCTCCACGGCTCGTCGTGCTCGCCGGCCGAAGGGTCGGGGTTGCCCGTCCCGTAGGAGTTGTACCAAGTGACGAAGCGCTCGTGGCCGTCGGGGTTGGCGCAGACGTTGACGAGGGCCACCGTGTTGCGGAGCACTTCGAGCGTCGCCGGCTCGTCGGAGGCGGCGAGCTGGTAGACGACCTGCATCATCGCCTCGAACGACGCCGACTCGTTGCCGTGAATCGTGTACTGCATCCAGAGCACGACGGGCGTCGTCGAGGCGAGCCTCTGCGCCTCGGCGTCCGAGAGGCCGCGCGGGTCTGCGAGCCGCGCCGTCGCGCGCTTGATCTCTTCGAGGCGCGCGATGTTTTCGGGCGAGCTGATGGCGACCAGATGCATCTGGCGGTACTCGTTCGTCGGCCCGATGTCGAAGACGCGCACGCGCTCGGGCGCGGCCTCGGCGATCGAGTTGATGACGCGCTCCATCATCGCGTAGTTCGTGTGAAACTCGCCCACGTCGTAGCGCAGAATGCTCTGCGGGCGCGGGACGCGCTCGCGGTAGGGGCCGCGCGTGTAGAAGTCGAAGGGCGCGTCGCGCGTCGCCTCTTGCGCGGGCGCGGGGGCGGGCAGCAGCAGCAGCAGGAGGCAGGCGAGCGCGGGCGTCGCGCGACGGCGGGCGTGGGCTCTGTTCATCGAGAGGCTTTCTATTTTCAGGGGGAGTGTGTTAAGACAGCCGCGATATTAACATGAAAGAGATTCACACCGACATCGCCATCGACGCGCCGCCGCGCGACGTGTGGCGCGTGCTCACGGACTTCGCGCGCTTCCCCGAGTGGAACCCCCTAATCACGCGCGCGTCGGGCGAGTTGCGCGAGGGCGCGACGCTCGAAATCTTCGTCAGCGTGCCCGACTCGACGGCGCGCACCTTCCGCCCGCGCGTGCTGCGTGTCGTGCCCGAGCGCGAACTCGTGTGGCTCGGGACGCTCGCCGTCCCCGGCCTCTTCAACGGCGAGCACCGCTTCCGCATCGAGCCGGCTGGCGACGGCCGTTCGCGCTTCCTCCACGGCGAGCGCTTCACGGGCCTGCTCATCCCCGTGCTCGACGCGGCCGGCGTCATACGCAAGACCGAGCGCGGCTACCACATGATGAACGAGGCTCTCAAGCGTCGCGTCGAAGGCGGCGACGCCTGAAGCCCTGACGACTTCCACCGGCGAGGCTCTCAACCATGGTTTCCGAAGACTACGCGACGAGCGGACAGGGCGGCGACACCTGCCCGCGCTGCGGCCAGAGCGCCATGCGCGCATGGTACGAGCTGAGCGAGGAGGAGCGCGAGGTCGCGCGCCGACTCCCCGCCGCCCAAGACTTCCCCCCCGACGAGCGCGCCGCACGCCACCGCTTCTGCCCCCGCTGCTGGCACGAACAACCCCTCCCGCCTCCCCGCGACGCGTAACGCGCACGGGTATCAAGAAGTGATGCGTTCGTAGGCCGAGCGGACGGCCGCGGCGTGTGCGTCGAGGTGTGCGGTGAGTGCGTCGGGCGAGGGGTAGTCGTGGGCGCGCGCGAGGTCGCGGAGCGTCGGGTGGTCTTCGGCGGCGGGCAGGCGCGTGGAGCGCCCCGCCAGCAGGCGCAGGGTGTGGTCGAGCGCGCGCAGGAGCGTGTAGCCTTCGTCGAGCGCGCGGAAGTCGGCCTCGTCGAGCGAGCCGGCCGCGCGCAGTCGCGCGAGCGTGGCGCGCGTCGAGCGGTCTTCGCCCTCGTCCGTCACCCCGTCGCGCAGTTGCAGGTAGCGCGCGGCGAAGTAGACATCGAGCATCCCGCCCGGCCCGAACTTGATGTCGCGCGCCCCACGCACGCCGCGCGCGCGCGACGCGCCACGCTCCTGTTCGAGCCGCGCGCGCACCCGACGCGTCTCCGCGCTCAAGACTTCCGCCCCCGCCCGCCGCGCCGCCTCGTGCAGGACGGCGCGGGCCTCGCGCTCGACCGCGCGCCCGAGTTCCAAGTCGCCCGCCACCGCGCGCAGCTTCACGTAGGCCAGCCACTCCCACACGCCCGCGCGCTCGCGCAGGTAATTCGTGAAGCCCTCCGCGCCGACGGCCGGCGCGCCGTTGCGCCCGTCGGGCCGCAGACGCAAATCGACGCGGTAGAGATGCCCGTCGCGCGTCAGACTCGAAAGCGCCGTGACGAGAAGCTCGCTCATGCGCGCGTAAGCCTCCTCGCGCGTCAGCCCCGCGACGGGCGAAGGGACTTTCTGGTCGTAGACGAGCACCACGTCCAAGTCGGAGCCGAAGTCGACGCCCGCGCTGCCCAACCTGCCGAGGCCGAGCACACTGAGGCGCGGCCCGCAGGCGAGCCGCCCGTGACGGCGCGCGAGCTCGCGCCGGGCGACCAAGAGCGCGGCGTTTAAGCTCGCCGCCGCGAGAGAGGTCTGAAGATGATTCGACTCGCGCGCCGTGATGCGCCCGGCCACGTCGAGCGCGCCGATTTCGACGACGAGCCGCGCCCAAGCGC
>DASQDT010000091.1:0-20048 GCA_035634035.1 Pyrinomonadaceae bacterium | reverse complement strand
CCGTCCCCCACACGCCCGTCTGGCTCATGCGGCAGGCCGGGCGCTACATGAAAGAGTACCGCGAGGTGCGCGCCCGGTACGGGTTTCTGGAGATGTGCAAGCGGCCGGAGGTGGCGGCCGAGGTGACGGTCTACGCCGCGCGCCGTCTGAAGGTGGACGCCGCCATCATCTTCGCAGACATCCTGCTCATCGTCGAGCCGATGGGGCTCGATCTGGAGTTCGCCAAAGGCGAGGGGCCGGTCATTCACAACCCCGTGCGCGAGGCGCGTGACGTTGACCGCCTGCGCGAGGTCGAGGACGCTTCGGCGCTCTCTTACGTCTGCGACGCGATACGCCTGACGCGCCGCGAGCTTCCCGGTGAGGTGCCGCTCATCGGCTTCTCGGGCGCGCCCTTCACGCTCGCCTCTTACATGGTCGAGGGCGGCGGCTCGAAGAACTACGTCCACACGAAGCGCCTGATGCACGCGGACGCGGGCGCGTGGCACGCGATGATGTCGCTCGTCTCGCGCGCCCTCTCGCGCTACCTCGACGCGCAGGTCGAGGCGGGCGCGCAGGCCGTCCAACTCTTCGACTCGTGGGTCGGCGCGCTCTCGCCCGACGAGTACCGCGAGTTCGTCATGCCGCACACGCGCAGCGTCGTCCAAAGCGTGCGGCCGGGCGTGCCCGTCATACACTTCGGGACGGGGACGGCCGCGCTTCTGGAGTCGATGCGCGAGGCGGGCGGCGACGTGATAGGGCTCGACTGGCGCGTCCGCCTTGACGAGGCGTGGCGCAGACTCGGCGACGTGGCCGTGATGGGCAACTTCGACCCCGTCCTGCTCTTCACGACGCCGGATGTCATCCGCGCCGAGGCGCGCCGGATTCTCGAACGCGCGGGCGGGCGGCCCGGCCACGTCTTCAACCTCGGCCACGGCATCCTGCCCGAGACGCCCGTCGAGAACGTCGTCGCGCTCGTCGAGGCGGTGCACGAGATGAGCGCGCGCTAAGGGAACATTTTGACCGACGCGATGAATCAAACTTACGACGCCCTGCTCGTCCTCTCCTTCGGCGGCCCCGAGGGGATGGACGACGTGATGCCCTTCCTGCGCAACGTGCTGCGCGGGCGCAACGTGCCCGAGGAGCGGATGCGCGCCGTCGCGCACCACTACGAGCTGTTCGGCGGCGTGAGCCCCATCAACGCGCAGAACCGCGCGCTGATTGCCGCGCTCGAACGCGAGCTTGAGACGGAGGGGCCGCGCCTCCCCGTCTACTGGGGCAACCGCAACTGGCACCCCTTCTTGGCCGACGCGCTCAAGCAGATGAAGGATGACGGCGTGCGTCACGCGCTCGCCTTCGTCACCTCGGCCTACAGCTCCTACTCCGGATGCCGTCAGTACCGCGAAGACATCGAACGCGCGCGCGCAGAGGTCGGCGGCGACGCGCCCGAGGTCTCGAAGCTGCGCGCCTTCTACAACCACCCCGGCTTCGTCATGCCGAACGCGGAGAACCTGCGCGCGGCGCTCGACAAAATCCCCGGGCAGCGTCGCGCCTCGGCGCGCGTCGCCTTCACGGCGCACAGCATCCCCGCGTCGATGGCCGCCGGCTGCGATTACGAGACGCAACTGCGCGAGACGGCGCGACTCGTCGCCGAGCGCGCGGGCCGCGAAAGCTGGCGTCTCGTCTTCCAGAGCCGCAGCGGCCCCCCGTCGCAGCCGTGGCTTGAGCCCGACGTGTGCGACTACCTGCGCGAGATGAAGGACGAGGGCGCGACCGATGCCGTCCTCGCGCCCGTCGGCTTCATCTCAGACCACATGGAGGTCATCTACGACCTCGACACCGAGGCGCAGCAGGTTGCCGCCGGGCTCGGCATCAACCTCGTCCGCGCGGCGACCGTCGGCACGCACCCCGCGTTCGTGCGGATGATACGCGAGTTGATTGTCGAGCGCGTGGACGCGGCCGCGCCGCGCCTCTTTCTCGGCGGGCAAGGCCCGCGCGCCGACGCGTGCGCGCCCGACTGCTGCCTCGCCGCCGTCCGCCCGACTTAAGCCGTGAGAAGTGAAGCCGAGAACACGCGGCGCGCGCGCAGGGTCGTCGTCATCGGCGGCGGTCTGAGCGGCCTCGCCGCCGCGCACCGCTTCGTCGAGCGGCAGGCCGAACAGAGAGGGTCGAGTCGGCCCGTCGAGTTGATTCTCCTCGAAGCCTCGGCGCGCGCGGGCGGCATCGTCCGCACCGAGCGCCGCGACGGCTTCCTGCTCGAAGCCGGCCCCGACGCCTTCATACGCGAGAAGCCCGCCGCGCTCGAACTCGCGAAGCGCCTCGGCCTTGACTCCCGGCTTATCGAGACCAACCCCGAGCACCGCCGCAGCTTCGTCGCGCGCGGCCGGCGTCTGCACCCGACGCCCGCGGGCTTCCAACTCGTCGCGCCCTCGCGCCTGCGCCCCTTCTTCGCCTCCGGCATCTTCAGTTGGCCGGGCAAGGCGCGCATGGCGCTCGACCTCGTCCTGCCGCGTCGCGCCAGACGCGGGGGCGCGGGCGACGATACGGACGACGAGAGCCTCGCCTCCTTCGTGCGCCGGAGGCTCGGGCGCGAGGCGCTTGAGCGGATGGCGCAGCCGATGGTCGGCGGCATCTACACGGCCGACCCGGAGCTTCTCTCCCTGCGCGCGACCATGCCGCGCTTCCTCGAAATGGTGCGCGCGCGCCGAAGCCTCATCCTCGCGCTGCGCTCAAGCGCGCACGCCGCGAACGGCGACAGCGACGACTCGCGCGCGGCTTCCGGCGCGCGCTACAACCTCTTCCTCTCCTTCGACGAGGGGATGCAGGTCTTGACCGACGCGCTCGCGGCGCGCCTCCCGCGCGGCACGGTGCGTCTCGACACGCGCGCCGAGCGTCTGGACTTCGACGCGCCGTCTCAAAGTTGGAATGTTGAGACGAGCGCGGGCGAGCGTCTCGCCGCGGACGCGGTCGCCGTCGCGCTCCCCGCCCACGTGGCGGCCGAGCTCCTGCGCGCGACCGACACGGCGCTCGCCTCCGAGCTCGACGCGATACCTTACGCCTCGTCCGCCACCGTCAACCTCGCTTTCAGACGCGACGCCATCGCGCACCCGCTCGACGGCTTCGGCTTCGTCGTCCCCTTCGTCGAGCGCCGCACGGTTCTGGCCTGCACCTTCGCGAGCGTCAAGTTCGCGGGGCGCGCGCCCGAAGGCCACGCGCTCCTGCGCGCCTTCGTCGGCGGCGCGCTCCAACCCGAAAAACTAGAGTCGAGTGACGACGAAATGACCGCGGCCGTCCTCAGCGACTTGAACGACCTTGTCGGCGTCACGTCCGAGCCCCTGTTCGCCTCGGTCACGCGCTGGCCGCGCTCGATGCCGCAATACCACCTCGGCCACCTCGCGCGCGTCGCGCGAATCCGCGAACGCTTGCGCGCGCACCCTTCGCTCCGACTCGCCGGCAACTGCTACGACGGGACGGGCGTCCCCGACTGCGTGCGCACGGGCGAGGCGGCGGCCGACGAGCTTCTGGAAACGCTTGCGGACGATGCTCACGATTGACGGCTCATTCGGCGAGGGCGGCGGGCAAATCATCCGCACCTGTCTCGCGCTCTCGCTCATCACGGGCAAGAGCTTCCGCGTCGAGCGCGTGCGCGCGCGGCGCGACCCGCCGGGACTCAAGCGGCAGCACCTCGCGGCCGTCCACGCCGCCGCGCAAATCGGGGCGGCGGAAGTCACGGGCGCGTCGGTCGGCGCGCGCGAGTTCACCTTCGTCCCCGGCCGCGTCACGCCCGGCGAATACACCTTCAGCATCGGGACGGCCGGAAGCACTACCCTCGTCCTCCAGACCGTGCTGCCGCCGCTGATGAAGGCCGGCGGGCCGAGCGTCGTCACGCTCGAAGGCGGGACGCACAACGTGATGGCCCCTCCGTTCGACTTCCTCCAAAAAAGTTTTCTGCCGCTCGTCAACCGCACCGGCCCGAACGTGACGGCCGAGCTCGAACGCTACGGCTTCTACCCGCCCGGCGGCGGCCGCTTCCACGTCTACATCGAGCCATCAGCCGCGCCGCGCCGCCTAGACATCGACGAACTCGGGCGCGTCCGAGCGCGCCGCGCCGTCGCGCTCGTCGTCAAGCTCCCGCCGAGCGTCGGCGAGCGCGAGCTGGCCGTCGTGCGCGAGCGACTCGGGTGGGGCGACACTGACGCCGAGCTGCGCGTCGAGGAGTCGCGCAACGCCTTGAGCCCCGGAAACGTTCTGATGATTGAGGTCGAGAGCGAGCACCTGACGCAGGTCTTCACGAGCGTGGGCGAGCGCGGCGTGCGCGCCGAGATAATCGCCGAGCGCGCCTCGAAGGAGGCCGAGCGTTATTTAGAGGTCGGCGCGCCCGTCGACGAACACCTCGCCGACCAGCTCCTCATCCCGCTCGCGCTCGGCGCGGGCGGCTCGTACGTGACCGGTCGGCCGTCGCCGCACACGACGACCAACGTCGAAATCATCCGCAAGTTCTTAGACGTTGACATCGCGCTCGAAGAGCAGAGGGGCGGGCGCTGGCGCGTCGAGGTGCGCGTCTGAAGTCTGTCAGAGGTAGATGACGTGCGAGGCGCGCCAGACGTGCGCGGGGATTGAGCCGGGCGGCGCGGGCGTGAGCAGGATGACGAAGCTCGTGCCGGCCGAGGAGGGCGGCGGCGCGATGCGCTCCCAGAATTCGGCGCGGCCCGTCTCGGCGCGCGCGGCCGGCGCGGGGGCGACGAGCGCGAGCCTTCGCAGCGAATCATAAAGGTGCTCGCGGCCCGCGCCGTAGTGCCCCTCTTCCGCGCCGAGCGTGAGGCGGACTTCGGCGCGCTCCTCGACGAAGTGCGTGACGAGCGAGGCGGCAATCGTCACCCCGCGCTCGAACCTCTCGCTCAGCTCCTCGGCCCGCGCCTCGTCCGCGCCCTTCCCGCCCGCGCCCCTCTTTTTAACTCCGCCCCCCTTCCCCGCCGCGTCGGCCGTCGGCGCGGCCTCGCTCATCTGCGTGTCGAAGACGACGTGGACGCGCCGCTCGTCCTCGGCCGTGAACTCGCGCACCGTCAGACGCCCGGCGCGCGCCGTCGCCTTCCAGTCGACGTGGCGCACGTCGTCGCGCGGCAGGTAGTCGCGCAGGGAGTGAAGCTCGTAGCCGAGCCCGCGCCGGGACGAGGTCATCTGCCCGGCGTTGGTCGGGAGCAGGTGAAGCTCGTCGCCCGCGGGCCGCGGCTTCGGGTAGATGACGAGGTCGACGCTCGGCCGCGCCGTCAGCCTCCGGCGCAGGCGGAAGAAGCCGAAGGGGAAGCGCGTCGAAAGCTCGAAGCCCGTGACGAGGACGTGGCCGCGCCGCGGGAACGACAGCTCGACGCGCTGCTCGGCGCGGGCCGCGCGCGGGACGTACATGAAATAGGCGAGCGGGCGCTTCTCGTGCCGCCGCCGCGCGAAGCGCCAGCGCGGGCGCGCGGCCTCGTCGAGTAGACTCCGCGCCTCGACGAAGATGGAGAAGGACGGGAGCACGCGCTTCGAGTTGCTGAGCGTGACGATGACGGGGGCGGGCTCTCCGGCGAAGATGTGGTCGGGGAAGCGCGCCGAGACGGCGAGGTCGCGCAAGCTTACGCGCGCCGCCGACCACGCGACGAAGAGCGCCGAGGCGAGTATCGAGAAGACTAGGAAGAGGAGGTTGTTGCCCGTGTTCAGCGCGGCGAAGGCGACGACGCCGAAGACGAGCAGGAAGACGACGCCGCCCCCCGTCAGGCGCAGGGGAAGGTCGAGCCTCGACGCTTCGAGCCGCGCCGAGCGCGAGAGCGGCGGGACGACGAAGACGAGCATCAGGACGACGAAGACGAGCGACGTGACGGCCCCGACGCGCGCCAGCTCCAAGTCGTTCGCGCGCCGCGCGACCACCGTCACGACGGCCGACGCCACCCCGCCCAACACGACGAGCGTGCCGAGCACGGCCCCGCGCCACCCCCGAAAAAACTTGCCCCACATCTCCGTCAGAAAAGCTTACCCGGAATCGGCCCGGAGGCGGCGTCCGTCTTTCTCCGCGCGCGTCAGCGCTGCGTCGTCTGCACGGGCGTGTTGTGGAAGGCGGAGATAGACCACTTGCCGCCGTCTTTGGTGAAGACCATCGTGTTCATCGCGCGCGCGCGCTCCGCGCCCGGCCGCGTCATCATGTTCCACTCGACGTGGACGACGGCCACGTCCGGCCGCAGGAAGCGCACGCCCTTGACGGTCGCGGCGTTGGTGCTCTCCTTGTAGAAGGTCGTGAAGATTTGTGTGTGCCCGCGCTCGATCTCCTCGCGGCCCTTGATGTACATACCGTTGACGACGACGTAATCGGCGTCGGCGGCGAACGGCGCGGCGAACGCCTTGCCGTCGTGCGCGTTCCACGCGTCCTCGACCTGTTTGACTATCTGGCGCAACGTCTTTTCGTCGTCGCTCGCGGCGGCGGCGGGCGTCGTCGTCTGGGCGGCGGCCGTCTGGAGGCCGGCGAGCAGGATGAAAAGTGCGGCGAGTGTGCGGAGGCGAGCTGTCAAGGGAGGGTTCTCCTTCGGGGAAGTTTTTGAACTGCGACGAGCCCTCTAAATTTATCAGCGTTCGGCCGGAAAGCCGAGCCGCGCGCCGTTAGAAGACCGTGCGGCGGCGCAGCTTCTCTTTCGTCGCGAGCGCGAAGCGCGGCTCGGTGGCTTGGCCGCCGAGCACGAGGCCGGCCGCGTAGTCGCCGACGGCCGGGCCGTGTTTGAAGCCGTGGCCCGAGCCGCCGCCCGCCAGCCAGACGTTCTCGAAGCCGGGGTGGCGGTCGATGAGAAAGTCGCCGTTCGACGTGTTCTCGTATTGGCAGACGCGCGACTCGACGAGCGGCGCGCCGCGCATCGACGGGAAACGCTCCGCGACGTAGGCGCGCACCTCGGCCAGCACTTCGGGCGTCACCGCGCGCTCCTCGGCGTCGGGGTCGACCTCCGCGCCGTGTCGGTCGAGCGCGACCTTGAGGCCGCGGCCTTCAAGGTCGGGGATGCCGTAAACCTCCGCGCCGAAGTCTATCCACGCGGGCATCAGCGGCGGCGCAAAATTCGCGTCGCCCGCCGGCGTGCCGAAGAAGAAGACCTCCTGACGCGACGTGTGGATGCGCTCGCCCAACAATTCGGGGAAGAGTTTCGGGAGCCACGGCCCGCACGCGAAGACGAACGCGTCGGCGTCTACACGCACGCCGTCGGAAGTGCTTATTGAATTGAGACGGCCCGCGCCGCGCGGCGACGCGACCTGCGCGCGCCTGTACTCGCCGCCCTCGCCGCCCGCGAACTCCCCGACGACGCTCTGCACCGCGCGCCGCGCCAACAGGACGCCCGCCCCGCGCTCGAAGGCGGCCCACGCGAAGGGCGCGAAGTCGAACTGCGGGAAGCGCCGCGCGAGTTCCGCGCGTTCGAGGCGCTCGACTCCGACCCCGACGCGTTCGAGCGTCGCCCGCGTGCTCGTCACGAGCGCGTCGTCCCGGCCGCGCGCGAGCCAGAGCACGCCGGTCTCCGTCAGCAGATGCCCTTCGCCTCGGCGCGCGAAGTGTTCGCGCCAGAGCGCGAGCGAGCGCAGAGACATCCGCGTGTAGATTTCGTCGGGGCCGTAGCCGGCGCGTATGACGCGCGTCTCGCCGCCCGAGCTTGAGCGGCTGTGGCCGGGCGCGTGGGCGTCTAGGAGTAGGACGCGCGCCTCGCGGCGGCGGAGTTGGAGCGCCGTCCACGCGCCGAAGACGCCCGCGCCGATGACCACCACGTCGTAACGCACGCCCGCCACCCGTAGCCCACCTCCTCAGCTAGCGCCCGACCGTCGCCCAACACTCGATTTCGACCTTCGCGCCGAGCGCCAGCGCCGACGCGCCGAAGGTGCTGCGCGCGGGCATTCTTTCGGCCGCGAAGAACGTTCGGTAGACGGAGTTCATCGGCGCGTAGTTGGCGGGCAGGTCGACGAGCATGACCGTGCACTTGACGACGCGCCGAAGCGACGAGCCGTGGCGTTCGAGCACGGCCCGGATGTTTTCGAGCGTCTGCCGCGTCTCGGCCTCGACGCCGCCCGCGACGATTGCGCCCGACGCGTCCGTGCCGACCTGCCCCGCGAGGTAGAGCATATTTCCGACGCGCACCGCCTCGGAGAAAGGTAGGCTGCGCGTCGCGCTCACGTTTTTCAGATACTCGACGTCCTCGCTCCGGCGCGCGCCGCTCTTGCCGGCCGCCTGCGACGCGGCCTTCGCGCGCGTCGAGCCCTGCGACCTTTTACGCGTCGCGGCAGACGCGTCGGCCGCCGACACGAGAAGGATGATGAAGGCCGCGAGGAGCACGGTCGTTCGCTTCATGGGGTTTGTCCTTTTAGTGGGTGGGGATGTTGCGGCGCTCCGTGGCGTTGCGCCGTCGGAGCTCCGAGAGGCGGCGCGCGAACTCGTCGGCGCAGAACTCGCCGCCCTCGGCGAAGCCGCCCGCGCTGAAGCGGCCGGCCATCTCGTCGCCGACCTCTTGGACGTAGTCGTCGGGCAAGTCCTTCTCAAGGTCGCGGCTCACCTGAATGCGCCAACGCCTGTCCTCGGCGGCGACGAGCAGCAGGATGCCGCCGCGCGGGCCGCGCTCGCCCCAGTTGCACGCCAGCGCCAGCGAGTAGTCGAAGATGGACTCGGCGCCGGTCGTCTTGACGAAGCCGACGCGGAAGTTGACGCCCGTCTCCTCGCGGAACGCGTCGAGGCGGCGCGCGAGCCGGCGCTCCGACTCGTCGTCGAGGATGTTGGCGAAGTCGCCGACCCGGCCGGCCGGCGGCGCGACGGGCGGGCGCGAGTACTTCTCCTGCGCGCAGAGGTTCTCGCGTCCCGACTCGGCGGGGCCGAACGCGGCGACGTTCGCCTGCGCCCCCGACTGCTGCGCCGTCTGCGGCGCGCGCTGGCACGCCGCCGAGAGAGCGGCGACGACGACGACGAGCGTCAGAGTTGTTCTCATCGAGGGAGCTAGACGGGCACGGCGACCGTTTTCATGATCTCGCGCAGGACGGCCTCGGCCTCCTCGCTGCGGCGGTGGACGGAGGATGAGAAGCGCGAGTTGACGACGAGGCGGTGGGCGAAGACGGGGAGCACGAGGCGCTTCACGTCGTCGGGCACGCAGTAGTCGCGCCCCTCCGTGAGCGCGAGCGCCTGCGCCGCGCGGAAGAGCGCGAGCGTGCCGCGCGGGCTGACGCCGAGGTCTAACATCTCGGAGCTGCGCGTCGCCTCGACGACGCGCATCAGGTAATCGACGAGCGCGTCGTTGACGCGCACGTCGCGCACCGCGTGCTGCAGCTCAAGGACTTCCGCGCCGCTCATCACGGCGCGCAGGGTTTCGAGCGGGTCGCCGCGCTCGCGGTCGCGCAGGATTTCCTTCTCCATGTCGCCGGCCGGGTAGCCGACGCGCAGCCGCAGCATGAAGCGGTCGACCTGCGACTCGGGCAGCGGGTACGTGCCGTGGTGCTCGACCGGGTTCTGCGTCGCGACGACCATGAAGGGCGCTTCGAGCCGGTGCGTCACGCCCTCGACCGTGACGTGCCCCTCGGCCATCGCTTCGAGCAAAGCCGACTGCGTCTTGGGCGTCGTCCGGTTGATCTCGTCCGCGAGGACGACGTTGGCGAAGATGGGGCCGGGCTTGAACTCGAACGAGCCCGTCCGCTCGTCGTAGACCGAGAGGCCGATGACGTCCGAGGGCAGGAGGTCGGACGTGAATTGGAGGCGCGAGAAGGTGCAGTCGAGGGCGCGGGCGAGCGCCTGCGCGAGGGTGGTCTTGCCGACGCCGGGCACGTCCTCGACGAGGAGGTGGCCGCCCGCCAGAAGCGTGACGGCGGCGAGGCGCACGACCTCGGGCTTGCCCTTGATGACCGACTCGACGGCGCGCTGCAAGTCGGCGACGCGCGCGGCCGCGTAGGT
The DNA here is from genome assembly GCA_035634035.1 of Pyrinomonadaceae bacterium. Taxonomy (GTDB): domain Bacteria; phylum Acidobacteriota; class Blastocatellia; order Pyrinomonadales; family Pyrinomonadaceae; genus DASQDT01. The sequence continues at coordinate 10,147 of DASQDT010000091.1, read as the reverse complement.
GGCGTCGCGCGTGTCGTGTCTGTCGGCGGCTTGTAAGTTTCTCATCGAAAGATTGCCGGCGGTTCGTCCCGGCCGTCCATTCTACACAGAATCCGGCGCGCGGCGCACGCTTTGCGCGGCCGGGCGCGTGTGACTTCGCGCCGCGCCGTGTGGTAAATTTTCGTCGCGGCGGGGCGACCCGGGAACCGACGCCGCGCTTTAAAAGGAACTCGCGGCGGGCCGCGACGTGTACGGCGTCCGGAGGTATTCAGACGATGAGAAGAGTTGAGCAGAGAGTTGCCAGACGCGAGCGGGGCTTTTCGCTGATCGAGCTGATGATCGTCATCGCCATCATCGGCATCCTCGTCGGCGTCGGCGTCCCGGCGTGGCAGAACATCACGCGGGCGGGCAACGAGACGGCCGCCGTCCAGACCCTGCGCACCATCGCCAGCGAGCAGCGCGTCTACTACAACACGAAGGGGCGCGTCGGCTACGCGACCTTCGACCAGCTGCGCGAGTCGGGCGCGCTCGACAACCGTTTTTCGGGCGACGCGCCCGTCGTCGAGGGCTACATCTTCACGCTCAAGGTCGTGCCGAAGTCGCCTTCGGGGCCGGCCTTCTTCAGCCTCAACGCCGACCCGCAGCAGAAGGAGGGCCTCGGCGCGACCGGCGGCCGCCACTTCTACATCGACTCGAACATCAACACCGTCCGCACCAACGCGCAGGGGCCCGCCGGCCCGAACGACTCGCCCGAAGGCGCCGAGAGCGACGCGGGCGGCGGCGGGGCCGCGCCGAAACAGTAACCCCGACGACTTTAAAAAGTTTGCCGCCCGCTTAGCTCAGTGGTAGAGCACACGCTTCACACGCGTGGGGTCGTAGGTTCAAGTCCTACAGCGGGCATCATCAGCGCGGCCGCCTTCCGGGGCGGCTGTTTTCATTCGTGACGCGAAAAACTCTTCGCCGACTCGCGCAAGGTGCGCGCCCACGCGCCCGTCATTTGAGTGTTGACAGGCGGCGGGAATCGGTTTAGAAGGGTGGCGACCCCGTTAGTCCCCGCCACACGAGTTTTTGCGAGCAAGGAGTCCGGTCAATGAAGTGCCGCCTCGTCGTCCTCTTCGCCGCGCTGGCGTGCGTCTCGGTGTCGGCGTCGGTCGCGCGCGGGCAGTCGCCCGTGCAGCTCGAACCCGTCCTGTCGGGCCTCACCTCGCCGGTCTACGTCGGCAACGCGCGCGACGGCTCGAACCGCCTGTTCGTCGTCGAGCAAGGCGGCCGCGTCCTAGTCCTCCAACCCGGCGCGACCACGCCGACCGTCTTCTTGGACATCTCGACGCGCGTCTCGACGGGCGGCGAGCGCGGACTCCTCGGCCTCGCCTTCCACCCGCGCTACTCGACCAACCGCCGCTTCTTCGTCAACTACACGCGCGCCTCGGACGGCGCGACCGTCGTCGCCGAGTACCGCGCCTCGGCCGCGAACCCGAACGCCGCCGACACGACAGAGATTCCCGTCATCACCGTCGCGCAGCCCTTCTCGAATCACAACGGCGGCATGATCGAGTTCGGCCCCGACGGCTTCCTCTACGTCGGCATGGGCGACGGCGGCTCGGCCAACGACCCCGGCGACCGCGCGCAGAACCCGGACGAGCTGCTCGGCAAGATGCTCCGCATCGACGTCGACACGCCGAACGGCTCCGTCCCCTACTCCTCGCCGCCCGACAACCCCTTCTTCGGCTCGACGCCGGGGCGCGACGAGATTTTCGCGACGGGCTTTCGCAACCCCTACCGCTGGTCTTTCGACCGCCTGACGGGCCAACTCTGGGCGGGCGATGTCGGTCAGGGCCAGCGCGAGGAGATAGACATCGTGACGCTCGGCGGAAACTACGGCTGGCGCGTCTTCGAGGGCACGCGCTGCACGGGACTCGGCCCCGCGCCCTGCACGCCGTCGAACTACGTCGCGCCCGTCGCCGAGTACAGCCACGGCTCGGGGCGCTGCTCGGTGACGGGCGGCTACGTCTACCGCGGCCCGCGCCACACGCTGCCCGCCGGCACCTACCTCTTCGCCGACTTCTGCACGGGCGAAATCTTCACGCTGACGGGCGGCGGCGGCCCGCTCTCGCTTCTGCTCGACACGTCGCTCAACGTCTCCTCGTTCGGCGAGGACGAGGCGGGCGAGATTTACGTCGTCAACTTGGGCGGCATGATTCACCGCCTGACGAACTCTCTCCCGCCGCGTCCCGGCACACTCAACCTCGCGGTCGGCAAGACGGCGACGCAATCCAGCACGGCCTTCGGCGCCGAAGCCTCGCGCGCCGTCGACGGCAACGCGAGCGGCAACTGGTTCGCCGACAACTCGGTCTCCTCGACCTCGAACGGCCCGCGCGAGTGGTGGGAGGTGGATTTGGGAGAGGTGCAGGCGCTCTCCGAGGTGAGGATTTGGAATCGCACGGACTGCTGCTCAGAGCGCCTGTCGAACTTCTACGTGCTCGTGTCTGATACGCCCTTCGTCTCCGGCGACTTGGACGCGGTCTTGAGTCAGCCCGGCGTCTCAAGCTACCGCTTCGCGTCCGTCGCCAGCTCGCCGTCCGTGCTCAACGTCAACCGCACGGGCCGCTACGTCCGCGTGCAACTCACGGGCGCGGATTATCTTTCGCTCGCGGAGGTGCAGGTCTTCGGCACGCAGGCGCCCGTGCAGACGGCCAACCTCGCGTTGGGCCGCGCGACTTCGCAATCCTCGACGGGTTTCGGCGGCGTCGCCTCGCGCGCCGTCGACGGCAACGCCGACGGCGTCTGGACGCGCAACTCGATGTCGACGACGCTCTCGGAGCCGCAGGCTTGGTGGGAGGTCGACCTCGGCGCGTCGCGACAGCTCGACCACGTCCGCGTCTGGAACCGGACGGACTGCTGCACAGACCGGCTCGCGAACTTCTACGTCCTCGTCTCCGACGCGCCCTTCGCCTCGACGGACTTGACGGCGACTTTGGGCCAAGCGGGCGTCTCGGCCTTCCACGTCGCCGGACAGGCCGCGCGCCCGACGCGCGTCGCGGTCAACCGTTCCGGCCGCTACGTCCGCGTCCAACTCGCCGGGACGAACTACCTGACGCTCGCCGAGGTCGAAGTCTGGAGCGTCGTGCCGCCCGTGCCGGCGGGGTCTGTGAACTTCGCGCTGAACAAGACGGCCGGGCAGTCTTCGACCGCCTTCGGGGCGGCGGCCTCGCGCGCGGCGGACGGGAACACGAGCGGCGATTGGTTCACGTCCAACTCCGTCTCCTCGACCTTCAACGGGCCGCAGGAGTTCTGGGAGGTGGACTTGGGCGCGGTCGAGCGCGTCAACCAGATAAGGCTCTGGAACCGTACGGACTGCTGCTCGGCGCGGCTGTCGAACTTCTACGTCTTTGTCTCCGACGTGCCTTTCACGTCGAACACGGTCGCGGCGACGCAGGCTCAGGCCGGCGTGACGACCTTCTACGGCGCGGGTCAGGCGGGCACGATGTCGCAGTTCAACGTCAGCCGCACGGCCCGCTACGTGCGCGTGCAGCTCGGCGGGGCCGATTATCTTTCGCTCGCGGAGGTCGAGGTGTGGGGCACGCCGTAAGAGAGCGCGCGGGTTACTTGACGGCGGGTTTGCCGATGTCGATGCGCTGGAAACTCGTCGCGCCCGAGGGCTCGCTCGTGGCGATGACGAGTTGCGACTCGCCGGCCGGCGCGAGCCCCTCGAATCTGAACTTCCCTCCCGCGTCCACGCGCGCCTCGCGCCGCTCGCCCGCCGAGAGGTAGAAGACGCGCGCCCCACGCTTGACGCGCCCCTCGACCGAGAAGGGGAAGCCCCCGCGCGCCTTGTCGAACCCGCGCGCGGCGTCGGCCTCGTACGACGGCTGCGCCTTCGCGGGCGGCGTCCGGCGGACGTAGCGCGCGGCGACGATGTCGGGGAGCATGACGTTGCGGTTCAGGCGGACGCTCGCCGCCAAGCGTATGAACTGCGCCATCGACCAAGCGAGCGGAGTGGCCGAGCCCGTCCCCTCGCCGAACCTGAAATCCGGCGTCGGCGACTCTCTCCTGTCCCAGACCTGCTCGGGAATCATCAGGCCCTCGTTGGCGAAGCCGAGCATCGAGTCGAGACGCCCGAGCGCCGCCCTCCTCTGTCCGCGCGCCAGCTCGTACTCGCCGCGCTCGCCCGAGAGCAGAACCCACAGCCGGCCTTTGCCCGTGTACTTGCCGTCGAAGTTCCACGGGCGGCCGTCGTCCATCTCGCCGTAGCCGTCGTGGTTGTATCGGTACCAAGCCGCGCCGTGCGGCGTCTGGACGCGGATGACTTTATCGACGACGGCGAGCGACTTCGCGACGAGCGGGTCGTCGGCGCGCTTGATGCCGAGGCGGACGAGTTCGAGAAAACCCGCGTCGACAATCTCGCGCTCGTCGAAAGTGCCCGCGCCGTTGTTGAGTTCGAGCGGCGAGCCGTCGTCGGGGTTCCCGTCGTCGGTGAGGCGCAGGTAATAGTTGCCGTCGCCGTGCTTGCCGGTGCGCGTCGCCGTCCAGCGTTCGACGCTGCGCGCCCACTCGTCGGCGGCGGCGAGGTAGACGGCCGCCGACGCGTGGTCGCCGTTGCGGCGCGCGATGTCGGCGGCCGAGACAAGGCCGGCTATCTCGGCCGCGATGGTCGAGGGCGAGTAGCCCGACTCCTCCTCCCAACGCTCCTGCGGCGTGCGCGGGCCGTGGCGCACGATGAAGTCGGCGGCCGGGCGGACGTGCTTGAGATACGTCTCCCTGTCGGTGCGCCCGAGTTGGTAGGCGAGCAGGAGCGGGTAGGCGACTTCGTCTAGCTGGAGCGAGCCCCAGAAGGGACGCCCGTCGAGCCAAGAGTTCTGCGGAAAACTGCCGTCGGGTTTTTGCTGGACGCGGAAGAGGTAGTCGAGCGCGCGGTCGGCCGAGGCCTTGTCGCCGAGGGCGTAGAAGGCCGTCGCGACCTGATAGAGGTCGCGCGACCAGACCAAGTGGTAGCCGCCGACGTTCGGCTCGTTGGCGCTCGCGCCGCCGCCCCACGGCACGCTCAAAGAAGCTATCATCGCGCCGCGGTAGGTCTTGTCCTCGTGCGCCTTCAAGACCATCGCCGCCATGTCGAACTGACGCTGGTACTTCCGCCCGACCTTGCGCAAGTTTCTCAGGTAAGCCCGCCAGCCCCTGACGTATTCGGCCTCGCACGCCTCGAAGCCCTTCGCGAGCGACGCGCGCGCCGCGCGCAGGGCCTCGTCGGTCGTCTTGCCGAAACCGAGGGCCAGAACGTACTCGCGGCAGCAGTACTCGGCTTCGATTGCGGGCGGCTCAAGCTCGCCCAACTGCACGACGTTGCCGTTCTCGGCCCTGCGGTACGAAGGGAGCGCGGGCGGGAACTCGCGCCCGCCGCCTCTTTCGAGCAGCGTCAGCCCGTCGCTCGTCCCCGCGAACCCGTTCGTCGTCCTGACGAAGCCGTTCTTTTCGCGCGGCGGATTCCGGTCAGTCGCGGCGACGAGCGCCGAAGCCTTGTCGCCGTCGGAGGCGACGAGGGCATCGCCCTCGGTGAAGCCCGTGTCGTGCATCCCGCTGTTGTTGAGCGACGGGTCGTAGTAGACGAACAGGCGGTAGTCGTTCTCGCGGCGCTTGAAGTGGCCGCGGAAGCGTATGCGGACGAGGACGACGTTGCGCTCGGGGTCGGCCGTGTACCTTTTTTCGATTCGGTACTCGCCGCTCTTCGCCGTGTTGACCTGCGTGAAGGAGAGCGAATCCCTGTCGGGGATGACTTCCGAGACGGTGTCACGCGACTCGGTCTGCAAGCTCTCGCCCTGCGCGTGGGCGATTATCAGCTCAAGCTTCTGGACGTTGCCCACGTCGACGGTCGGGTAGTAGACCTCCGTCATCACGCCGCCGCGCAGGGTGAACCAGACCTTCGACGCCGTCGTGTTCGACGTGCCGACGGCCGTCTTGCCCGCGCTCTCCCAAACCGCGTCCCGGCCCGGCGCGCCCGGCGCGGGGCCGCCGTCGCGCGCGTCTTGCGCGAGCGGCGAGACGGACGACGCCAAGACGACGAGCGCGGCCAACACGCGGGCCGCGCCCCCCCTTCCGCCGAACCTTTTCGCGCACGCCATCACGCCCTAGCCCCTGCGCCGCCCGAGCATATCGAACCAGACGGCGGTGACGAGCACCGCGCCCTTGATGATGTACTGCGTCGAGTTCTGGACGTTGAGCAAGGACATCCCGTTGTCGAGGCTCGCCATGATCAGCGCGCCCAAGACCGCGCCGAAGACCGTCCCGCGCCCGCCCATCAGACTCGTCCCGCCGATGACGCACGCGGCGATGGCGTCCAACTCCATCAGGTTCCCGGCGTCGGGCGAGGAGCTTTGCAGTCGCGCCGTGTGAAGAATCGCCGCGACGCCGGCGAGCGCGCCCATCAGGGCGAAGGCGGCGAGGATGTGGCGTCGCAGAGAGATGCCGGACAGGCGCGCGGCGTCGGGGTTCCCGCCGATGGCGTAGAGGTAGCGGCCGAACGTCGTGCTCTGCGTCAGAAACGCCCCCATCAACGCGACCGCGAGCAGCACGACGACCGGAATCGGCACGCCGCCTTGCTTGTTCATCAGCGCGACGAAGCCCGCGATGAGCGCGGCCGGCAGGATGATGCGCGCGAGCATGACGCCCGTCGACTGCGCGGGCAGCCCGTGGCGTCGGCGCGCGCGGTTGCGCTGCACGCCGAGGTACGCGATTGCCGCGACGGCGAGCGCGGCGAGCGCCATGCCGAGCTGCGGCGCGAGCAGGTTGCGTCCGAAGGCGATGAAGTTCGGGTCTTGGATCGGGATGGTGTTGCCGGAGCTGAGCCACAAGACCGTGCCGCGCCACGCGAGCAGCCCGCCGAGCGTGACGATGAAGGCCGGGACGTTGGCGTAGGCGACGAGGGAGCCTTGCAGCGAGCCGATGAGGATGCCGGCGAGGACGGCCGCCGCGAGCGAGGCGGGCAGGCCGTAGTCGCCGGCCAGCGTCCACGCGGAGACGAAGCCGAGCAGGCCGACGACCGAGCCGACGGACAAATCAATCTGCCCGGCGACGATCACCATCAGCATCCCGACGGCGAGCACGCCCGTGACGGCCATCTGCTGCAAGAGCTTCGAGAAGTTGACCGCGCCTAAGAACAGCCCGTAAGGGTTGCGCTCGTCGACGGTCGCCCACTGGAAGAAGACCCAGATGACGACGAGCGCGAACAGCATCGAGTAGGCGCGCAGCTGCTCGGTCTGCAAACGAAGCCCCGCGATGCGCGTCTGCCTCTCGCCCTCGGGGCTCAGGCCCGGCGGCGACACGTCGGCCGTCACGGGTGGCCTATCGACCGCCGGCTCGTTGACGATTCGTTCGCTCATGACGTCCTCTCCCGGTTGCTGTGCCCCGTCGCGCAGGCCATGACGGCCTCGGGCGTGGCCTCCGCGCGGCGGAACTCGCCCGTGACGCGCCCCTCGTGGAGGACGAGGACGCGGTCGGAGAGGCCGAGCACCTCGGGCAGCTCCGACGAGACGAGCACGATCGCCAAGCCCTCGGACGCGAGCCTGTTTATCTGCGCGTAAATCTCCTGCTTCGCGCCCACGTCGATGCCGCGCGTCGGCTCGTCCAAGAAGAGCACGCGCGGGTTCGTCAGGAGCCACTTCGCCAAGACGACCTTCTGCTGGTTGCCGCCCGAGAGCGTGCCGACGACCGTGTAGACCGAGTTGGCCTTGACCCTCATCTCGCGCGCCGCGCGCTCGCCCGTCGCCGCCTCGCGCTCCTCGTCCGTCACGTAGCGGCCCGACAGGCGCGAGAGCCCGGCGAGCGTCATGTTGCGCAAGATGGTCTGTTCGAGGATGAGGCCGTAGCGCTTGCGGTCTTCGGTGACGAAGCCGACGCCGTGGGCGATGGCGTCCGACGGCCGCGTGATTTTCACCGGACGCCCTTCGACGACGGTCTCGCCGCGCGTCCGCCCGGCGTGCGCGCCGAAAATCCCCATCAGGAGGTCGCTCCGGCCCGCGCCCATCAGACCCGCGACGCCTAAGACCTCGCCGCGCCGGACTGTGAAGCTGACGTTGTCGACGAGCAGCTTCCCCCTCACGTCGGGGTCTTCGACCGTGATGCCGCGCGCCTCGAAGACCACGTCGCCGCGCTCGTGCTGCGGCTCGGGGAAAATCTGCCCGACCTCGCGCCCGACCATCATGGCGATGACGCGCGCCTCGTCGAGAGCCTTCGTCTCGTTAGTCCCGACGGTGCGCCCGTCGCGCAAGACCGTGATGCGGTCGCTGATGCGAAAGACCTCGTCGAGCTTGTGCGAGATGTAGACCATGCCGACGCCGCGCGCGCGGAAGCGTTCGAGGATGCGGAAGAGCGTCTCGACCTCGGCGTCGGTGAGCGCGGCCGTCGGCTCATCAAGGACGAGGATGCGCGCCTCCTGCGAGATGGCTTTGGCGATTTCGACAAGCTGCTGCTGGCCGATGCCGAGGTTGCCGACCGGCGTCCGCGGGTCGGCGCGCAGGTGCAGCTCGTCGAGAAGCTTCTGCGCGCGGCTGTAGAGCTCGTCGCGGCGTATGACGCCGAAGCGCCGCGGCTCGCGCCCGAGGAAGATGTTCTCGGCGACGCTCAAGTCCTTGACGAGCGAGAGCTCTTGGAAGATGACGCGGACGCCGGCCGTCTCCGAGTCGCGCACGCCGGCGAAGCGCCGCGCCTCGCCGCCCATCAGAATCTCGCCGCCGTAAGTGCCGTGCGGGTAGACGCCGGCCAGCACCTTCATCAGCGTGGACTTGCCCGCGCCGTTCTCGCCGACGAGCGCGTGAATCTCGCCCGCGCGCAGGTCGAACGAGACGCCGTCGAGCGCGCGCACGCCCGGAAACGTCTTCGTTATCGCGCGCATCTCCAAAAGCGCGTGCCGAGTCTCAGACGCCAACCCCGTCCCCTTCCCTTCCCGACGGCGACCGCTCAGCGACGCCCGACGAAGACGACCCCGACCGCGAGCAGCAGGAGCGACGCGGCGAGCGCGTGGGACGCGCCGCGCGCGTGCCGTGCGGACGACGGGCGCGGCGGGCGCTGCGCCTCGGGCACGTTCTTATAAACGTCCTCGTACTTGTGATAGCCGTCCTTGATGACCGTCTCCATCAGGTTGTTCTTGTCGGCGACGATGGGCTCGTGAAGGACGGCGGGCACGTCCTTGCGCCCGTTGTTGATGGTCGCCGTCGCGTCCACCTTCTCGCCGCGCGCGAGCTTCATGGCCGCGTCGACGGCGCTGTGCGCGAGCGGCGTGATGGGCTTGTAGATGGTCATCGTCTGCTCGCCCTGCGCGATGCGCTGGACGGCCGGCAGCTCCGCGTCCTGACCCGTCACCAGAACTTTCCCGACGAGCGAGGGCGGCAGGGCGGAGATCGCGCCGCCGGCCGTCCCGTCGTTCGAGGCGACGATGGCCTGTATGTCGTTGCCGGCCTTCGTGAGCGCGTCGTCGGTGATGCGGCGGGCCTCGCTCGCCAGCCACTCGCGCGCGTGCTGCCCGCTGACGAGCTTGATGTCGCCCCGGTCGATGGCGGGCTTGAGCACGCCCATCTGCCCGTCCTTCAGGAGCATCGCGTTGTTGTCGGTCTGCGACCCGTAGATGAGGACGTAGTTGCCGCGCGGCGCGTTGTCGAGCGCGTACTGCGCCTGCATCTGCCCGATCTTCGTCACCTGATGCGAGACGTAGAGGTCTACGTCCGAGTTCATGATGAGGCGGTCGTAGGAGATGACGGGGACGTTGCGCTTCTTCGCCATCTCGACGATGGCCGCGGCCGCGACGCCGTTGTGCGGGGCGACGATGAGCACGTCGACGCCCTTCGTCAGCATATTCTCGCACTGCTTCGACTGGTCGGCGTCGCTGCCGTTGGCGACCTGTATCTCGATGTCCGCCCCGACCTCCGCGGCGCGCGCCTTGACCAAATCGTGGTCGCGCTGCCACCGCTCCTCCTTGAGCGTGTCCATCGAGAAGCCGAGCCGCACCCTGCCGGTCTTCGGCTGGCCGCCGCCCGCCGTGTTCTGCGCCGGCTGCTCCGTCGCCGGCTGCACGCACGCGACCAGAACCATCGCGGCCAACGTCAAGACCAAACCCGCCGGCTTCGCGGCCGACTCTCTTTTCAAACGCATAAAGCTTTCACGCTCCTTTTGATTTCGGACGGGC
>DASQDT010000090.1:0-36933 GCA_035634035.1 Pyrinomonadaceae bacterium | reverse complement strand
CGACGGCTACCTCTACGCGCCCCCGAAGGGGCCGGCCGAGGACGCCGTGATGACCATCGTCCGCAACTCCGTCAACCGCCCCGAAATCCCTCAGCAGCAGATTCAGCAACTGCTCTGGGCCATCATCGCGCGCGCCAAGTTCGAGGACTTGCAGGGCGACCTCAAGGCCGTCGCCTCGCAACTTCTGACGCCGCGCCAGCTCGCCTCCTTGAACCGCAGCGCGCTCGACGTGCTCCACGGCAACGCCCTCACCGACGCGCTCGGCGGCGTGCCCGAGCCGCTGCGCCAGATAGCGCAGGCCGAGGCGCAGCTCCGCCAGATGCTCACCTCGCCCGGCGCTTCGTTCGCCGAGATGGAGCGCGTCGCGGTGCTCTCGGGCGCGGCCCCGCTCGGCCCCGGCAGCCGCGAAGTCCCCTCGGGCCGCTGGTCGATGCACCCGGACGGCTACGACGTCCGCTACCTGCCTTCCGGCTACAGCTCGACGCGCGTCGAGATTTGGGTTCCGCAAGGCTCGCCGTCCGTCGGCAAGGAGTTCGACCCCGCGGCGCACATCGCCGTCCCCGGCAACACCGCGCGCCAGCGCCTCATCCAGTCGGGCCGCGCGCAGCGCGAGCAGTGAGCGCGGCCGCGTTCGGGGTTTGAGATTTCAAATCCCGAATTTCAAATCCTAAACAAGAAACAGAAAGGCCCGCGTCACCGTCGAGTGACGCGGGCCTTTCTGACTTGGACGTGTCTTATCGGGTCGGCCGGATGAACTCGCCTGTCTGAAATTTTCAGTTCGCGCGCTCGAAGCTGATGTCGCCGTTGACGCCGGAGATTTCGACGCGCGGGCCGCCCGCGCCGACGCGCGCGCTGAACCGCGTGCCGTGCCGCTCGCGCTCCACCGTCGCGCCGGGAATCGTGACGTTGAAGCCCCCGTTGACGCCGTGCCCCGCGATGTCCGCGGCGGCCTCCGCGCCGAGGCGGAACTGGACTCTGCCGTTGACGCCCGAGACCTCGACGCCCTTCTCCCCGACGCGCGCGAACGTGAGCAGCACGCCGCCGTTCGTCCCCGAGACCTTCGCGCGCCCTTCCGTCTGCCGCGCCTCGACGCGGCCGTTGACGCCGCGCAAGGTCAGGAGGCCGTCGACCTCGCCGATTGTCACCGCGCCGTTGACGCCGTGCGCCTCGAACTCGACGCGGCGCGGGAGCTTCAAGGCGACGCGCGTCTCGGCCGAGCGCCCGCCGCCGCCGCCGAAGAACCAGCGCCAGAAGCCGCGCCCGCCGCCCCGTTCGCCGCGCACGACGAGGCTCGTCGCGTCGTGGTCGATGAGAATCTTCTGCTCGACGGCGTCGCCGGGGTCGCGCGCCGTGCGCGTGACGTGAATTTCGGCCACGTCCGTCTCCGAAGTCTCGACCGTGACGGGGCCGTTAATCGAGTGGACTTCGACGCGCGCGCCGGGCTGAAGCTCGAACGTCCGGTGAATGTCGCCGCGGGCCGCCGCGTCGCCGGCCGAGTCGGTGCGGGTCATGTGGCGGCCGGCCGCCCAAGCCGCCGCGACGAGCAGCAGCGCGATAAAAATCCTTTTCTTCATCTGGGGAGTCCACCTTTTGCGGGCCGCGTGGGGCGCGTCGCGGCGAGTCGGAGGCGCGCGCGCCGAATCCTCTGGCGGAAGTCTTTTGGAGAGCGTTTCGTCATCGCCTTAACCTTCGTCCGGAAAGACAAACGACGGAAGGCGCGCGGAGGTTCGGGTTTTGTCGGACGCGCGTCTATTTTTCGGCCTGCGCCGCGACGGCGACGGCGATTTCGGCGGCGACGCGCGCGTTATTTTCGAGCAGCGCGACGTTGGCCCGAAGCGTCGCGCCGCGCGTGCGCTCGCCCATGCGCGCGAGGAGAAACGGCGTTAGCTCGCGCCCCGCGACGCCGACGCTTTCGGCCTCCTTCAGAGCCTCGCCCAAGACCTCTTCGACGAGCGCCCCGTCGACTTCCGACTCGGCGGGGACGGGGACGGTGACCAAGAGCGCGCCTTCCAAGCGGAGCGCGCGCCGCGCCGCGAACAGGCGCGCGACCTCGTCGGGCGCGTCGGCGCGCGCGTCTACGGCGAGTCCGCTCCGGCGCGTGTAGAAGGCCGGCATCTCGTCGCAGCCGGAGCCGCCGACCGTCACGCCGGAGGGTTCGAGCCACTCGCGCGTGGCCGGGAGGTCGAGCACCACCTTCGCGCCCGAGCAGACGACGACTACCGACTCGCGCGCGAGCTCCGGCAGGTCGGCCGACACGTCCGCGGCGTTCCCGCGGTGGACGCCGCCGATGCCGCCCGTCGCGAAGACGCTGACTCCGGCGCGCGCCGCGACCCAAGCCGTCGTCGCCACGGTCGTCGCGCCGTCCGAGCCGCCGGCGACGACGACGGGCAAATCCCTCCGGCTCACCTTGAGCACGCCGCGCCCGCGCCCGACGCGCTCCAACTCCTCGTCGCTCAGACCGACACGCACGCGCCCGCCGAGCACGGCGACGGTCGCGGGGATGGCCCCCGCCCCGCGCACCGCCGTTTCGAGCCGCCGCGCCGTCTCAAGGTTCAGAGGGCGCGGCAGCCCGTGCGCGATGACGGTCGATTCGAGCGCGACGACGGCCCGCCCCGCGTCGAGCGCCGCGGCGACCTCGTCGCTCAGCCGGAACTGATGGCCGCGCGTCACGTCGCCCCCTCGGCGGCCGTCTCCGCCCTCTCGTCCTCCTGCTTCTGCGCCTCCTGATCCTTCTCCTCCTTGAGCAGAGAGGTCTCGTAGCGCACCTCGCCGACGAGCGTGTCCATCACGGCTTTGGCGAAGCCGAGGATGGCCGGGCCGAGGACGATGCCGGGGATGCCGAAGGTGAAGACGCCGCTGATGAGCGCGACGAGCATCCAGTAGAAGTTGAACGAGCGCGTCTGACTCGCCGCCAGCGCGGGCCGCAGGAAGAAGGACGAGAAGATGGTGATGGCCGTGCCGATTGAGAAGTAGACGGCGGCGGCCGTCGGCGCGTCGCGGAAGACGAGCAGGTAGATGCTCACGGGGATGTAGACGACCCACACGCCCAAGAGCGGGAAGAAGCCCGTGATGAAGGCCGCGAGCGCGAGCGCGACCGCCAGCGGCACGCCGAAGATGAGGTTGAGGACGAAGATGATGCCGGCCTTCAGGCTCTGGTCAATGAGCACCGCCCAGACCGCGCCGCGCAGCGCGCCGCCGACGTTCTCCGTCAGCTTCTCGTAGAGCGGCAGGAAGTCGCCGGGGATGCGCAGCTTGATGTAGTGCGCGAGCGAGGCGCGGCGCGTCAGCACGTAGTAGACGGTGAAGAAGAAGAGCGTCGCCGCCGTGAAGATGAGGGCGGACTTCTCCTGCAACTCCTCGAACGCGCGGGCCGCGCCGACGACGGCCGCCGTGAACGCCGTCTGCAAACTCGCGCGCGCGTCCTCGTAGCGGACGGGCAGGTACTTCGCGAGCGAGCGGCTGATGGAGTCCGCAATCTCGTCGCGCCGCGCGAAGACGACCTCGGAGTAGCCCGAGAGCTCCTGCCAGCCGTAGGCGAAGAGCGCGACGAGCGGCACGATGATGAGGGCCATCGTGATGAGCGCGCTGCCGGCGCGGCGGCGCAGGCGCTGTTCGAGCCACTCCTGAACGGGCAGCAGGTAGACGCCCGCGACGACGCCCAGAAGCAGCGCGACGAGAACCTTCCAGACGAGCACCGCGAAGAGCGCGGCCGCCGCCAGAGTCGCGGCCGCGTAGACGAGCCCGCGCTTGGCGTCGTCGACCGTCAACTCGACGAGCCGCTTCGAGTCCTTGTTGTCCGTCGTCACCTTGCCGCCATCATAACACCGCCGCCGCGCCCGAAACACGCGGCCCCGCCCGCGCGCGACGCGAAAAAAGAAGAAGGGCCGCGACCCTTGAAAGTCGCGGCCCTCCGGCTTGAGTTTCCGAGTCGGCGAGACGCCGAGAGAGCGCCCCGGTCTATTGCCTGACGCGGAACTCGACCGTGTGCGGGGTCTGGTCGGCGCCCGCGCGGAAGGTGACGCGGTACGTGCCGGCCGGGTAGCCGGTCGTCTTCAGGCGGAAGCGGTAAGCGCCCGCCTGATAGATGAAGTTCGCGTCCGGGTCGTCGTCGTTGTACTCCTCGACCGCGCCCGAAGCGTCGGACGAGACGCGCACGACGCCCGTCGCCGTCACGTTGACGTTCGCCGCCGAGAGGTTCGCGCCCGACGACGAGGTGAGCTGCACTTCGAGCTGCACGGTGCTGCCGCTCTGGTGCACCTTCGTCTGGTCGTGCAGCGCCAAGACGCCGTAGGCGACCTTGTAGCTGACCGATTTCGACGCGGAGTTTCCGGCCGCGTCCGACGCGTTGACCGTGAAGGTCTTCGCGCCGACGGCCGACGTGTCGAGCGGCGAGTCGTCCGGCGACGAGCCCGCGCAGGTCGTGACGCCCGAGCCCGCGCCGTCCGCGCAGTCGAAGTCGGCCGCGACCGACGAGCCCGTCGTGTAGACGGTCTCGGCGGGCGACGCGACGTTGATGACGGGCGCGGTCTTGTCGAGCTTGACGGCGAGCGTCTTAGCCGGCTCGACGTTGCCGGCCGCGTCGCGCGCGCGGTAGGTGACGACGGTCGTCCCTTCCGTGTTGATGAGGACGGACGCGCTCGCGCCCGTCGCGGTCGTCTCAGGCGCGACTTGCGCGCCCGAGGTCGAGTAGGTGACGGACTCGACGCCCGAGCCGCCGTCGTTGTCTGCGGCCGCGAGCGCGACCGTCACGTCGGCGTTGTGCCACCCGGCCGCGTTCGGTTGTGCGGAGAGCGTGGCCGCGGTCGCGGGCGCGACCTGCTCCCGCTCCTTCAACTCCGCGACGACGAACGGGCTCAAGGACGAGACGCGCGCGTAGACCTTGCGCGCCGCGAAGTCGTGCGCGGGCGAGTCGGGCGCGAGAACCGTCCGGTCGACGAAGTTGGGGACGGGCGGCGGCTCGCCGTGCAGGACGCGGAGCGTGCTGAAGGTGATCGGGTTCGTGATGCCGGGCACGGTGAACCCGATGGTGATGGGCCCGGTGTACCGGGCCGTCGTCGTGATCTCGAACGCGAGGCTTCCGGCGTTGATGACGTACTCGCCGGGGAGGCCCTGAAGCGCGTTCGGGTCAATCGGCGTGACGGTCGTCTGCCCCGCCACGGAGACGTTCGAGAAGCTGACCTCGACGCCGTTCTGCGCGACCGCGACGTTCTGCCCGGCCGGCGTGTTGAGCTGGCGCGGCCGCCAGCGGTGGTTATAGTCGTCGCGCGGGTCGCCCGTCAGGTTGAAGCGCGGGCTGCCGGTCGCGCCGAGCCCGTAAATCTCGCCGTAGTCCTTGAAGTACCCTTCGAAGGTAATCATCGAGCCGTCGGGCGAGAACTGCGGGTCGTAGCCCTGAAGTCCGTCGGAGCTGATGCGCTGGCGGTTCGAGCCGTCGGCGTTCATCACGTAGAAGTCGCTCGACACGCCGTCGGGCGAGACGTTGACGACGACGCGCGAGCCGTCCGCGCTCCAGCCGTAGCCGCTAAACAGCGTGTTGGGCTCGGTCGTCACCTGCACGAGCCCCGTGCCGTCGTGGTTGACGGTGTAGAGGCGCGCGTCGCCGACGAAGGAGCTGCGCACGAAGGAGAGGCGCGAGGTGCCGGGCACCCACTTGACGTCCGAGAAGTAGCCCTCGGCCTGCGTCGTGACGGCGCGGCGGCCCGTGCCGTCCGAGTTCATCACGAAGAGTATCTGGTTGAAGTGGTTGCTGAGCTCGATGCCCTGACAGGCGATCATCGAGCCGTCGGGCGAGAACTGCGGCGAAAGCACGCTGACGGTCGTGTCCGTCAGTCGCGTGAGGTTCGTGCCGTCGGCGCCGACGACGAAGACGCCCGCGCCGTTGCCGTCGAACACGTCGCGCTGGAAGGTGAGGCGCGTCGAGTCGGGCGACCAAGAGGGCGCGCCGGCCGCGCCCGGCCCCGCGGCGACCGTCTGACGGTTCGACCCGTCGGCGTTCATCACGGCGATCTCGTCGCCCGCGTCGGCGTTGACGACGAAGGCGATCTTCGCCCCGTCGGGCGACCACGCGGCGCGGTCGTCGTAAACGTCGGGCGTGTTGGTGAGGTTGGTCTGAGCAGACCCGTCGGCGTTCATCACGTAGATGTCCGAGTTCGAGCCGCTGCCGTCGTAGCGCGTGAAGAGGAGTTGGCCGGTCGTCGGCGGCGTCGGCGTCGGCGTCGGCGCGGCGACGCCCGCTGTCCACGCGAGCGTGAAGAGCCCGCGGAAGCTCAGGTCACTATCGACCGCGACGCGGTAGATCGTGCCGGCCGTGGCGTTGAAGACGACGCGGCTCGTCTTGTCGTTGATGGCCGAGTCGTTGTTCGACGCGACCTCGGCGAGCGACGCGACGTCCGCGCCGGTGTAGACGGCGACGACCGTATCTAATGAACTGCCGGCCGTCGTGAACTCGACGTGGCCGTCGGCCGTGGCAGTCCACTCGTACCAGACGGACGCGCCGTCGCCGTCGCGCGCGTGCAGGGGCTCGCCCGCCTCGCTCGTCGCGTTGCGGGTCGTCCCCGTCGTGCTCCCGGCCGGGCCGCCGACGACTTCGGCGTTGACGAAGAGGTCGTTGGCGGGGCGCACGACGGGCGGGGGAGTCGGCTCGGGGGTCGGCGTCGGAGTCGGCGTCGGCGTCGGGTTGGTCGAGACGCGCTCCCACGTCGGCGTGTAGTCGTTGGCCGGGTTGTCGGTCAGGCGCGTCGGCGTCCCGCCCGCCGCCGCGACGACGTAAATCTCCTGATTGCCGTCGCGGTTGCTGCGGTAAAGGATGCGCGACGAGTCGGCCGACCAAGCCGGGTTGTAGTCGTCGGCCGGGTCGTTCGTCACGCGCCGCTCGTCGCCGCCCGCGAAGCTCATCGAGTAAATCTCGAAGTTGCCGTCTTGGTAACGGACGAAGGCGATGCGCGCGCCGTCCGAAGACCACGCGGGGTTGGCGTTGGCCTGCCCCGGCGTGTTCGTCAGGCGGGTCGGGTTCGAGCCGTCCGCACTCATCGTGTAGATTTCGGGCTGGCCGTCGCGCCAGCTCTCAAACGCGATTGAAGAGCCGTCGGGCGACCACGTCGGCTTCGTGTCGTTCGAGGTGTTGTCGGTCAGGCGCACGAGGCCCGTGCCGTCGACGCCTATCTTGTAGATTTCGAGGTTGAGCGTGAAGGCAATCTGGTCGCCGCCCGGCGACCACGCAGGCGTCGCGCCCGTGACGCCGAGATAGCGGACGTTAGAGCCGTCGGCGTCCATCACGTGGAGGCCGTTCGGCACGTCGCGGCCGCTGACGAAGGCGATCTTCGAGCCGTCGCGCGAGAAGGCCGGGTCGTAGTCCTGCGCGGGGTTGTTGGTGATGTTCGCCTGCCCGCTGCCGTCGCCGCTCATCACGTAGATTTCGCGGTTGCCGTCGCGCTCGCTGGTGAAGGCGATGCGGCCGTCGACGTAATCGGGCGTCGGGTTCGGGGTCGGCGAGGGGTTCGGGTCGGGCGGCCCGATGGCGCGCGGCTGCCAGCGGTGCGAGTGCTCGCCCGTGGCGCTCGCGGTGAAGTTGTAGCGGCCGTTCACGTCCCACGTGCTCGCCATCATGATGTCGGGCACGCCCGTGCCCTTCTGCGGCGCGAGGTAGGTGACCCAAGCGCCGTGCGGCGACCAAGCCACCTCGGTCGGCTGCTGCGCGAGAGAGGCGAGCGTGAAGCGGTTCGAGCCGTCGGCGCTCGCCGTCAGGACGTGGTAGTGGTTGGTGCTGTAGGTGATGAGCGAGAGCTTCGTCCCGTCGGCCGACCAAGCGTGCTCGTAAAACTCTTCGAGCCCGTTCGGCTGCGTGACGACGGCGAGGTTCGAGCCGTCGGCGTCGGCCGCGTAGACGAGCGACTTGAAGTCGCGCTGGCTGATGAAGGAGAGGCGGTTGGTGCCCGGAATCCACCGCGGCGCGGTGTCGGCCGACGCGTTGTTCGAGACGTTCGCGGGCGCGCCCGTGCCGTCCGCGTTGACGACGTAGACCTCCGTGTTGCCGGTGCTCCAGTCCTGCGCCTCGAAGGCGATCTTCGTCCCGTCGGCCGACCAGACGGGCCGCGAGTCGTCGCGCCCGCCGCCCGTCGTCAACGGCGTGACGGTCGTGCCGTCCCAGTCGACGACGTGGATGGCGCGCGTCCCGTCGGCCGTCTGGCGCGCGTAGGCGACGCGCCGGCCGTCGGGCGAGAACGCCGGGTCGGTGACGCGCCCCGGCGCGACGGAGAGCGTCCGCAGGCCGTTGCCGTCGTAGCTAATCATCCTGAGCGCGGAGTCGCCGCCGAAGTTATTGGAAGCGAAAACGAGGTCGCGCCCGTCCGCAGACCAAGCCGGGTGCTGGTCGTAGACGTTCTCGTCGGGCGTGTTCGTGAAGTTCGTCTGGCCGGAGCCGTCGGAGTTCATCACGAAGATGTCGGAGCCGCCGCCCACCTCCGCGTCGCGCACGAAGGCGATCTTGTTGTCGGGCTTCGGCGTCGGCGTCGGGTTCGGGAACTCGGGGTGGAAGACTCGGTTCCAGTTGAGCGTGACGCCCGTCTGGCCGAAGGTGTCGCCGCTGTAGCCGTCGACGGCGACGAAGTAGGTGACGCCCTCCTCGGCCGAGAAGATGAGCGCGCTCGTCATCACGCCGGGGCGCGCGTCTTCGTTCGACGCGACCTCGGTGAGCCCTTCGACGCTCGCGCCGCGGTAGACGCCGAGGAGCGTGTCGAAGCTGCTCTCACGCGTGTTGAACTCGACGAGTCCCGTCCACGGCGCAGTCCACTTGTACCAGACGGAGCGCCCGCCCGTGTTGCCGGCGTGCGCGGGCTCGCCCTCCTCCTTCGAGGCGGTCGAGTTGTTGCCCGTCACGGTGCCGTACTCGCCCGCGAGCTGTTCGGCGTTGACGAAGTTGTCGTTGGCGGGCCGGACGGGCGTCGGCGAGGGCGTCGGCGCGGGCGTCGGAGTCGGAGTCGGCGCGGGCGTCGGGGTCGGTTCGGGCGTCGGCAGCGGGGTCGGGGTCGGAGTGGGCGTCGGCGCGGGGATGCCGGCGCTGTTCTGCCAGCTGAAGCCGTTGTCGAAGGCCGGGTGGTTCGTCAGGTTGATGAGGCCCGTGCCGTCGATGTTGACGACGTTGATTTCGGACGCGCCGCCCGGCGCGTTGCGGAACAGGAGTTTCGTCGAGTCGGGCGACCACTCCATCTGCGCCTGAAGGTTGACGCCGCCGTCGGTCACCATCCGCTCGTTGTCGCCGAAGAAGGTCATCACGTAGAGGCGCGCGACGCCGGCCTCGCGCCAACTGCGGAAGGCGATTGAAGAGCCGTCGGGCGACCAGACGGGGTTGGTGTCGTTCGTCGCGGAGGTCAGCGGCTGCGGGTTCGAGCCGTCGGCGTTCATGACGTAGATTTCCGAGACGCCGCGGAAGCGCGAGTAGGCGATGCGCGAGCCGTCGGGCGACCACGTCGGGCCGGTCTCCTCCTGCGTCGAGTTGGTCAGGTTCGCGTGGCCCGTGCCGTCAGAGTTGATGACGTGAATCTCGTCGTCGTTCCAGTTCTCGTAGGCGATGCGCGTCGAGTCGGGCGACCAGACGAAGTTGACGTCGGGGCCGGCGGCGTTCGTCAGGCGGACGTAGCCCGTGCCGTCGGCGTGGACGACGGCGATGTCCTGACCGCCGCCGTCCTGCGAGGAGATGCCGAAGGCTATCTTCGTGCCGTCGGGCGACCAGCGCGCGCCGCCGCCGGGGGCGGTCGCGTTGAGGACGCGCTGGTTCGTGCCGTCGGCGTCCATGACGTAGATGTAGGACGAGCGCGAGAAGGCGATCTTCGTCCCGTCGGGCGAGTAGCGCGGCCCGCCGTCGCCCTCGGCGTTGTTCGTCAGGCGCGTCAGGTTCGTGCCGTCGGGGTTGATGGTGTAAATCTCGCCGAGGTTGTGGTCGCGGTAGCTGTCAAATGCGATGACGCCGTTCGAGGGGCGCGGCGACGGCGCGGGGAAGGGCGTCGGCGTCGGCGTCGGCGGGACGTACTGGGCGACCGCCCAAGACGGGTCGAGGTCGCTGCGCGAGTTGCTGATGGTCAGGTTGGTGAGGCCCGTCCCGTCGAGGTTCATCGAGAAGACGTCGTAGGTGAGGAAGTTGTCGCGCGTGCTGCTGAAGGCGACCTTCTGTCCGTCGGGCGACCACGCGGGGTTCGAGTCCTCGCGCGTGTTGCCGTCGGTGACCCGCGCCTCGCCCGTGCCGTCCGCGTTGATGACGAAGATTTCGTAGTTCGGGGCCATCGGGTCTCCGACCGAGCGGCCGAAGAGCAGGCGCGTCGAGTCGGGCGACCAAGAGGGCGTCCAGTCGGCGACGGCGTTGGTCGTGATTTGGACGAGGTTCGTGCCGTCGGCGTTCATCACGAAGACTTCCCAACTGCTGACGCCGGCGCGGAAGCTCGTGAAGGCTATCTTCGTGCCGTCGGGCGAGAAGGCGGGCGACTGGCTGAGGCCCGTGAAGGTCAGTCGCGTCGGGTTCGAGCCGTCCGAGTTCATCACGAAGAGGTTGTCCTGCCCCGTCTGCCGCGTGGAGACGAAGACGACCTTCGAGCCGTCGGGCGAGAAGGCGGGGCTGGTGTCCTGCGCGGCGTCGCTCGTCAGACGCGTCTCGCCCGTGCCGTCGGAGTTGATGGAGTAGATTTCCGAGTTGCCGTCGCGCTGGCTGACGAAGACTATCTTCAAGCCGTCGCGCGAGACGGACGGCGAGAAGTCGGCGGCCGTGTTCGTCGTCACGCGAGTCTGGAAGGAGCCGTCCGGGTTCATCGTGTAGATGTCGTCGGAGACGCCGTTCGCGCGCGCCGTGTAGACGATCTTCCCGTTGATGACGGGGACGGGCGTCGGCGCGGGCGTCGGCTCAGGCGTCGGAGTCGGCTCGGGCGTCGGTATCGGCGTCGGTATCGGCGTCGGCTCGGGAGTCGGTTCAGGCGTCGGAATCGGAGTCGGCTCAGGCGTCGGCTCGGGAGTGGGTTCGGGGGTCGGTTCGGGGGTGGGCTCGGGCGTCGGAGTCGCTTCCGGCGTCGGCGTCGGGGTCGGCTCGGGGGCGTTGAAGCCGGTCATCTTGAGGATGAAGGCGTCGTTGAAGGCGCGGTAGACGGGCTGCGCCGCGTTGACGATGGGGAAGTCGGGCGACCCCGTCGTGCCGGCGACGTAGACGTTGTTCTGCGAGTCGACGGCGACGGACGCGCCCGCGTCGGCGTTGCGCCCGCCGATGAAGCTCGAATAGACGAGCGCGCTGCCCGCCGAGTTGAACTGCGTGACGAAAGCCTCGGCGCTCGACTGCACGGGCACGGGCTGGATGGCGTCGGGCGTGACGTGGTAGCCGCTGTTGCCCTGCCCCGTGACGGTCGCGTTGCCGTAGGAGTCGACGGCGACGGCCTCGCCGGGCGTGCCCTCGTTCGCGCCGAAGAAGGTCGAGTAGATGATGGCCGTGCCGTCGCCCGCCATCTTCGTCAGGAAGCCGGTGTTGCGCCCGTTGTTGGAAGTCTGATAGGCGGGCTGGAAGACGCCGGCCGTCGAGGGGTAGTTGGCCGAGGTCGTGCCGCCCGTGATGTAGATGCTGCCGGAGGAGTCGAACGTGACGTCCTGCGGGTTCTCGCCGTTCGTGCCGCCGAGGTAGGTGCCGAAGGCGAGTTGCGTCGAGGGGTCGAGCGCGCTGATGGCGCGCGTGTTCTTGAGCTTGCGGAACTTGAGCACGTAGCCGTCGCCGCCGCCCGCGTAGGTGGGCTGGATGACGCCCGCGGTCGTCGGCAGACTCGGCAGGATGTGGCAGCCGAAGACTGTGCAGTCGTTGCCGACCCCGCCGACCATGACGGCGTCGCCCGCCGCGTCGACGGCCACGCCGCGGACGCTCATGTTGCCGCGGATGAAGGTCGAGTAGATGACGGTCGTGCCCGCGGGGTCGAACTTCGTGATGAAGGCGTTGCTCGGGCCCTTCGTCGTGTGCAGGGCGTCGGGCGTGATGGGGAAGTCGGGGCAGGTGGTCGTGCCGCCGACCCACGCGTTGCCCTCGGAGTCGACGGCGATGTGGTCGCCGCGGTCGGGGCCGGTGACGATGCCGCTCGGCGACATTCCGCGGCTCGCGCCGCCGAGGTAGGTCGAGTAGACGAACTGCGAGCCGTCGCCCGTCAGCTTGAGCACGAAGGCGTCGACGAAGTCGCCGAACTCGTTGCCGCCCGCGTCGGGGTCGTTGGGCCAGAGCGCGTTGGCGGTCGGGAAGTTGGTCGAGAGCGTGCCGCCGGTCGCGTAGACCTCGCCCGCCGCGTTGACGGCGATGCCGCCCGGCGAGTCGCTGCCCGCGCCGCCGATGTAGGTGCAGTAGTCGAAGGCCGTGCCCTCGGCGTTGAGTTTGGCGATGAAGAGGTTGCTGTTGTTGACGCCCTGCGGGGCGGTCGGGATGACCGCGCCGTTGTTGGTCGGGAAGTCGAGCGAGTTGGTCGAGCCGTAGACGTAGACGTTGCCGGCCGGGTCGACGGCCATGTCCGTGAGGCTGTCGCCGTTCGTGCCGCCGAGGTAGGTCGAGTAGGTGATGACGGGGTCGATGACGAGCGGGAGCGCGCGGTCGTAGTCTCCCAACTCGAAGCCGACGCGGCCGCCGCGCAGGACGTATCGGCTCTCGACTTCGCGCCGCGCGCCGTCCACCTCTTGATACGTGAAAGGCTTGTGCTGTCGCACCTCGCCGCCGCGCGCGGTGCGCAGGACGAGGTCGCCCTGCTCGTCGACGCGCGCCTCTTCCGCGCCCGCGAACGAGAGCTGGATGCGGCGGTGGTCGGCGCCGGGCGCGAGGCGGAAATCGTATTCGAGCTGACGGCGGCTGCCGTGGTAGATGAGGTCGACGCCCGGATAAACTTCGGGGTACTCGACGCCCGCGTAGGTCGGAACCTCCGTGCGCCACTTCGCCGGGTCGTTGCCGATGATGTAGTTGACCGTGCCGCCGAGTTTCTCAAGACCGCTCGGGCGCGCGTCGCGGCTCGCGCCGACGAGGCGCATGCGCAGCACGTCCGAGCCGCGCTTTTCGCCGGCCTCGTTCGATTCGTCGCCGAGCGAGAGCACCGCCTCGCGCGAGGTGAGGAACAGGCTGTAGCCGCCGCCGCGCGAGACGAACTCAACGTCCGAGGCGGCCTGCCCGCGGTTGGCCTCGAAGCTCCGGGGGAGCTTCCCGTAGGTTTCGCTCATGCGCGACGAGTCGGCGGCCGACGCGTCGCCCGTCGTGGAGGGCGCGAGCGGGGCGCGCGCCGCGGGGGCGGCGGCTGCGCGCGCGTTCGTCTTGACGCGGCCCGCGGCCTGCGTCCGTGCATGAAGACTTGAGGGGCGTGCGAGCTGTGCGAAGGGCGCGGCGATCATTAGGGCCGCGAGGATGACGGACGAGGCTCTGCGATGAGGGGTGCTGTTCACGGACTTTCTCCTAGTTAAAACTGGGGTTGGAGTTTAGGGCACGGGGTTAGGCGCTCGGGGCGAACACAGTTCGGGCGTGGGCGGCGGGCGCGGCGAGGCGGACGGGGTTTCGCCTCGCGCGTCCCGTGTCGGACGGCCGTCCCGCGCGCTTCGGGGCTTGCGGCGCGGCGCGGCCGTTTGACGTGTGGGCGCTGACGCGGACTCGAAGGGAGGCGCGCGGGCGCGCGTCTAGGGTCGGAGACGCGCCCGTGCGCTCGACTGCCGCGGCGGCTTAGGTTGTGCGCTGTTGGGAATTGAAGACTGAGAGCAACCGGCCGCTTGCGCGAGTGGCGCGCGGGCCGGCCCCACGGGGAGGGTCAAGCAGCTACGACAAACATCTCACAACTACCATGTGAAGGAAGACGTGAGCGGTGCGCTCGATGCCGGGACGGTGTCGGGGTGTCCCTTCAATCAACTTCAAAGCGCGACCATCTTACTCACGCCGCGAATAAAGTCAAGCGGCGGCGCGGGGTCGGGCGCGCGTCGGGCGGCGCGGGCGAATACTCTTGACACCGTCGCGTTCTGTGCTAGCATTCGCGTCACCACACAATCGCTGCTCATTTACATTTCAGCTTCACTATAAAACAAAGCTTCCGACGCGCCCCTCGCCGTCTCTTGCTTTCTCATCCTTAAGGTCGGGTTTTACGGTCGGGCCGTCGGCCCCTTGAAAACAGCTCTGAACTCTTCGAGTGCCGCGCACACTTCTCCGCCCGCAAGGGTCTCGCGCCGGCACGCGGCAGGGAACACATGGGCGGCCGCCTCGCCGGCCCAACTCTCCACCAAGCTCCTACTCAGAAAGGAACCGCCATGGCAACTGGCAACGTCTACATCTTCAACGCCACCCCGAATCAGATCGGCCTCTTCCTCAACCAGTACCCGCTGAACTCCATCAACGGCGTGGCCTCGACCAACGCCTACGCGCCCAACTCGCAGACGGTCGCGCGCAACCCTTCGCCCGGCAACCCCGGCGTCGCGCAGTTCGGCGGCCAGAACAGCCTGCTCGTCAACTTCCCCTCCACCGGCGGTCAGGCGCTGGTCTACACGATCAACATCCCCTCGACGACCTACAACCTGTCCCAAGACCTCCAGCTCTACATCTTCTTCGACGAGGTCGTGCTCGTCTCGGGGACGACGGACGCGACCGGCCAGCCGGGGACGTCGCAGTCATTCGAGGGCGCGCCGGCCACGAAAGAGGAAATGAAGATGCTCAAGTAGCGACGAAGCCGCGCGGGGCGTCCCGGCGGGCCGCGTGAGGCCCGGCCGGAGGCGTCCCCCGAACTCCCGACCTCGCCTCACTATTCACAACTCAGCCACAAGGAGGGAAGCGGGCGAGCGCCGCCGCGCGGTCTCGCCCGCCTCCATCGCGCCATGAATCTCTCTGCCGCCGCCCTGCCCACGCCGACCCCCGTCTCCAACTCTTATCAGGTCTTCCCCTTCTTCACCGGCGCGGACAACGCGTGTCAGAGCGCCGTCTACCTTCTGCCGCCGTCGTTCACCTACAAGCAGCCGTCGCAGCCGCTTCAGCTTCAGTACCTCAGCCCGTCTTCGACGGCCACCGGCTCGTACGGCAACACCGATTTTCAGTTGTCGCTCGCCAAAGGCGTCGCCTCCGTCACGCTGACGGGCAAGAATATGTGGAACTGCGCGGCCGCCTCGCGCGCGACGCTGATGGCGAACTTCGTCGACTTCCTCAAGAACGTCGAATCGCAGTTCGAGCTTCAGGGCACGCTCGTCCCCGGCGCGACGCAGATCATCGGCCAGCAGGTCGCCGACAACCTGCCGGCCTCGCCCGTCGAGTCGCTCTTCTACCGCTACTCGCTCTCGACCGGCCTCGCCGCACAGACGATCCCTTACGTCGACATCCGACCCGGTATGCGTCTGCGGGTCGAGACCGAGGCGAGCCAGTTTCTGACGCCCGGCTCGCGGATGAACGGCTACGTCGGCGCGGGCCGCTTCTCCTACTACGTCAGCTCAGTCCCCCCGGCCTCCGCCGGCGCGCGCAACCTGACCTTCGACCCGTTCCTCGGCGCGATACGCACGCCGACCGTCTCGGGCGGCCAGCTGTCGCCCGTCGTCGCGGGCGGACTCTTCGACCTCGCGCCCGTCTCCGGCGCGCGCGCCTACTGGCGACTCTTCTACCCGCAGACGGTCTCCGCGCCGTCGCAGCCGGGCGACCTCACGACGGCCGACAACGTCGCGCTCGTCGGCGCGGCCACGCTCGGCCAGCTCTACGCGGCCACACCCGGCTCGACCGGCGGCGCGACGGGTCAGACGCCGAACGTCACGGCCATCTTCTCGGGCCGCTCGGTCGTCGTCCCCGAAATCCCCATCTGGATTTCGGCCTACAACCAGACGACGCTCGAATACGTCCCCGTGGGCACGACCATCGCCAACATCGTCGAGCGCTACGCCGCAGTCCCGCTCAACACGGCGCAGCCGAAGTTCGTCGGCGTGCGGCGGCCGACGACCGCCGTCCAGAACAGCGCGACCGCGCCCATCAACCTGTTCCCGCAGCCGCTGCCGGGCGGAACCATCCCGCCCGCCGTCTTCGACGTGCCGCTCATCGCCGGCGACAGCGTGACGCTCAGCCTGCAATAGCGAGTCCTTCGGGCGCGCCCGACACTCTGGGGGGACTTCACCGATGCAGTTCAGCCAGTCGGGGACGGAAGTCCCCCAACTCTACTTCGCGGCCGACAACGGCGACGCCGCGCCGCGCACGCTCCTCTACCTCCTCCCGCAAGACGCGACCGACGCGCCCGCGGCCATCGCGTTCGCCGACTCTTGGTCGTCGTTCTCAGGCACGTACGTCTTCCTCGAAGCGCCGCTCCCCGCGGGGACGGAGTCGGCTTTCGCCTCGGCCGCGTGGGCCTACCTCGCCGACCCGCGCGAGTCGGGCGCGCGCTTCGCTTGGTTGGGCGCGCTCGACGCGTCGGGGATACTCGCCGGCACGACCGTCGCCGTCTCGCAGCCGCAGGGCAAAGGCGCTGACGTCACCTCCTTCCCCGTCTCGTTCGCGCTCGGCAGCGTCTCGCTCGGCGTCCCCGCGGGCACGACCGTCTCGCCCGACGCCGCGAACTTCGCCTTCACCTTCACGCCGCCCGCCGGTCAGACGCTCTCGCTCCTCGCCGCGTGGGGCGCGCACTCGGCCGGCACGACGGGCGCGTCGCTCACGCTCCCCTTCACCACGCACCTCGCCGGCTGCCTGCTGTTCACGCTCCAACTGACCGAGCAGAACCAGACCGACCTCGACGTTAGCCTGCGCTACTTCTACGCCGAGCCGCTCGACGCCGCGAACCCGGGCGCGACTTCAAGCGACGGCTCTTTCTTCCTCGCCTCTCTGCGCTACCCCGTCTTCGCCCAGACGCTCGCGCTCTACGCCAGCCTCGACCCGCTCGCGCCGCTCGCGCCCGCGCGCACCTTCCTCGCCTTCAACGGCGCGGACGCCGGGCAGGCGGGCGAGGCCGCGGCCGTCGCCTCCAACTTCAGCTCGACGCTCGGCGACCAATTCAGCCTCGTCCCGCTCACCGGCGCGGCCGCGCCCACCGGCTTCGCCGCGCTCGTCTTCGCCGCGAACCGGCAGGCCAGCGCGCCGACGCCGCAAGACCCGCTCTACCTCGTCCCCGCCGGCGACTTCACCTTGCAGACGACGCGCGCCGGGACGGTCGACATGATGTGCGGGCTCTCGGGCGTCGAGTACGTGCAGTTGAACTCGGGCGGCGCGAGCATCGTCTCCTTCTTCCCCGGCGGCGCGGCCTACGGCAAGGGCTTCTACCCGGGCCAGCCGCCCGGCTACACCGAGTTCACGACGAACACGCCGCCGACGACCTCTTACGCCTTCGTCAGTCAGGCGGGCGCGAGCTCCGGCGGCCTGACGCTCGCCTACTACGCGCAGCCCGACCAGTCCATCCTCTACAACTACAACCTGAGCCCGCCGCCGGGCGTCCAAATCCCCGCGCTCGCGGCCGTCCCCGTCCACGCCGCGACGCTCGCCGCGCCCGCCTCCGCCAACGCCTTCCCGCTCCTCCCCTACGCCGGCCTCGGCGGGCAAGACCTCGCGCCTCTGCGCCAGATGGAGTCGCAGGTCGTCAGCCCCGCGCGGCGTCTCGCGCTGAAGAACTCGCCGCCCGCCGCGACGGCGACGGCGCGCCCGCTCGCCTCCGCCGACCCGGCGCACGCCAGCACCGACGAGCCGCCCGCGCCGATGTCTCTACAAAGCAGCTACAGCACGACGCCGCAGGGGCTCTTGGCGACTTACGTCGCCGGCGGCTCGACGACTCAGTGGGACGAGATCGTGCTCGCGCAGATGGGGGAGACGCAGCAGTTTCTTTTCAAGGGCGTGAGCGGCGACTTGCTCTCGGCCTTCCAGAGCAACAAGCTCTTCCTCGTCATCTCCGACCCCGTCTCGGTCGAGCCTTACCTGCTCAAGGACTACTCGCGCATCACCATCGGGGCCGACGCCTCCGAGACGTGGAACTTCGAGCTGAACCCCGCGCCGCCCGACTCGCAGTCGCCCTCGCCGTGGACGAACTACGGGACGATCATCATCGTCAAGTTCTTCAACCAGAGCCTCTCAGACCTCGCCGGGCAGACCGGCAGTTGGAGCGCGCCCGCGACCTTCAACAAGTCGCCCGCCGACACCTCGGCCGCCATCAAGGCCATCATCGCCGAGGCCGAGGCGTCGAGCGACCCGGACTTCGCGACCTTCCTCGACGCGGTTCAGAACCCGAGCTGGAACGGCGTCCTGATGCTCAACGCGATGGCCCCGGTGCAGGAGCTGCCGCCCGAGCTGGCCGGCCTCGCCGTCGGCATCGACCAGAGCAAGTTCTTCGCGCACCACGTCGGCATCAACGCCTCGCTCATCAACGTCCCCGCGTCGCCGGCCGACCTCTCCATCTCGGACTCGTCCATCTTCGGCCTCATCAACTACAAGGCCCCGCAGGCGCTCGGCTCGACCGACCTCGGCTACCAGTTTCAGGTCGAGCAGTTGAAGGTGCTCTTCCTCAACTCCGACGTGGCCGGGTTTTCGAGCATCATCGACCTGCAAATCAACAGCCTCTTCGGCGAGCCGGCCGCGCTCGAAAACCGGCCCGACAACGTGCTCCGAATGTACGGCGTCTACCAGAAGCACGTCGTCGGCGGTCAGGTGCAGGAGTCCTACATCTTCCAGACGAAGGCCGACGACGCTTCGGTCTTCGACATGGGGAGCGACGTGCTCAACGCCGTCGAGATCACGAAGGGGCAGTTCGTCACCGTCACGTCCGAGGACACGGCGACCGAGACCGCCTCGCAGTTCGTCCTCTGGGGCCTGCTCGACTTCAAGGCGCTCGGCGGCTTCGACCTCTTCTCGTTCGGGCGGCCGACGTGGCAGGTGGCGGCCGCGCCGTCGGGCGCGGTGCGCGCCTCCGGCACGACGACCGTCACGACCGCCGCGCCGCACGGCCTCTCGGCCGGGAACCCTGTCACCGTCTACGGCGTGGCGGACAAGTCCTTCAACGGCACGTTCGCCGTCACGTCCGTCACGCCGCAGAGCTTCACCTACGCGCAGGCGGGTCTTGCCGACTCGACGAGCGGCGGCGGCGCGGCCGTCGTCACCACGCCTTCGGGGCTCAACTTCGGCAACCTCGTCATCGACATGAACTTCAACCCCGAGGCGCTGCCGGCCCTCCCCACCTTCGCCTTCGACGCCTCGCAGCTCTCGTTCGACATGGCCGACTCGGTCGCGCGCGACGGGAGTTTTTTCAACCACTTCCCGCTCACCGTCAACGGCTTCACGCAGGCCGAGGCGGGCGTCGCGCCGACCGACCTCGGCTTCATGGGCCTCCAGACGCCGCTCGCGCAGAGCGCGCTCGTCTTCCCGTGGTACTCGCTCAACTTCAACCTCAACTTGGGCTCGCCGGGCGCTCTGGCCGCGCAGGCCGGCTTCGTCGCCACGCTCGGCGCGGCGTGGAGTCCGACGGGCGGCGGCGCAAGCTACAAGGTCTTCACGGGCTTGAAGCTGCCGGGTTCGAGCGGGTCGAAGCGGGCCATCACCATCGAGGGCATCTTCGACATCACGTTCAAGACTCTGGAGATCGTCGCGCTGCCGGACAAGAACGCTTACATCCTCGTCCTCTACAACATCGGGTTCAAGTTCCTGAGCTTCACCTTCCCGCCGACGGGCCAAGTCAATTTCGTCCTCTTCGGCGACCCCGGCCAAAGCTCCTACGGCGCGGGCGGCGACACGACGCTCGGCTGGTACGCGGCCTACGCCAAGCCGCAGGCGAACCCGCAGAAGCCCAACCAGAACCAGCTCCCGAACAATCAGGGGGCGCTGCCGCCGGCCTCCGTCTGAGGCGCGGCGAGGGAGTCGAAGATGTCGTTTCGCCTGCTCGTCTGGAACATCCAGTTCTTCACCAAGTCGCGCATCAACGACGACTCGGGCGCGTCCGAGCAGGAGCGCACGGCCAACCAGATGCGCACGCTCGCCAACCTCCTCTACATCCTCTCGACCGTCAAGCAGGCCGACCCCGACGTCTTCGTCGTCCTCGAAGTCCGCAGCAGTCAGGGCGACGTCGGGAAGCTGGCTTCGGGCGGCGGGCCCGACGGCCTCGTCTACCTCCTCGCCCAGATGCGCAGTATGCTCTCGCCCAACTGGTATCTGGTGCCGCCGCTGCGCGTCAACCCGCGCGAGATACACGCGAGCAGCACCTACACCGAGGCCGTCGGCGTCTTCTGGCGCAACGACCGGGTGAACTTCACGGGCCCGTGGTGGTGGCCGAGCGCGTCGCCGAACGGCCCGCCCATCGCGCCGGGCCAAGACCCGTCGAAGGCCGGCGGCTACCCGTCGCCGTGGGACACGTGCGTCCCCGGCGGCGCGGCCTTCACCAGAGCCCCGTTCCTCAACGCCGTCAACTCGGACGGCAAGCTGGTGGTGCTCGCCGACCCGGAGAAGACCAACTACGCGCGGCGGCCCGTGCTGACGACCTTCCAAGAGCTCGGGGGGATGGGGAGGTACATCAAGCTCTTCTCCGTCCACACCAAGCCGACGCAGGCGCGGGCCGCGCTCATCCAGCTCGGCTCGATGTACCCGGCGCTGTGGCAGCCGGCGAATAATCAGGTGGCGATTTTCGCCGGCGACTTCAACCTCAACCTCCTGAAGGACACCTCCGCGGCCGAGGATCACGACCTCTCCATGTTCCAGCAAGACGGCCACACGCTGATGCCGCTCTACCTCGTCAACAACGAGTACCCGCCCTCGGTCTTCTACTCCCGCTACGCGGCGCGGCCCGACCTCTACCTCAAGCAGGCCGTCTACGACTACGCCTTCGTCACCTACGGCACGGGCGCCATCCCCCCCAACCCGGCCTCGGTCGTCGCCGACCGCGTCTCGGGCGTCGCCGCGCCCGGACTGCCGGCCTTCACCTCCGACATGAAGCTCCAGCTGCCCGCGCTCAACACCAATATGTTCCCGGCCAGCAAGACCGTCAACATCGCCAACTCGCCGGGCGGGGCGTCGCGCCAGAACGAGGTCACGACCATCACGACGAACGCGGCGCACGGCATCATGCCGGGCACCTTCGTCACCGTCGCGGGGGTCTCCGACAACTCCTTCAACGGCGACTTCCAAGTCGTGTCGGTGCCGGGCGCGACCACCTTCACCTACGCGCAGAAGGACGCGGCCAACTCGGCCGCGCAGGGCGGCGGGACGGTCGACGTGCTGCCGCGCCTCAACGCCTTCCGCGCGCGCTGGAACTTCGGCCACATCGGCCCGCCCGCGGGCGAGGGCACGAGCGACCACCTGCCCGTCTTCATGCTCATCTGAAGCCGGCCGACCGAGCCGAGGGATGGTTTCGAGGAGACCCCGAACATGAACTCACAGGCACTCGCGCAACTCCTGCTCCAGCAGTCCTCGGAGTCTCCCCACGAGATTCGCCTCAACGACACGACCATCGGCACGTCGGGCCTCGACGCGCTCGTCAAAGAGAACCTCGTCCGCGCGGACGGCACCGTCGTCCTCGTCGTCAGCCCCTCGGACATCCCGCCGAGCCCTTCGCCGTCGGGCTTCACGCTCGCGGCCACCGTCCCGGCCGGCGGCGACTCCTTCCTCTCGCTCGACGGCCGCAAGGCGCAGGTCGAGTTCATCACCGGCCCCGACACGACCGACATCGTGCTCACGGTCTGGACGCGGCAGACGCCCGTGGGCGACGCCGACTGGGTCTTCAGCCAGAGCTTCCCCGAGCTGGCCAACCAAATCTACGACGACCTGACGTTCGACGGCCCCGTGCTCGTCCTCTCGACCGGCGCGTCCGGTCAGCCCGCCGCGGGACTGAGCTTCGCCGCGACGCTCACGCTCGACGGCATCTTCGAGACGGTCGCCAGCCTCCTCGGCGTCTCCGACCAATACCCCCTGAAGGGCGCGCTCACGCGCGGCAAAGGCGGCTTCGCCTTCGACCTCCAAGCCCAGATCGGGGCCGAGAAGCGGCTCGGCACCGACAGCGTCAACATCACGATGGAGGACTCGTTCGCCGGCGTGGCCCTGACGCCCGTCGTCACCGACAAGAGCTCGACCGTCATCACGTCGCTCTACCTCGGCGCGGACGTGCAGTTTCAGACGAGCCAGAAGGGGCAGCTCCCGCTCGACATACAGGTGCAGCTCCCCGTCAACACGACGAGCCCGCCCGTGCTCGTCCTCTCCGTCACGCCCTTCCACGGCACGCCCGTCGCCATCGCCTCGGGCGGCGCGGTGCGCGCCTCCGGCACGACGACCGTCACGACCGCCGCGCCGCACGGCCTCTCGGCCGGCGACTACGCCACGGTCGCCTTCGTCTCCGACTCGTCCTTCAACGGCACGTTCCCCGTCGCGGCGACCCCGACCCAGACGACCTTCACCTACGCGCAGAAGAACACGCCCGACGCCACGAGCGGCGGCGGCACGGTCTCCTCCGGCATCAACACGAGCCTGATGCAGTTGGGCGAGCTGGTCGGCGGCGCGGCGTGGGACGACTTCTTTCAGGGCCCGGCCGCGCCGCTCAAGAGCTACTTCGAGACCTTCGGCCTGCTCGGCTTCAACGCGACCTTCATGCCCTCGACCGCGTCGGTCTCGTCCATCTCTTTGAGCGTCGGCACGCTCCAGCCGTGGACGATGTGGGACGGCTACACGGTGACGCTCTCGGCGGCGTGGGACATCCTCTTCTTGGGCGGCGCGACCGCGCAGACGCTCGACCTCAAGGCCGACTTCAACTTCAAGACCATCAACTTCCTCCTCGACATCCAGCTCCCGCAGCTCCTCATCACCGGGCGCGAGAGCGGCGCGCCCATCAGCTACTCGCTCGCCGACCTCAACAACGACCTCTTCGAGGGCAAGCTCGCCGTCCCGCAAGACCTGCTGACCGTCTCGGTCGCCGACTTCTACATCTCCATCGACGTGCCGAACAAGCAGTTCTCCATCGGCGCGACGGCCTCGGCCAGCGTCGCGCTCTTCGGCACCCCCCTGCTCGGCATCCACGACATGAGAATCGCCGTCAGCGTCGACGCCTCCGGCGCGACGACGCTCTACACGGCGACCATCGACGGGCAGGTGAGCCTCGGGACCATCCTCTTCCAGACCGACGCCACCATCACGAACGACCCGACCAAAGACACGGTCTTGAGCCTCCACCTCGTCGACGAGACGGTCGGCTCGATGCTCAACCACCTCGTCCACCTCGTCGACCCGACCTACGACATAAGCCTGCCCGACCCGTGGGGCAAGTTCCTCGACATCAAGCTCGACGCGCTCGTCCTCCGAATCACCCTCCCCGGCCAGCAGAGCAAGACGCCGCGCTCGGTCGCGCTCACCTACAACGCCGAGATCGACCTCGGCTTCATCAAAATCAACTCCATCTCGCTCGTCTACCTGACGGGCGCGACCGCCACGCAAGGGAGCAACGTCACCGTCGCCATCTCGGGCAGCTTCCTCGGCCAGCAGTTCGGCGCGGACAGTAGCGGCACGCAGTCGTCCAACCCGCCGCTCGCTTGGGACGCGATGAACGGGAGCCCGCCGACCGTCCCCGGTCAGGGGAGCTCTCTCTTCGACCTCCAGTACGCGGGCCTCGGCCAGCACGTCGCCTTTCAGGGCGTCGAGCTGACGACCGTGCAGCAGGTGATGACGGCCCTCAGGCAGTCGGTGCTGCCGTCGCCGTCGGGGCAACTCCCGCCGTTCGGCCAGAACGGCTTGGCCTTCAGCGCGCAGAGCAACTGGCACGTCGGCGCGCAGTTCACCGTGATGGGGACGCTCGCCATCAGCGCCATCTTCAACGACCCGAACCTCTACGGCATCCTCATCCAGCTCTCCGGCGCGAAGGCCAAAATCTTCGCGGGCCTCAGCTTCGAGATTCTCTACCGCAAGGTCACGGACAAGATCGGCGTCTACCACATCGAGCTGAAGCTGCCCGACGCGATGCGCAACCTTCAGTTCGGCGAAGTCTCCATCACGCTCCCCGTCGTCATCCTCGACATCTACACGAACGGGAACTTCCGCGTCGACCTCGGCTTCCCCGTCGGCTTGGACTTCTCGAACTCCTTCTGCATTCAAGTCTTCCCCTTCGTCGGCTACGGCGGCTTCTACTTCGCCCTGCTCGACGGCGCGACCTCCACCCGCGTCCCGCAGATTACGAACGGCACGTTCTCGCCCGTCATCGAGTTCGGCGTCGCGCTCTCGATCGGCGTCGGCAAGACCGTGAACGAGGGGATACTTTCGGGCGGGATTTCCGTCACGGTCGTCGGCATCCTTCAGGGCGTCCTCGCGTGGTTCCGCCCGACGGACGGCTCGTCCGACGAGATGTACTACTGGTTTCAGGGCTCGATCTCCATCGTCGGGCGACTCTACGCGACCATCAACTTCGCCATCATTCAGGCGAGCCTCGACGTGACGGCCTACGCGACCGTCACGCTGACCATCGAGTCGCACAAGCCCATCCTCATCGCCATCTCGGCCGGCGTCAGCGTCCGCGTCAGCGTCAAGATAGTCTTCTTCACCATCCACCTCAGCTTCCACGCCACCATCAACGCCTCGTTCACCATCGGCTCGGCCACGCCGACGCCGTGGCAGCTCGCGCCCGCGGGCGGCGGCTCCGCGAACACCAACGCCCAACTCCACCCGACGGGCCTGCGCGCGCTCCCGCAGATGCGCGGCCAGCAGACCTTGCACGCGCCCGCGCCGCTCCACTCGCACGCCACCTACTCGCGCGCCCTCCGCCGCTCGATGCTCGAAGCCGCGCCGCCGTCCGACTACCTGACGAACTGGCCGGCCGTCTGCGTCCTCCCGCAGGGCGCGCAGACCGTCACCGTCTGGGCGACGCCCGCGTTCACGAAGTCGGAGTCGTGGCCCGTCGCCCCGGGCGGCGCGTCGCGCTCGTCGGGCGTCGTGACGGTCACGACCGCAGCGCCGCACGACCTCGACGCGGGCGACACGGTCACGCTCTCGGGCGTCTCCGACTCGTCGTTCGACGGCACGTTCGCCGTCACGTCCGTCCCCAACACGACGCAGTTCGTCTTCTCGCAAGGGGGGCAGCCGGACGCGACCGCGTCGGGCGGGACGGCGACGGCCGGGCAGGCGGCCGGCGGCGCCGACGCCGTCTTCCTCTTCGCCGCGCAGAACTCCATCGCGCCCGACGCCGCGACGCTCAACGAGCACCGCGCGCTCTACGGCGCGGCCCCCGAGTCCGCGCCCTTCAACCTGCTCATGCAGGCCATGCTCGCGTGGGGCGTCTACGTCGAGACGAACAACAACTCGCGCGTGACGGCCGGGCAGCTGGCCGACCTTCAGTGGCAGTTGCAGCAGAGCCAGACCGTCGACGCGGCCTTCGACTACGCGACGCTCACCGCGTTTCTCGCCGCCAACTTCACCTTCCAAGTCGGCACCGAGCCCGACGGCACGACGAGCGTCGCGCTCTTCCCCGCCTTCCCCGCCGTCACGCTCACGGACAGCGCGGGCACGTCGGTCGACTTCGGCTCGTTCGACAGCGTCGACGAAAACTATCAGGAGAAGGTGCAGGCTTACTTCCGTCTGCTTCAGGTGCAGTACGAGGAGCGCAACAAGAACGGCGGCGCGAACGAGGCGCTCGCGGCCGAGGACTCGGCCGAGTCGATGGCGACGGTCGTCTTCTCGCAGTACTTCAATATGCTGATGGCGGCGGGCGTGAAGGCGGCCGTCGACCTGCTCGCCTCCTACCCGTTCACGCCGACGACGGCGATGAGCATCGCGGACGTGGCCTCGGCCGTTCAAGACCCGACGCTCGACGCCGAGCCCTCGCGCGTCGTCTCGCCGAACCAAGACTTGCCCGTGCTGAGCCCGCGCGCCCTCTTCACCCTGCCCGGCGTCGTCCACCAGATACGCGCGGGCGAGACGTTCGCCTCCGTCGCCTCCGACTTCGCGCAGGAGGGCGCGCTCGACTCGGCCGGCAAGCCCTACACGCTCGCCGACCTCCTCGACGCCAACAACGCGACGGCCGGCATCTACAACGTCGGCGTCCCCGTCGCCTTCAGCGCGCTCACCTACACGACGCAGCCGAACGACACGCTCAACCTCATCGCCGCCCGCCTGCTCCTGCGCTCGCTCGGCCCCTCGGAGCTCAGCAGCATCAACGGCTTCGCCTCGACGGCCGACGCGCTCGCGCGACTCAACCCGACCGTGAAGGGCACGAACCTCCCGCTCGCCGTCTCCGTCGCGCCCGCCGCGCAGGGCGGCGCGTCGCGCGCGTCCGACACCGTCACCGTCACGACGACCTCGCCGCACGGCCTCGCGCAGGGCGCGAGCGTCGCCCTCGCGGGCGTCGCCGACTCGTCCTTCGACGGCACGTTCACCGTCGAGTCAGTCCCCGGCCCCCTGCAATTCACCTACGCGCAGGCGGGCGCGGACGCCGCGAGCGGCGACGGCACGGCGGCCGCCCTCGCGTCCGTCGCGGTCGGGGCCGTCATCGCGCCCGCCGACGGCGGCGCGGTGCGCGCCTCTGGGGTCACGACCTTCACGACCACCGCCGCGCACAACTTCGCCGAGGGCGACCTCGTCGCAGTCTCCGGCGTCGCCGACTCGTCCTTTAACGGCACGTTCACCGTCATCTCCGTCCCGACCGCGCAGTCCTTCACCGTCCAGCAGGGCGGGCAGTCGGACGCCAAGAGCGGCGGCGGCCTCGTCGGTCTGCCGTCGCTCGCGGCCGCGCAAGGGAGCACCTATTCGGTCGTCACCGGCGACACGCTCACGCTCGTCGCCGCCTACTTCCTCGCCGTCGCGCAGGGGACGTTCGACATCCAAACCTACGTCGCCTCGCTGCTTCAGCTCAACACGAGTCTGACCGTCACCGACCCGACGCAGCCGCAGCCCGCGGGCACGTCCGTCACGCTCCCGCCCGTCCCGCGCGCCGTCGCGGCCGGAGACACCATCTACTCGATGGCGACGACGATGATGACCACCCCTGCCGTCGTCCAGCAGACGCTCACCTCTCTCCCCGCGACGCCGCAACTGCTCGCGCCGCAGGGCGTCTTGCGCGTCCCCTTGAGCTACGCCGTCGCCGCGGGCGACACCTTCGCCTCGGTCGCGCAGAAGTTCGACCTCACGCTCGACGAGCTGACCGAGGCGGCGCTCTCGGTCGAAGGACTGTTCGCGCCGCAGACGTGGCAGATAACTTCCGGCGGCGCGGCGCGCGCCTCCGGCACGACGACCGTCACGACCGCCGCGCCGCACGGGCTCGCCGCCGGCAACTCCGTCATCCTCGCGGGCGTCACCGACACGTCCTTCGACGGCACCTTCACCGTCGCCTCAGTCCCGTCGGCGCTGACGTTCACCTTCGTCCAAGCCTCGCAGCCCGACGCGACGAGCGGCGGCGGCTCCGTCAGCCGCCCCCTGACGGTCAACGACCTGCCGTCCATCGACGTGCAGACGATGATGACCGACCTCGTCACGCAGGCCGAGTGGAACAACGCCTCGGCGATGGTCTCGCGCTTCCTGCTCTCGGGCCTGCGCCTGCCCGACCCGAGCGACCCCTACTTCCAGAGCCTCTCGGTCGACGACCTGCTTGACCCGACGAAGCTCGCCGGCATCCGCACCAAGCCGCTCTTCAAGCTGACGGGCCAGCAGTACTCCCTGCCCGCCCCCGTCCCGAGCAACTACCAGATCACGCTGACGAACACGGCCGGCGCGTCTTGGCTTCAGCTCGGCACGTCAGGCTCCGTCACGCTGCCGTTAAATCAGGATCAGCAGAACCTGATGCAGATCATCTCCGAGACCGCGCTCGACCCCGGCATCTCGACGCTCACGCGCCTCGCGCTCTTCCAGATGCTGCCGCCGCGCGTCGCGCTCCAGAATCACATCGCGTGGCAGGCGGCCGTCGCGCCCGCGGGCTGCCTCTCGACCTCGACCACGACCGGCAACCCCTCCGTCTGGCTCTTCCCCGACTCGCTCCTCCAGCAGCTCGACTCGGTCGCCACGCAGCAGCAGTCCGCCTCGACGCTCCTCTACGAAGTCGTCGTCGCCAAGCACCACGCGGCCGACCAGCCCGTCGTCGCCGCGCAGGCCGACTGCTACGCGTGGGCGACGATTATCGACTTCACCGTCTCGCCGCCCGTCGCCGAGTCCGACGCGCCTTCGCTCGCGAACCTCTACGTCGTCGGCGGCGCGGACGACGCGGGCGCCGCCACCCTCCAACAGGTCTACAACTATCTGGCCGACGCCGCGAACAACGCGACCGCCGCGCTCTACCTGCTCTACTCGCCGAACCCGACGAGCGCCAACCCCTCGGGCCTCGTCTCCGACGAGCTGAACCCGGCCTCGACCTTCATACTCAAGACGAACCTCTCGACCCTGACGCACAGCTCGGGCGCGCTCTTCGCCGCCTTCGAGGCGCAACGCGACGAGGCGACGCGCGGCGACGCGCCGGCCGTCCCCGACCCGACGAGCGTCTACGCGGCGGCCGTCTCGGACGCGGCCGACTTCGTCGCGCTCTTGTGGGAGGCGAGCGTGACGCGCAGCGGCGGCTTCTACCTGAGCTACGTCAACCAGAACGGCGGCGCGGCGCTGCCCGCCTCGGTCTTCGGCGACGCCGGCACGGCGACGCTCTCGCTGCTCGTCGTCATCGACTCGCAGGCCGCCACGCGCGACGCCGCCATCCTCCCCTTCAACAACTGCGCCGTCGTCGGCGACAACATCGACACCACGACCTCGTCGGTCTTCGTCCAGCCGGCGACCTACACCGTCCAGCCGGGCGACAACCTTCAGGGCGTGCTCAACGGGTTCAACTCCGACTGGGGCACGCAGTTCACGCTCCAACAGTTCGCCGGCTGGAACGCCGCCGTCCCGCTCCTCCTCGAAGTCGGCGCGACGCTCGCGACGCCCGGCGGAGGCTCTTACACCATCGACTACGGCGACACGCTCGCCTCCATCGTCTCGGCCGGAGTCTTCCCCGACCTCAACACTCTCTTGAGCACGGGCAACAACAGCACGTCGCCCGTCCTCGCGCCGGGCGCGGCCGTGCAGTTCGCCGACGGCGTCTTGCAGCCCTCGACCGTCGTCCCGCCCGGCACGGTCGGCTTCGAGATGACGCGCGCCAACCCAGACCCCGACAACCTCCCGCTCGACCAGCTCCAGCCCGCGCAGATCGTCAGCTCTCTCTTCAACCTCGTCGGCTTCTCCGTCGCCGCCGCGGGCGGCTTCACGCCGAGCGGCGAGGGCCTGCCGACCACCCCGGCCGACAGCACGCAGGCGCAGTCCGACGGCCTCACGCCGCGCGACTTGGGCGACTCGAACGACCCCTTCTGGTACTACCAGCAGATGCTCTCGGTCTACCCGTTCGGCCCGCGCGCGGGCGCGAGCACGTCGGCCGCGCTGCCGCCGTCAGCGTCCGACCCCTACAACGGCGTCGGCTACGCCGCGGGCACGAAAGACTTGAACGAGGTCACCATCAACCTGAACCTTCAGGACACCTACGGCAACGCGCAGTCGCTCCAGTCGCCCTTCGGCTCGCTGCGGGTGCCGGTCGGCTACTACGACCAGATCGCGAGCCTCGGCAGCTGGCCCTCGCTCGCCGTCTCCTACGAGGTGACGGGCAAGCCGCCCGTGCTCTCACTCAACATGACGATGCAGCAGGCGCGCTACACGCCCTCGCCGTCCGTCGACGTCACCTCCGCGCTCTCGGCCATCGCCGCCGACCTCAAGACCTACACGAACATCTACTACCAGCTCGCGCAGCCCGACTTCGCTTTGACGCTTCGGACGACGCTCGACGCGCGCTCGATGCAGGGCGACAACCCCGGCTACGCGCTCTCGAAGACGCCCTTCCTCGCCTTCGCCTCCGGCGCTTACGTCTACCTCGCCGCGCTCAGCACCATGCAGGCCGTCACGCTCGACGTGTCGGGCGCGACGACGAGCGTGCCCGCCGTCACGACGCTCTACGGCGTCACCGCCCCGCAACTCTTCACGGCCAACCAGAACGCGCTCTACAGCGCGCTCTTCGGCTCCGCGGTGCTCACCGTCCCGCAGATGTACGCCGCCGTCGAGGGCGACTCGCTCCAATCAATCGCCGCGAAGTGGCCGCAGTACAACCTGACGCCCGCCTCACTCGCCGAAGCCAACAAGTCGGTCGCGCTCAACCCCGGCACCGACTTACAAGTGGCGACGGCGCGCGCCGTCACCGCATCGCCCACGGTGGCGGCCATCGCCGCCGCGCCTGCGGGCGCCGTGCGCTCGGACGGCGTCGTGACCGTCACGACCGAATCGCCGCACGACCTCGCCGCCAACGACTACGTCTCGGTCGCGGGCGTCGCCGACTCGTCCTTCGACGGCACTTTCACCGTCGTCTCCGTCACGGACGAGACGCACTTCACCTACGCGCAGCCCTCGGCCGCTGACGCGCAGAGCGGCGGCGGAACTTCGAGTACGCTGACGCCCTCGCTCGCCGCGCTCGCGCATCAGGCGCACGCCTCGGCCGCCGCCGTCGCCGTCGCCAACCACGGCCGCACGGACATCCTCCAACAGGGCGCGTCGCTCGCCTTCGGCGCGCTCTCCTACACCGTCGGCCAGAACGACACCCTCGACAACGCCGCGCGGCAACTCGACACGACCGTCGCCAACGTCGCCGACGCGAACCAATACCTCGAAGGCGTCTTCGTCGCGGGCGCGTCGCTCGACGTGACGGACGTGCTCGCCTCCGAAGGCGACACGCTGCTCGGGCTCGCCAACGCCTACGCGGGAGGCGACCTCGGCGGCTTCGCCGCGCTCAACCAGTCGGCCTCCGACATCTTCGCGCCGACCACGGCCCTGCGCGTCGGCGTCAACCAGTCGCCCGCCCCGCCCGCGGCCGACGACACGCTCACGACCTTCGCCGCCGCCAACAAGGTGACTGTCGCAGACCTCGCCGACGAGAACGCGGCGAACGCGTCGGCCCTCTTCGTCTCCGGCGCGCAGGTCGCCATCCCCGGCGTCCTCCTCAACGCTTCGGCGGCGCAGTTCTCGACCTACACCGCCTCGAAGTCGGGCGAGACGCTCGGCTCAATCGCGCAGAAGTTCGGCCGGCAGCCCGCCGACATCGCCGCGCTCAACGCGGACGCGCCGGGCCTCCTCGCCGGCGGGCAGAGCGTCACCGACCAGACGAGCGGCAAGACCGTGTCGACGCAAGACGGCGACACGTTCGACTCCCTGATCGCGCGCTTCGCCTCGCAGTACGGCGTCACGGTCACGCCCGCGCAGCTCGCCGCGGACGTGGCCGCGCAGCCGAACCTCGTCGTCGCGCAAAGCCTCTGGCTCGCGCCGCCGATGCTCGGCGCGGCGGGCGGCCGGAACACGAGCCTCTCGCTCGAAGGGCTCGCCTCCGCCTACAACACCGACGCGCAGACCGTCGCCGCCTCGAACGCCGCCGCCATCGGCTTCCTCGCCTCGGGCCAGACGTTCACCCTCTTCGGCGTGCAGCTAACGACGAACGAGTACGAGACGCTGAACTCGCTCGTCAACCGCGTCACCGAGCAGGGCGCGACCGTCGGCGGCCACGCCGTCTCCGTCTCCGACGTGGTGAGCGCGCTCGCGTCTCAGCCGAACCTCGTCAACGCGCAGGCGAGCGTCGTCCCCGTGCCGCCGCCCTCGCCCGCGCAGAACGGCGCGACGCTCAACCCGCAGTTCACCGAGCCCGTCTTCCAAATCCTCGTCAACGTCGTCTCGACGCGCGACCCCGGCCTCGTCGACCCCGACTTCGCCGGAGTCTCGTCCGTCGTCACCTCGACCTACGGCGTCGCGCCCGAGCCGAATCAGACCGACGACCCTTCGGCGCCGTTCACCATCACCGAGTTCGCGTCGAACTTGCAGGACTCTCTGCCGGGCTTGCAGGTGGCGACCGGCGACCCCGTCGCCGAGGGCGACCCGGCGAGCGCGAGCACCATCTGGGCCGCGAACTTCGGAAACTCGAACGGCCCTTCGATAACGTTCGCCTTCGAGGGCGCGGGGACGCAGTACTTCGCGCTCCCGCCGCTCTCGACCTCCCTGATGGGAGGCTCCGTCAACGTCGTCCCTTACGTGTCGGGGCAGAAGCCGCCGTTCACGGGTCAGGCGCAGGCGCAGACCTTCCAAGCCGTCGACCTCGACACGTGGCTCAACACGTTCCTTCAGGCCGTCGACACCTTCCTCTCGCCGGCCTACGCGGGCGCGGCCTACGCGCTCGACCCGGCGAGCACGGTGGGCGTCGTCAAGCAGAAGCAGAGGCTCGCGCAGGCGCTCTCGCAGAGACTCCAATACGTGCTCGCGGGGCAGTCGGGCGGCTCCGAGCCTGACGCCGTCGACGCCATCTATCAGGCGATGCTCACAGAGCTTTCGAGCGCCTTCACGGTCGACACGCTCGTTCAGGTGCCCGTGCAGGTCGCGAACCCCGGCGCGTCCGACCCGCTCGCCGCGCCGCGCCTGTCGGGCAAGCTCATCGTCGGCGACGAGGGCGGCGTGGCCGACCCGTCCCTGCCGAACGCCTTCAGCTTCTCGACGGCGAAGGTCTCGCTGACCGACTCGACCTCGCAGGCGAAGCCGACCGCGACCTTCCTCTTCAGCGTCAAAGCGCCGGCCGGACACAAGCACGCGAATCTCAATTTGCAGTACGTCGTAAACGAGTTGGAACTTCCCGACCCGTCGTCGATCATCGGCAGCTACGAGGGCTCCTCTTGGCTCAAGTTCGTCCTCCCGCTCGACGGCAAGCAGACCTCGATAGGCGACGTGGACATCCCCATCCCCCTGCGCGCCTACCCGAGCCCCGTCTCGCTCGTCGCGCAGACGGCCGCGCAGTCCGTCCCCGAGCCGCAGAACGCCACCTCGCTCCTGCCGTGGGACTTCGACTTCGTCTACCAGCACGACGACGCCGAGCAGGACACGCCGCTCGTCGTCGTCACCTTCAACGCGACGGGGCCGCCGACGCTCCCCTACGGCGCGCAGACGGGCGGCTTCGACCTCACGCAGGTCTTCAACAGGCTCGCGCAGTTCATGGCCGTCTGGCCCGCGCTCAAGACCGACCTCGACCTGCTGACGCGCCACGCGGCGGGCTCGCCGCCCGACCCGAACGCCGTCGCGTCGATCGCCGCCTTCGGCAAGTGCGTCGAGTGGGTCGCCGACTCCTTCAACCAGACCCTCATGGGCGCGCCGTTCATGCCGCCGACGCTGACCTACTACTACCAGCTTCAGAAGCAGCAGACGGGCGGCGCGACGCCGACGCTGATGACTCTGACGGTCACGTCCGTCGACCCGACGACGATGCAGCCGAAGGCGAACCCGACCGTGATGTGGCCGGCCGTCGCCATCCAGCAGCAGGC
The DNA here is from genome assembly GCA_035634035.1 of Pyrinomonadaceae bacterium. Classification (GTDB taxonomy): domain Bacteria; phylum Acidobacteriota; class Blastocatellia; order Pyrinomonadales; family Pyrinomonadaceae; genus DASQDT01. Next base: position 3,687 of record DASQDT010000090.1, on the reverse strand, counting down.
GGGCGGCACGTTCCAAGCGCTCACGCCCGAGACGCAGACCGACACCGCGGCCGTCTACAACTACCCCGCGGGAATCGCGGCCGACGCGCCGCTCCTCCAATACTTCCTCTTCGGCGCTTGGGCCGTCACGCAGAACGGCGCGGTGCGCGCGTCGGGAACAGTCACGGTCACGACCGAGTCGCCGCACGGGCTCGCGGCCGGAGACACCGTCTCGGTCGCGGGCGTCGCCGACTCGTCGTTTAACGGCACCTTCGCCGTCGCCTCAGTCCCGTCGTCTCAGAGTTTGACCTACGCGCAAGCGGGCGCGGACGCCGCGAGCGGCGGCGGCACGCTCGCCGTCCTCGCCGCCTCGCCGGGCGAAGATGTCATCCCGCCGTCGGCGGCCGCGCTCTCGGCGCCGCAAATCTTCTCGTTCCGACTCGGCGGCGGCGGACTCGACGCGGCCGCGCAGCAGAGCGGGCTCAACGTGCTGACGCTCCAGAGCGGGCGCGCGGGCGTCTCCATCTCGCGCAACCTCTCGCTCATCGCCGGGCAGCCGACCAACGGCGAGTTCGTCTACCAGACGCCTCTGACGAGCTTCACGGCCAACGCCGTCCCGTCGGTCTTCGCCGACGCCGAGATTATCATCGGCTCGCCGCCGACGAGCGTGGGCGCGGCGCTCGGCGCGTTCCTGCAATCGCTGCTCACGTCGCAGAACCTTTGGACGACGAGCGCGGACACGCTCACCGTCCGGCTCGCGGCCGGCTATTCCTACGCGCTCGCGACGAGCCCGTCGAACGCTTCGGGGCTGCCCGAGCTGAACGCGGTCGTCCCCATCCTGCTCGTCCCGTCGCAGAGCTTCGACCCGCTCAGCGATTGGCAGTACGCGCCGAACTCAAGCACCTTCGTCTCGCAAATCGAGGCGGCGATTCTCTTCTGGCAGAGTAACAATCAGCCTTCGCAGAACCGCGGCTCGTACGTCTTCGACCTGACCATCTACGCGAGTCAGGGTCAGTTGCAGCCGCTCATCCACGCGACCAACTTGCAGTACAAGCTGTCGGCGGACTGAAGGCGGCGGCGAACGTCGGGCCGTTAACGGATGCGGACGGTGAAGGTGACGGTGCCGGAGGTGTTGGGCGGCATCGAGCCGGAGAGCTGCCAGCCGATGAAGGTGACGGCCGGGTCGAACGTGCCGGCCGCGCCCGAGGGCGAGTAGTTCGCGGACGGCGTCCACGGCGCGACCGCGCCGAAGGGGACGGCGTCGGTGAAGTGTCGGATGTTGGCGGCGGGCAAGGTCAGAGTGCTCGTGTTCGGCGTGAAGACGGTCGAGCCGAGCCTGAGCTCGGTCGTCCGCACGTTGACGGAGTTCGTCATGTCAACGCTGTAAGGAATCACGTCCACGATGTAGACGTTCTGCGCGCTGCGGCCGCCCTCGTTCGTGAAGGTGATCGAGTAGGTCAGCTCGGTTCCGGGGCGGTGGCCGGTCGGCGTCGTCTCGCAGTTCGCGGGGCTCACGCAGCTCTTGACGAGCCTGATGAGCGGGGGCGCGACGACCGTCACGTCCTCGCCCGTGCTCGAAGCCGAGTTGTAGGAGACGCTGGCGTCCGTCGTGTCGACCGTGCGGACGGGGTCGGCGTAAAAGCCCGTCGCGGGATTTTGAAAAGTGCCGGAGACGCCGGCCGCGATGTTGACCGTAAACGTTATGCGGACGCTGCTCCCGCCCGGTACGCGGAAGGCGCGCCAGACGGGGACGGCGTCGCCCGCGGCCGGGTCGGTCGTCGAGGTGCGCGTGGCCGTGCCCGTGTAGCTTATCGAGCCGGTCGAGGCGTAGGTGAAGCCTGCGGGCAAAGTGTCGGAGACGGAGACGCGGACGGCCGCGCCGCGGTTGGCGACGTTCGAGACGACGATGGTGTAAGTGGCGGCGACGCCCGAAGAGGTGTTGTTGAGGGTCGGCGTGCTCGTCGTCTTCGTCGCCGAGAGAGTCGGCAGACACTGCGCGCCCATCGAAGCGCCGGGGATGGAGGCGGCCGTCGTCGTCGAGCTCGTGCCGGCCGCGCCGCCGGTCGCGCCGTAGGAGTCGGCGGCCTGTGTCGTCAGGCCGGTCGCGCCGCCCGTGACGGTGACGGCCGCCGCGCCCGACGTGAGAACAACGCCGCCGCCGCCGCCGCCGCCCGGCCCGTGACGCTCGCCCGGAGGGGTGGAGCCCGTCGGCTGGTTGCGCCACGCGTCGCCGCCGCGGCCGCCGCGAGCGAAAACCCGCAAGCCCCCGAGCCCGCCGCCCGCCGCCACTACGACAACGCTACCGCCCGCGCCGCCGCCGCCGCCGCCGTCGTTGAGAGTCGCCTGATAGGCGTCCGCGCCGTCGGCGAGAATGTCGCCCGAGCCTGAGACCGTGCCCGCCCTCACCATGACGAGGCCGCCGCCCGAACCGCCCGACGAGGCGACGGGCAGGAGGGGCGAGTTGTTGCGCGTGCCCGCGCCGCCGCCGCCGCCCATGACGAGGCGGTTGGCCGCGGCCGGGAACTGCACGCCGCCGTAGCCGCCGGTGGCGGAGGTGGTGCGCCAAGTGTTCCCGCCCAGCCCGCCCGCGCCGCCGTTCGCGCCGCCGCCGCCGCCCGAGTTCTCTTCGTTGAGGTTGGGTGCGGAGTCAGTGCCGCCGCCGCCGGCATTGGCCGGTGCGCCGCGCGCGTGGCTGCCGTTGGGCAGGCCCTCGAAGACGTTGTCCTCGACCGCGCCCGTCACGGAGTTGTAGGTGTAGCGCGGCGTGCCGGCGATGCCCTCGCCTTTGGAGCCGTGCGTATTTGTCGTTGACATGACGACGCGGTCGGTCGCGGCCTGACCCGTGCCGCCGCTCATCATGCGTCCGCCGCCGCCGCGAAAGCCGCGGCCCGCGACGCTGACGACCGCGGAGTTCAGGTTGAGCGCGCCGGCCACGTCGAAGGCGAGGATGCCGCCCGTCGCGCCGTCCCACGGGGCGGCCGTGAGCGTCGAGCTCAGGGTCGCGGACGAGTACTGCGGGACGCGCACGACCTGAAAGCGTCTCTGCCCTTGAGTGCCCGCGTTGGCGTTCGTGTAGGTGTTGACGAGGCCGCCGCCGTTCGTGCCGCGAATCTGGACTGAGCCGCCGGCCGTCGTCACGTTGTTCATGGCGACGACGTACTCGTAGCGGCCGGCCGAACTCGTCGCGACGTTGGTCGAGCCGCGCGCGTCGCCGCCGTTGACGCCGTCGCCGTAGCGCGAGCCGTTCTCGGAGTTGATGTCGGCGTCCTGCATCTGGATGACGAGCAGGAGGTCGCCCTCGGTGATGCCGGGGGACGCGCCGTCGGCGCGCGCGCCGCCGACCGAGACGGTGGTCGCGCCGGCCGAGGCGGTCGACGAGCCGGGGAAGTAGGTGTTGACGACGCCGGAGAGCGTGGCGGGGCCGTCCTTGCCGGGCGTGGCGCAGACCTGCGCGCTCGCGGCGCGGGGCGCGAGGCAGATGAGCAGGAAGAGGAGCGCCGAGAGGGCGCGAGAGGGCGCGGGGCGGGTCATCGGATGCGGACGGTGAAGCCGACAACACCGGCCCCGCCCGGGGCCAGCGTGCCGGTGAAGCGCCAGCGGACGTGGCGGACGTTGCGATTGTAGCCGGGCGGCTCTGTGCCCGCCGCGGCCGGCGGCGTCGTTGACCAGTTAGTGCCGTCGGCCGAGTACTCGACGGTGACGGCCGTC
>DASQDT010000089.1:0-8286 GCA_035634035.1 Pyrinomonadaceae bacterium | reverse complement strand
TCGAAGAGAACGGACTCCTAGACCGCGTCCGCGTCGTACGCATGGGCGTCCCCGACCGCATCATCACGCACGGCGACCCGAAACTCCTCCTCGCCAAGTACGGACTCGACGCCGACGGCATCTACACGCGCGTCCGCGAGTCGGTCGAGGTGCTCGAAGAGCGCCGGGCCGAGCGTCGCCCGACGGCGCGCGGCTGAGACGTTCACGAGGCCCCTCTCCCCGACGCTTTCCCCTTTAAAAACCCCCGCGCGCGCGGCTAGTTCGCGGGCGTCTGTCGGCCCCCGCGGCGCATCTAAAGGTGTGCCGTCGGGGGCGTCGGTCGCCCGCATCGGGTTTGCAACGAAATTGTCGGATAAAAGCTTCGCGGGCGGGCGCGGGAGGGGCGTCAAAAAAGTTTGATGAGTAACGAAGAACGAAAAGACGTGACGGGGCGCGACCCGGAGGCGACGGCCGGGGGGCCGTTCTTTAACGACGTCGCGGAGGAGTCGGCGCAACCCGTCGTGCCGCTCGCGCCGTCCGCGTTCGAGGGCGGGACTCCGCACAGCTCGGTCGTCGTGCCCGTGCCCGACTACGCGGGCGGGCGAAAGCGCGCCCCGGTCTGGCCCGTCGCGCTCATCGTCGTCTCGCTGCTCACGGGCCTCGTCGGCGGCGTCGCCGGCCTCTGGCTCTACCAGCGGACGCGCAACGCCGACGCCGAACAGACTTCAGCCGCGACGCAGACCGCGCCGCAGGAGACGACGCCCGTCGCGACGGACGCGCAGCCCGCCGAGCCCGTGACCGACGCGCCGGAGACGACGGCGCCCGTCGCCGACGAGAACGTCGTCGTCGTCGTCGAAGAGGACGCGGACGACGACGCGCGTGAAGAGGAGCGGCCGCAGGTCGAGACGCGACGCGCGGAGGACGAATCTCGCGAGCGCGAGCGCGCGGAAGTCGCCCCGCCGCCGCGCGCGCCGCGCAGCGAGGAGCGTCGCGGGCGCGAGACGGACGACGACGGTGACGAACGCGCGCGCGCGAGGTACGAGCCGCGCCCCGGCGTCGTCTACGACACGCAAGGCCCGGTCGACGAAGGCTCGGCCGCCGCGCGCCGCGCCGAGCGCGAGGAGCAGCGTCTGCGCCGCGCCGAGCGCCAGCGCCGACGCGAGGAGCGCCGCCAGCGCCGCGAGGAGCGCGCCGTCGACAGCGTCCGCGGCATCTTCGAGGGGCAGCCGCCCGAGTAAGGAAAAAGTAAAAAGGTAAAAGGCGGAAGGACGAGGGGCACGACGGCCCTCGTCCTTCCGCCTTTTTACTTTCACCCGCGGCCTTTCATTCCGCCGCCGTTACGCTTTAAAGTTCAGGCGTGAAGCGGGAGCGCGTGGACAAGCTTCTGGTGGAGCGCGGGCTGGCGCCGTCGCGGACGCGCGCGCAGGCGCTCGTGATGGCGGGGCTGGTGCTCGTCGGCGAGCAGAGGGTGGAGAAGCCTTCGGAGACTTTCCCGCCCGACGCCCTCTTGCGCGTGCGCGGGAGCGACGACCCGGCCGCGCGCTACGTCGGGCGCGGCGGGCTCAAGCTTGAGAAGGCGCTCGACGATTTTCGGATAGACCCGGCGGGGCTCGTCTGCTTGGACGTCGGCGCGTCGACGGGCGGCTTCACCGACTGCCTGCTCCAGCGCGGCGCTCGGCGCGTCGTCGCCGTCGACGTCGGACGCAACCAGCTCGACTACCGCCTGCGCACAGACCCGCGCGTCGAAGTCCGCGAGGGCGTGAACGCCCGCCACCTCGCGCCCGAAGATTTCGGCGAACAGTTCGACCTCGCCGTGATGGACGTTTCCTTCATCTCGGCGACGAAGGTTCTGCCGGCCGTCGTCACCTTGCTGCGCGCGGGCGGGCGCGCTATCGTCCTCGTCAAGCCGCAGTTCGAGGTCGGGCGCGGGGAGGTCGGACGCGGCGGCGTCGTCCGTGACCCGGAGAAGCACGCGCGCGTCGTCGCGGAGGTAGGCGGGGCGGCCGAGCGTCTGGGGCTCGCGGCGCGCGGCGTCGTCACCTCGCCCATCCGCGGCGCGGACGGCAACACGGAATTCCTCGCCCTCTACGAAAAGCGATGAGAAGACTCCCGGAGGACGAGGCGCTGGCGCGTCTGAAACGCGAGAAGGCGTCCTTCCAGACTCACGTCATCAAAGAGTTCGAGCACGCGGCGCGCGACTGCCGCGCGTGCCCGACGAAGGGCGCGTGCTGCACCGACGCGCATTTCGTTAACGTCCACGTCACGCGCCTCGAAGCCGTCGCCATCCGGCGCACGCTCGAACGCACGCCGCGCCTAGACTCACGCGCGCGCCGCGCCGTCTACGAGAGGGCGCGCGCGGCCGTCGCGCGTTACGACCTGCGCGCCTCCGGCGACACCTACGCGCAGACCTTCTCGTGCCCGCTCTTCGAGCCCGGCGCGGGCTGCCTCGTCCACCGCCGCGCCAAGCCCGCGCCCTGCATCCAGCACGCCTGCTACGACCGCTGGGAGGACGTGCCGCCCGTCGAGCTTCAGTGGCAGACCGAGCGACGCGTCGAGTCGCTCAACGCGCAGGCTTACGGCGCGGAGTGGGCGTGGCTCCCGCTGCCGCTCTGGCTCGCGCTCACAGACCCCGAGGCCGACGGGCGCGAGCTTCAAAGACTCGCGCGCGAGTGGGGCGCGCGCCGCGCGTCGCGCTCGAACTCCGAGGCCGCGCGACGCCCCGAACGTCGCACGCGCCGCTCTCTCCCCGTCCTCAAACGCTGACGCGGCCGCCGGACGCCGTCGTGATTCTTAATTGACGGCGCGCGACACGGGGTTTTATCATCCGAGCCGTTCCCGAAAGATTTTATCAACGCCATCCGCCGAGCGTGACGTGAGCCGCTCCTTACAAAGGGTCGGGGTTTTGGTGAAGCCGGGTCTGCCCGACGCTCTGGCGAGCGTCTGCCGACTGGCCGGCTGGCTCGCCGCGCGCGGGCTGACGCTCTTCGCCGGGCCGTCGCTGCCGGCCGTCGAGGTCGGGCGGCGGACGAGCTGCGCCGTCGAGACGGTGGGCCACGACGAGCTGGCCGCCGCCGTCGATTTAATCGTCGTCTTCGGCGGCGACGGGACGATGATCGCGGCGGCGCGTCTGGTCGGCGAGCGCGAAGTCCCGGTGCTCGGCATCAACTACGGGACGTTCGGCTACTTGGCCGAGTTCCGCGCCGACGAGATGGACGCGGCGCTCGAATCCGTCCTCGCGGGCAGCTACCGCCTCGACCGCCGCGTGATGCTCGCCGCCGAGGTCTACCGCGACGGCGACGAGCAGAGCGCGCACGAGCGCGTCCTGAACGACGTGGTCATCAGCAAGTCGGCGCTCGCGCGCATCGTCGACATCGAGACTTGGATAGACGGGCAGTTCGTCAACCTCTTCCGCGCCGACGGGCTCATCGTCTCGACGCCGACCGGCTCGACCGCCTACAACCTCTCGGCCGGCGGGCCGATCATCTACCCCTCGATGAACGCGCTGGTGCTCACGCCCATCTGCCCGCACACGCTCTCGAACCGCCCGCTCGTCGTCTCGGACGACGTGGAGATCGAGATCATCTTAAAGACCGCCGACGAGGAGGTCGCCCTGACGCTCGACGGGCAGATCGGCATCCCTCTGAAGTTCGGCAACCGCGTCCGCGTGCGCAAGAGCCGCGCGACCTTCAACCTCGTGCAGCCCGACACGCGAAACTACTTCGAAGTCCTGCGCAACAAACTCCGTTGGGGGAGGTGAGATGGCCGACGAAAGAGAGAGGGGCGTGTCACGCGACGCCTACGAGCGCGAGCTGGCGACCGACCTGAAGGACGCGACGCGCGACCGCCCGCGCGGGATGGCGCTGCACACGCGCATCCTCATCGGGCTTTTGGTCGGCGTCGTGGCGGGCGTCGGCTCCTACTGGCTGTTCGGCGTCCCCGGCGAGGCCGGCGGCACCGTCCCGCACCCGGGCGTCGAGTGGACGATAGCCAACATCACGGAGCCGATAGGCGAGCTGTTCCTGCGCCTGCTGCTGATGGTCGTCGTCCCGCTCGTCTTCTCGTCGCTCGTCGTCGGCGTCGCCGGGATAGGAGACGTCCGGCGTCTCGGGCGCGTCGGCCTCAAGGCGTTCGCCTACACGTTCATCATCTCGGCCATCTCGGTCGTCATCGGGCTGACGCTCGCCAACACCATGCGGCCCGGCGAGCGGCTCGACCCGCAGACGCGCGCCGGACTCGAAGCGCGCTACTCGGCCGACGCCACGAAGCGCGTCAAGGACGCGACCGCCGCGGCGACGACCGACTCGCCCATGATGCAGGTCGTCAAGACCGTCGTCCCGAAGAACCCCGTGACGGCCGTCGCCAGCGAGACGCCGAACATGCTCCACCTCATGTTCTTCGCCGTCCTGCTCGGCGTCGCCGCCACGCTCGTCTCCACGGAAGTCTCCGCGCCGCTCCTGCGCGGCCTCCAAGCGCTCTTCGAGATCTCGGCGAAGATTATCGACCTGATAATGAAGCTCGCCCCCGTGGCCGTCGCGTGCCTGCTCTTCAACAACACGGCGCGCTTCGGCCTCGACCTCCTTCAGGCGCTCGCGTGGTTCGTGGCGACCGTGCTGCTCGGGCTCGCGCTCCACATGTTCGGCGTCTACTCGCTCTCGATCTACTTCCTCTCGCGCATCTCGCCGCTGGAGTTCTTCCGCCGCGTCAAGACCGTGATGCTGACGGCGTTCTCCACCTCGTCGTCGAACGCGACGCTGCCGACGGCGCTGCGCGTCTCCGAGGAGAACTTGGGCGTGCCCCGCGAGATTAACGGCTTCGTCCTGACCGTGGGCGCGACGGCCAACCAGAACGGGACGGCCCTCTACGAGGGCGTGACCGTGTTGTTCCTCGCGCAGTTGGCGGGCGTCCCGCTGTCGCTCGAACAGCAGATCGGCGTCGCCTACTTCGCCATCATCGGCGGCATCGGCACGGCCGGCGTCCCCTCCGGGTCGATCCCGTTCATCATCGTCATGCTCGCCAGCTACAACATCCCGCCCGCGCTCATCGCCATCATCCTCGGCGTCGACCGGATTCTGGACATGTGCCGCACGACGCTGAACGTGACGGGCGACATCACGGCCGCCACCTACGTCGCGCGCTCTGAGGGCTACGAGCTTCTGCGCCCGCACGAGCCGGCGCTCGCCGCCGCCGGGGTGGTCGCCGCCGGGCCGACGAGCGAGGAGGCCGCCGACTGAGTATGTTAAAGAGCCGGAGGCTGTTCGCGTTGTCGAAGACGTTGAGGGTCTGTCTGTTCGTCCTCGCGCTCGCCTCGGTCGCGGGCGCGCAAGACGCGAGCGCGCCGAAGCAGGGCGCGGCGACGGCCGCGAGTCCGCCGGAACTCTTCACCTCGACCGAGGGCGGCTTCCGCATCGCGCTCCCGCGCAGGATTACGGGCTACGGCCCGGTCTCGATTCAAGCGCCCGGCGGCGGCGTCGCCTCCGGCGACTCCTTCACTTGGAGCCTCGAAGGCACGCAGTACAACGTCAGCCACGTCGAGACGCCCGGCGCGCCGACGCCCGACGAGGCGAAGGTCGTCCTCGAAGCCGGCGCGCGGGCCGCGGCCGACGAGCTGACGCGCGGCGGCGGCAAGCTCGTCGCCGAGACGAAAGTCCCGCTCGGCGGTCACGAGGGGCGCGAGCTGCGCTTCGACTTCCGCGGCCGCGAGGCCGTCCTGCGCCTCTTCATCGTCGGCAACAGGGGCTACCAGCTTCGCGCGATTCACAAGAACGACGAGGCCGCGCGCGCCTCGGCCGCGCGCGTGCTCGACTCGTTCCGGCTGCTCACGGCCGAGGAGGTCGCGGAGGCGCGTCGGCGCAAGGTGGCGGAGGCGACGCCGTCCCCCCTGCCGCAGGAGCCGGCCGCGAAGATTCTGAAGTCCGACGCCGAGGACGAGGGGCTCAAGGGCAAGGTCAAGAGCGTCTTCGTCGAGCGCGAGAACCTGTCGGCAACGTCGTCGCCCGCGGGCGGCCGCCAGCCCTCGCGCACCGACTACTACGACGCGCGCGGCCAGCTGACGAAGAAGGAGCTCTACGACCACAAGGGCAACGTCTACCACGTCACCGTCTACGGCTACCTCGACGGCGAGCGCGCGTCGGCCGACGGAACCATCCGGAACGAATACGACCCGCCGCCCGTGGCCGCGTCGCCGCCGCCGGCCGGAAGCCCCGCCCCGCCGAAACGCGACCCGCGCTTCAGCCGCAAGTACCGCGACGCCTACGACGCGCGCGGCCGTCTCGCCGAGAGAGTCCACGTCAACAACGCGGGCGAGACGCAAGGCCGTCACGTCTACAAGTACGAGGGCGACCGCCGCGAGATTTCCGTCTACCTGTCCAACGGGCTCCTCGGACAGAAGTCGGCCGAGACGTTCGACGCGAAGGGCAACAAAGTCGAGGAGGCGTTCTACGACGTGCGCAACGACACGGTGCGCGTCAGGTACACGTACTCCTACGACGCGTTCGACGCGCGCGGCAACTGGACGAAAATGACGACGACGAGGTGGGTCGAGCGGGAAGGGAAGCCGACGCCCGCCCCCGAATCGGTCACCTACCGCACCATCACCTACTACTGACGGGCGGCCGTCCGTCCCCCGAGGCGTCTTCCATCCGGCAAGGAGGTTTCAGATGATCTTCCCGATCGGCGACGACAACACCGACCGCGGCACCACGCCCGTCGTCAACTACCTGCTCATCGCCATCAACGTCCTCGTCTTCGTCTTCGCGCAAGGGTTAGGCGGCAACGACGCGTTCACCTACGCGTGGGCGACCGTGCCGCAGGAGATCGTGACGGGCGAGGACATCGCGCGCACCGTCCCCGTCGGCACCGACCCGCAGACGGGGCGCACGGTCGGCGTCCCCTTGCAGCCGACGCCCGGCTCGGTCTACCTGACGCTCCTGACCTCGATGTTCATGCACGGCGGCCTGATGCACCTGTTCGGCAATATGCTCTACCTCTGGATTTTCGGCGACAACCTCGAAGACCGTTTGGGGCGCGCGCGCTACCTTCTGTTCTACCTCGCGTGCGGCCTCGTCGCCTCGCTCTCGCACGTCCTGATGAACACGGGCTCGTTCGTGCCGAGTCTGGGCGCGTCGGGCGCGATCTCGGGCGTGCTCGGCGGCTATCTGCTTCTGTTCCCGCGCCGCTCGGTGCGCGTCATCATGGTGCGCATCCTGACGACCGTGCCGGCCGTCGTCGCCATCGGCATCTGGTTCCTGTTCCAACTCCTCGAAGGCTACATCAACCGCGGGGCCGAGGGCGGCGGCGTCGCCTACGCCGCCCACATCGGCGGGTTCATCGCCGGCCTCGCCCTCATCAAACTCTTCGCCGTCGGCCGCGGCCCCGCCGCCGCCGCGCCCCGCGGCTTCTAACGTCACACCGCGTGGTAGACGCGCGTGACCGTCACGAGTATCGACTCCTCGGCCAGAGCTTCGGCCGCCGCCCCCTTCAACTCGTCGGCGTAGCGGGCGACGCGCTCGAAGTTGGTCGAGAGGGCGAGGGGCAGGTCGGTGTAGATGACGTTGATGCGGTCGGGAGTCTTAGCGCCCGCGCGGGATAGGTAGCTGCCGTCGAGCCCGCGCAGGACGGTGCAGCCGCCGAAGGCGTAGGTGAACTCCTCCTCGAAAGACAGAAGCAGGTGGCGGTAGGGCGCGGCCGGCAGGTCAGGGACGTAGGCCTCGACCCTTACCCGTTCGAGCAGTGGCAAGAAATTGCTCCTTCCGCTTGGGGAACTCTTTCATGCGCTTGAGGGCTTCCTTCTCCGACACGGCCGCGCGCGGCGGCCGCTCGACCTTGACGTCTTTGACGGCCTTCAGCTTTTTCATAAAACCCCCGCGGGCGGACTTCCCGTCGCCGTTGAGCGTGCAGACTTGAGGGCGGGCCTGACTGCCGCCGATTATACATCACGGCCGGGTTTGATGAGCGGGGCGCGGTCGGTTAAGATTCGGGGCGTCGGGGTGAAGGAGTTTTAAGAGGATGGCTGTGAGAGAGACGACGCTGCCCGAGGTGAACCGGCAGGGCTTGGACATCCGCTCGACGCCGCGCGCGGAGATGAGCCTCTACCCGCTCGACACGTTCCCGTACGAGTTCGTCGGGCGCGAGGTGCGCATCCGCTTCGAGGTGCCGGAGTTCACCTGCGTCTGCCCGTTCTCGGACTTCCCCGACTTCGCCACCTTCCGCATCGAGTACGTGCCCAACGAGCGCTGCGTCGAGCTGAAGAGCCTGAAGCTCTACTTCAACTCGTTCCGCGACGTGAAAATTTTCCACGAGCACGTCATC
>DASQDT010000088.1:0-24445 GCA_035634035.1 Pyrinomonadaceae bacterium | reverse complement strand
GGGCGGGCGGCTGAGCGCGGCGTTGCGCGAGATCCACTCGAAGGGGCTGTCCTGCATTCGCGCGCCGGGGCCGGAGTAGCCGAAGCCGCCCATGCCCGTGACGCGGTCGACCTTGCTCGACAGGCCCAACTGCTCGGAGAGCGTGAGGCCCGCGCCCGGAATCATCAGCAGCGCGTCCTTCTCGTCGGGCGAGCGCGCGATGCGGTACTCGCCCGAGCCGGTCGGGTCGACGAACTCAATCTCTATCCCTGAGCCGACGCCCGGAATGTAGCGGTAGAACCACGTCTCGAACGGGTGCGTCGAGGTCGAGCCGCCGCCGTGCCAGAAGGGGCGCTCGTACTGCCCGCCCGCGGGGTGCGTCTCGCGCTCGTCGGGCTTGCCGAACATGATCCAGATGCGCCCGCGGTCGGTCTTCCAGCCCGGGATGCCGGAGGCGAAGTGCTGGTTGGCGTAGGCGATGCGCTCGAAGTACTCCTCGCGGTACTCGTTCTCGTCGGTGTCGGGGTCGGGGTCGCGCTTGCGCCAGAAGTCCTCGATGAACATCTCGCGCTCCTCGTCGGTCTGGAGCTTCTTCCAGGCCTTCTTCTCCTCGTCCGTGATGATGTAGGCCACGTCCTGCTCGATCCACTTCTTGTAGACCTCTTTGACCTCGCGCTTGACGTTGCGCTCGCGCGACATCGGGTCTTCGTCCTGACGTGCCTTCTTCTTGTCGTCCTGCGCGAGCGCCGGGACGGCGGCAGGCGCGCAGAGGGCGACGAGGGTGAGGGCCGAGGCGAGGATGCGCATCCACCTGTGACGAACCATCGCTTTAAACTCCTGTGTCGATTGCAAACCGATTAACCGGCCGGGCGTGGCCGGCCCTTCTGTCGATGTGAATTTTTCGGGACTTAACGAATTTCGCGGCCGGAAAAATGGCGACGCACTTTTTTCGCTTCCGGCCCGTACCGCACGAGTGGCCGCGAGCGCCCGCGTCGCCGAACTTACGGCCCGAATTCTAGAGCCTGACCGGGACACAGTCAAGATGCCGCGCGCGCGCCCGAGGTTGCCTCGGGGGAGTCCGCGGGCCGGAGGCGGGGGCCGGTTAAGAGCCTGTGCCGTTTTAACTTAGCCGCGCTAGGGCTCCGTCCGGCGCGGGCGGCCGAAGAGCCACGCGATGAAGATGGAGATGAGGTAGAGGATGGCCATCGGGGCGGCGAAGAGCATCATGTTGGCGATGTCGCTCGTCGGCGATAGCACGGCCGCCGCGACGAGAATCGAGATGAGGGCGGCGCGCCAGCTGCGCACCAGCAGCGAGGGCGTCACGAGCCCTATGCGCGCGAGAATGTAGGTGATGGCCGGCATCTGGAAGACGACGCCCATCGCGAGCATGATGAGGACGATGAAGTCGAAGTAGTCGGTCGCCTTGAGCAGCAGGCGGAACTCGGAGCCGAGGCCCAGAAGGTAGCGCGCGGCCGGCGGGAAGAGGACGTAGTAGGCGAAGGCCGCGCCGAGGACGAAGGAGATCGTCGAGAGCAGGATGAAGGGGACGGCGTAGCCGCGCTCGTGCGGGTAGAGGCCGGGCGCGACGAACGCCCAGACCTGCCACAGGATGAAGGGCACGGACAGGCAGAGCGCGGCGTAGAGCGAGACCTGAAGGTAGAGCGAGAAGGGTTCGAGCGCCGTCGTCACGACGAGCCGGTCTTCGAGTCCCGGCAGGTCGCCGGGCTGCGCGAGCAAGTCCAGAGGCAGGCGCACGCCCGAGGGGATGACGGTCGAGCCGGCGATGAGCGGCTCGGCCGTAAAGACGCCCAACTGCCCGGCTTGGTCGCGCGCCACGCGGACGCCTACGGACGCGCCGGCCGGGATGACGCTCGTGCCGAGCCGCGTCGCCTCGCCGAAGACGTAGCGGCCCGTGTCGCCTTCTTGGACGGAGCTGAGCGGGAGGATGGCCTCGCTCCCCGTCAGACCTTGCAGGGGGACGGGGCGGCGCTGCGCGTCGGCGAGGGCGCGGCGGACGGGGACGGCCAAGAAGTTGTAGATGTAGTCGGAGACGAACCAGCAGGCGACGAGCGCGACGGCGACGAAGAGGATAGAGCGGATGAGCCTGCGGCGCAGCTCGTCCAAGTGTTCGAGGAAGGACATCTGGCCGCCGTGCTCGGGCGACTCCCCGCCCGCGTCCTCGCGCTCGGTCTCTAGAAGGGTCGAGGCCATAAAAAAAACAGTGACGGGTGACGCGTGACGAGCGGGGGCTAGACGCGCCGCGTCGTGCCGGCGTCCTCGCGCGCGCCGTCGTCGTCAAGCCGCGTCGCGTCCGCGTCGGCGTCCGCGCGCTCGTCGTCGTCGGCCGGTGGGGCGGTCGCGTCCGTCTCGTCGGGCGGCCGCGCGTCGGGCAGCGTCGGCCCGCGCCCGACGCTGCGCGCCACGGCGTCGTTGACCTCGGAGAGTGCCGCGCCGACATCCTTGTCGATTCTCAGGTCGCGCTCGATGCGCTCGACCTCGACCTCGCGCTCCCAAGTCCGTCTGAAGTCCTCGGACGCGCGCCGGAACTCGGCCAAGCTTTTGCCGACCGTCCGCCCTATCTCGGGCAGCCTCCGCGGCCCGAACACGACGAGCGCGACGACCGCGATGACGAGCATCTCCGTCGTCCCCAAGAACTCAAAGATGAGCAGGAAGGGCTGCATACCTCTGCAATCTTACCGCCGCGCGCGCCGACGGCGTCACCTGACGCGCGGCGTCAACCTCCAGCTCGCCACGAGCTTCTCAAACTGCCGCCTGTCCGCGCCGTATCGGCCGGCCGTCGTGCGGAGGCTCAAGCTGTGCTCGGCCCCGTCGTGCAAAACCATGACCCGCTCCGAAATCACCTTCCGGCCGTTCTCGAAGAACCTGACGACGAACCTCCTGCCGCCGAGGCCGCCGAGACGGACGGCCCTCGAACTCACCACCTCGACACGCCGCACGCCGGCCCGCTTCTTCAGATACGCGAGCTCGTTTTTTTCGTAGTCGCGGACAGTCCACTCGGGCTCCGTCTGAAAGCCCGTGTAGACTTCGAGCCGGGCGTCGCGCCCGAGCGGGATGGCGCGCCCGTGGTCTGTCATGCAGACGCAGCCGCCGTCGTCCTTCGCGCAGCGTGCGGAGTTCCAATAGCCCTTCAGGCCCGCCGGGATACGGACGGTGAAGCCGTACGACCAATTCCTGTACTCACCCGTGTAAACCTTCTCGTCGGGGCACGACTCTCCGGACTCGCCGCCGCCCGCCTGAGACCGCCCCTCCGAGACTAAACTCGCGGCCGCGAGCACGAGACCCGCCAGAGCTTTGACGCACGCTCGACGCATTCCTCAAACAGACGTTTTCAACTCGCCGCTCGTCACCCGTCGCCCGTCGCCGACGAGCTGAACTCCGGCGGGTAGTAGATGACCTCGATGGCGTGGCCGCCGCCGACGCCGCGCGTGTAGAAGGAGACGGAGCGGTCGCGGTGCTCTTTGACGGGACGGCCCTCGCGGCGCGCGGCCTCTTCGAGCGCCTCGCGCGTCTCGACGCGCAGGCCCATGTGCGGCGGGTGCTTCGAGCCGGGCGCGAGCAGCGCGACGCCGAAGCCACGCGCGTCGCGCAGCATCGCCCAGTCGTCGTAGAGCGTCTCGACGCGGAAGCCGAGACGCTCGTACTCGGCCACGTCGCGCCGCAGGTCTTCCGAGTTGACCGCGATGTGGTCGACCGTCGTCCCCTCGAACCTCGCCTCCATCTCTTCGCGCGCGCTCATCAGCGTAAAGCCCTCCCGACACCTCAGTAGTAGTTGAAAGTATATCAGTCGCCGCCCGGCGACGCGCCACCGCCCCACGGCTCTCCGAAGCGCTCGGCGTAGACGATGCGATTCAGGGGGAAGCGGCCCGTGTAGGGCTTGTCGGGCTCTTTGGCGCGGCCGATCGAGAGCAGCGCGCAGACCTCGCCCTCTTCGGGGATGCCGAACTCGCGTTTGACGCCCGCCGCGTCGAAGCCCTCCATCGGCGCGGTGTCGTAGCCGTAGCTTTCGGCGACGTACATCATCGTCGTCAACGCGATCATCACGTGGCGGTTGACCCACACGGCCGGGTCGAAGCTCGACACGAACTGCACCGCGCCCTCCTTCGCCTGCTCGGCCGTCGCCGGGTTGCCCGCGCCGCGCGCCGAGCCCTCGCGGAAGACCTCGGAGGCCGTCCCCTTCCACTCCTCTCTCATGCCGACGGCGATGATGCAGACGGGGGCCTCGCCCACCTTCGCCTGATTGAAGGCGACCTGCTGAAGACGCCTGCGGTTCTCCGCGTCGCGCACGACGACGAAGCGCCACGGCTGAAGGTTGTAGCCCGAAGGCGCCTGCGCGCCGAGCCGCAGGACGGCGTCCAAGACCTCGTCGGGCACCTCCTCGTCCGTGAAATTAATCGTCGCGCGACGTTCCAGAATCACGTCCGGCAGGGGCTTTAAGGGCGAGCCGTCCGGCCGCGCGCGCGGCAGTCCCGTCGGTTTGTCGTCGAACATATCTGTCTTGACCCTCCCATCTCTCGCGGCGGAACTAAGATTTTTGCGTGCACGGATTGTAACCCCCCGGCGCGCGGGCCGTCCACGTCTTGACACGGCGGGCGGCGTTGCGCAACCCTCGGCTCTAAAATGACGACGCGAGGACGAAATTTCTTATGACGACGGGCGCGCCCCGCATCGCATCGCTCTTACCCTCGGCCACCGAGATAGTCTGCGCTCTCGGCCTCGAACCGGCGCTCGTCGGCGTCACGCACGAGTGCGACTACCCGCCGTCCGTTAAGAGTCTCCCGAAGCTGACCGCGAGCCGCATCTCGCACGAGACGATGTCGAGCAGGGAGATCGACCACGCCGTGCGCTCGCAGCTCGACGGCCACGGCTCCATCTACGACCTCGACGAGAAACTTCTCAGCGAGCTGCGCCCCGACCTCGTCATCACGCAGGAGCTGTGCGAGGTCTGCGCCGTCAGCTACAAGACGGTCGCCGGCGCGGCGGCCCGCCTCCTCGACCGTGACGCGCGCGTCGTCTCGCTCGAACCCTCGACCGTCCGGGACATACTCGACAACATCCTGACGGTCGGCCGGCTCGCCGGGCGCGAGGACGAGGCCGAAAGAGTCGTCGCCTCTCTGGCCGCGCGCGTTGACGCTCTGGCCGCCGCCGTCCACGGCGTCGCGCATCGGCCGCGCACGCTGATGCTCGAATGGCTCGAACCCCCGTTCGCGCCGGGCCACTGGGTTCCCGAACAGGTCGCGCTCGCGGGCGGCGACGCGGCCTTCGGTCGCGCGGGCGGCAAGTCGGTCGTGACGACGGCCCGAGAGATTCAGGACTACGCGCCCGAGGTCGTCGTCCTCATCCCGTGCGGCTACTACAAGGAGGACACCTTGCGCGCGCTCCGCTCGGCCCGCCTGCCCGAAGGTTGGGACGCGCTCCCGGCCGTGCGCGCGGGCGAGGTCTGGGCCGTCGACGCGACGAGCTACTTCAGCCGGCCCGGCCCGCGCGTCGTCGAGGGCGCGGAAATCCTCGCGCGCCTGCTCCACCCGGAAATCTTCGGCCCGCCCTCCGGGCGCGACGCCGTGCGCGTCCCCACGTCGCCCCCCGCGTCCTCGTAAGCGCCGACGAAAGACCCGAAGCCTTGCCGTCCGCCGCCAGAAATTTTTCTTCACGACGCGGCGGCCGGGTGTGTTAATGTGTCCGGCCAACAGCGCCTCTTTGAAAACCCGAACTCTCAAGCTCTCCGACTTCCCTGAATCGACTCACCGATTGCCCGCCCATGAACGAAAAAGTCAGAGAACTCGAACGCCTCGTCTCCGACCACGACTTCGAGTCGCGCCCCGCGGAGGCACGCGTCGACGCACTCAACCAACTCGCTTGGGAACTCAAGTACAGCGACGCGCGACGCGCCCACGCCACGAGCCGGCGCGCGCGCGAGCTCGCTGAAACCTTCTCTTACGAAAGCGGCCTCGCCTACGCCCTGCGCACGAGCGGCGGCTGCAACTACCTGCTCGCCAACTACGCCGAGGGTCTCGACGAGGCCGCGGCGGCGCTCGCCATCTTCGAGCGCCTCGGCGACGAGGCGGGGCGCGCCCACGCGCTCACCGTCGCCGGCAACATCCACGAGCGTCTGGGCGACCACGCCCGCGCGCTCGGATGTCACCAGCAGAGTTTTCAAATCCGCGAGAACTCGGGCGACCGCGAGGGCGCCTCCGTCTCGCTCAACAACCTCGGCAACGTCTACACGAGCTTCGGCGAGTACGCGACCGCGCTCGGCTACTACCTGCGCAGCCTCTCGCTCTGCGAGAGCTTGGGGAGCGCCGAGGGCGTCGGCCGCGCGTCGAACAACGTCGGCCACGTCTACCTCCGCCTCGGCGAGCGCGACAAGGCGCTCGAACACTTCCGCCGCGCGCTCGAAGTCAAGCGCGAGATCGGCGACCGCCAGAACGAGGGCCACGTCCTCTTAAACCTCGGTCAGGTCTACGAGGAGGCGTGCGAGACCGAGGCGGCGCGCCGCTACTACTTCGAGAGCCTCGAACGCGCGCGCGCGGCCGGCGACCGGCAGGCCGAGGCCGTCTGCCTCGCGCGCCTCGGCCACCTCTTCAAGTCGCTCGGCGAGCACACGGCCGCGCTCGACTTCTACCGCGACAGCCTGCGCGTCACCGAGGAGATCGGCATCCGCTACTACGAGGCCGAGACGCGCGTCGAGATGGGCGAGGCCCTGACGGCGCTCGGGCAGACGCAGGGCGCGCTCGAACACCTCACGCGCGCCCTCGCCCTCTCGCAGGAGCTCGACTCGTCGGAGGTGACCTTCCGCGCGCACCGCGCGCTGTCCGAGGCGTACGAGTTGGGCGGCGAGCTCCTGCGCGCGCTCGCGCACTACAAGGAGTTCCACCACAGGCGCGAGCGCGTCTTCGGCGAGGACACGGCGAAGCGCGTCAAGCACGTCACCATCCGCGCGGAGGTCGAGCGGGCCGAGCGCGAGGCCGAGATTTACCGCCTGCGCAACGTCGAGCTGGTCGAGGCCTACCGCGCTCTGAAAGTGGCCGACGAGCAGAAGACGGCCTTCCTCGAACAGCTCCGCCGTCAGGCCGAAGAGTTGGAGCGGCAGACGAAGGAGGACGCGCTGACGGGGCTCGCCAACCGTCGCCACTTCGACGCACAGCTCGCGCACGAGTTCGCGCGCGGCCGCCGCTTCGGGCGCGAGTTCACGGTCGTCATGGCCGACCTCGACGACTTCAAGCGCGTCAACGACGAGTTCTCGCACGCGGTCGGCGACGAGGTCTTGCGCCGCGTCGCCGCCGTCCTGCGCGAGAACTGCCGGCGCGTCGACGTCGTCGCGCGCTACGGCGGCGAGGAGTTCGCGGTGCTGCTGGTCGAGACGCCGCCCGCGCGCGCCCGCGCCATGTGCGAGAAGCTCTGCGCGGCCGTGCGCGCCTACGACTGGCGGCAGGTGCACCCGCGGCTCTCGCGCGTCACGATGAGCGCGGGCCTCGCGGGCGTCGGCGACGCGCCCACGCCCGAGGCCGTCGTCGCCGCGGCCGACGCCAAGCTCTACGAGGCCAAGCGCGCCGGCAAAGACCGCGTCTACTGGTGAGGCGCGGCGAAGCGCGACTGAGTAAGGCGCGAAGGCGCGCCGCAATCTGTTAAGCTCTCGGGCATGGCCCGTCGGAAAAAAGCGGAGAACACGGGGGGCGCGCTCGCGCGTTTCGCGGAGACGGCCGAGGCGGTGGCGGCGACGACGAAGAAGCTTGAGAAGGCCGCGCTCCTCGGCTCCTACTTCCACGCGCTCGACGACGACGACCTGACGCGCGCCGCGCGCTACTTCGCCGGGCAGCAGTTCGCCCTGCGCGACGCGCGCACGACGAACGTCGGCGGCGGCGTCCTGCGCGACGCCATCTCCGAAGTGACGGGCCTCGACACCGAGAACCTGCGCCCGCGCTACGTCCGTCTGGGCGACTCCGGCGAGGTCGCCCACGAGGCCTTCGCCGAGACCCGCCCCGCCGCGCTCAAGCCCACCTTCACGCTCTCCGAAACGGAGGCCCTCATCGACCTCCTGAGCGAGACGCGCGGCACGAAGAGCAAAAGGGCCGTCCTCGTCGAAGCCCTCTCGCGCGCCACGCCGCTCGAAGCCAAGTATCTCGTCAAGCTGCTCGTCGGCGACCTGCGCATCGGGCTCAAAGAAGGTCTCGTCGAGGACGCCGTCGCGCGTGCCTTCGAGCGCCCGCTCGCCTCGGTCGCGCTCGCCAATATGCTCACGGGCGACATCGGCGAGACGGCCGTCCTCGCGCGCCGCGGCGAGCTGGAGGGCCGCGCGCTCAGACTCTTCCACCCCATCAAGTTCATGCTGGCGACGGCCGCCGCCGACCTCGCCGACGTGACGCGCACGATGCCCGAAGAGTTCTACGTCGAGGACAAGTTCGACGGCATCCGCGCGCAGGCGCACGCGGAGCAGGGCCGCGTCGCGCTCTTCACGCGCACGCTCGACGAGGTGACGCACCGCTTCCCCGAGCCCGTCGCGCCGCTCGCCTCTCTCCGGTCGGACGCGGTGATTGACGGCGAGATAGTGCCGGCGCGCGGCGAGACGATTCTGCCGTTCGCGGAGTTGCAGAAGCGTCTCGGGCGCAAGACGGTCGGCGAAGATTTGCTCGCCTCGACGCCCGTCGTCTTCGTCGCCTACGACCTGCTCTACGCGGGCGGGCGCGTGTTGATTGACGAGCCGCTGAGCGAGCGCCGGGCGGTGCTCGAAAAGCTCGTGGGCGAGGACTCGTCGGGCGCCCTGCGCCTGTCGCGCATGAAGCGCGTGGCGGACGCGGCGCTGCTGGATGACGAGTTCGACGCGGCGCGCGCGCGCGGGAACGAGGGCTTGATGGTGAAAGACCCGCGCTCGTCCTACAAGCCGGGCAAGCGCGGGCGCGAGTGGCTGAAGATAAAGAGGGCTCTGGCGACGCTGGATGTCGTCGTGACGGCCGTCGAGGTCGGGCACGGCAAGCGCCGCCACCTGCTGTCGGATTACACGTTCGCCGTCCGGCGCTCCGAGGACGACCCGGAGCTCCTGAACGTCGGCAAGGCCTACTCGGGGCTGACGGACGCGGAGCTTTTGGAGCTGACCGAGTGGTTCCGCGCGCACACGCTTCAGGAGTTCGCGCACGGGCGCGTGCGCACGGTCGAGCCGCGCGTCGTCATCGAGGTCACCTTCGACCGCGTGCAGGAGTCGAAGCGCCACAAGAGCGGCTACGCCCTGCGCTTCCCGCGCATCCTCCGCGTCCGCGACGACAAGACGGCGGCCGAGATAGACACGCTCGACGCCGTGCGCAAGCTCGCCGCCGGAAACGACGAAGGATGACGGATTGTCTGTCCGTCATCCTCCGTCATTCCGAACCCGGCTTTTCTCACGCGCCTTTGGCGGTCGTCGTCCCCACGGCGTCCTCGGCGAGGAGGCTGCGGAGCATCCAAGCGGTCTTCTCGTGAACCTGCATCCGCTCGGTGAGGAGGTCGGCCGTCGGCTGGTCGTTGGCCGCCTCGGCCGTCTTGAAGACCGTGCGCGCCGTGCGCACGCACGACTCCTGCCCCTCGACCAGAAGGCGAACCATCTCCTGAGCGGTCGGCACGCCCTCCTGCTCCTTGATTGAAGAGAGGCGCAGGAACTCGGCGTAGGTGGCCGGGGCGGGGAAGCCGAGTGCGCGGATGCGCTCGGCGATTAAATCGACGGCGAGGGCCAGCTCGTCATACTGCTGCTCGAACATCAGGTGCAGCGTCTGGAACATCGGCCCCGTCACGTTCCAGTGAAAGTTGTGCGTCTTGAGATAGAGCGTGTAGGTGTCGGCGAGCAGGCGCGAGAGGCCCTCGGCTATCTCGCGGCGCTCGCCCTCCTCGATGCCGATGTTAATGGGAAACGTCCTCACTTCGGCCCCGACGTTGGTTGACATGATCGCTTATTCTCCCTTTCTTCCCGGCCGCGGGCGCGCCAAAACTTCGCCCGGCCGGAAGTGTCATTGAAACATACAACTGTTCACAGAGTCTTGCCGTTTCGTCATAAGAGTCTCGCTGTTTGGTCATACCGGCCGCCTCCATTATGATTCGCATTCCGGGCGCGTCTGTAATATGAATTACATTCTCGGCATTTCGGCCTATTACCACGACTCGGCGGCGTGTTTGTTGCGCGACGGGCGCATCGTCGCGGCCGCGCAAGAAGAGCGCTTCTCGCGCAAAAAGCACGACCACCGCTTCCCGGCGCGCGCCGTCGAATACTGCCTGAAGGAGGCCGGCGTCACGCCCGACGCGCTCGACTTCGTCGCCTTCTACGACAAGCCGCTCCTGAAGTTCGAGCGCCTGCTCGAAACCTACATCGACTACGCGCCGCGCGGGCTCAAATCCTTCCTGATGGCGATGCCGCTCTGGCTGCGCGAGAAGCTCTGGGTGCGCGAGCAGATGGCCGAGCGCGCCGGCTTCAAGGGCAAGGTTCTCTTCACGGAGCACCACGAGTCGCACGCCGCGTCGGCCTTCTTCCCGTCGCCGTTCGAGCGGGCGGCTGTGCTGACGATGGACGGCGTCGGCGAGTGGGCCACGTCGTCCTACGGCTACGGGCGGGGGAACGAGCTGCACCTCGTCAAAGAGCTTCACTTCCCGCACTCGCTCGGGCTGCTCTACTCGGCCTTCACCTACTACACGGGCTTCCGCGTCAACTCCGGCGAGTACAAGGTGATGGGCCTCGCGCCCTACGGCGAGCCGCGCTTCGTCGGCAAAATCCTCGACGAGCTGGTTGACCTGCGCGCCGACGGCTCCCTGCGCCTCAACATGAAGTACTTCAACTTCGCGGCCGGGCTGACGATGACGAGCGCGAAGTTCGACGAACTCTTCGGCGGGCCGCCGCGCAAGCCCGAAAGCCAGCTCACGCAGCGCGAGATGGACTTGGCGCGCTCCGTTCAGGAGGTGACCGAGGAGGCGATGCTTCGCATGGCCCGCCACGCGCACGGGGAGACGGGCGAGAAGAACTTGTGTCTCGCGGGCGGCGTCGCCCTCAACTGTGTCGGCAACGGGCGGATACTTCGGGAGGGGCCGTTCGAGCGCGTCTGGGTGCAGCCGGCGGCGGGCGACGCGGGCGGCTCTCTCGGCGCGGCGCTCTCGGTGTGGCATCAGTACTTGGGCAACGGGCGCGACGTCGCGGAGGTCTGCGGCCGCCACGCCGACGGGATGCGCGGCTCTTACCTCGGCCCGCAATTCGGCGACGAAGAGATAGAGAGCTTCTTGGAGACGACGGGCGCGAGCTACCGCAAGCTCTCAAGAGAAGAGTTGGCCGGGCACGTCGCCCGTCTTTTAGCCGAAGAGAAAGTCGTCGGGTGGTTTCAGGGGCGGATGGAGTTCGGCCCGCGCGCGCTCGGCAACCGCAGCATCCTCGGCGACCCGCGCTCGCCCCGAATGCAGTCGCAGATGAATCTCAAGATCAAGTTCCGCGAGAGCTTCCGCCCGTTCGCGCCGTCGGTCTTGCGCGAGCGCGTCCGCGAATACTTCGAGCTCGACGCCGACTCGCCCTATATGCTCTTCGTCGCGCCCGTGCGCGAGAGCCTGCGCGCGAGTCCGGGCGAAGGGGAGCAGAAACTTTTCGGCATCGAGAAGCTCAACGTGCCGCGCTCGACGATTCCGGCCGTGACGCACGTCGATTACTCGGCGCGCATCCAGACGGTCGCGCGCGAGGATAACGAGCTCTTTCACGAGTTGCTCTCGGCCTTCGAGCGTCTGACGGGGTGCGCCGTCCTCGTCAACACCTCCTTCAACGTGCGCGGCGAGCCCGTCGTCTGCACGCCCGCCGAAGCCTACGCGTGCTTCAGGCGGACGGAGATGGACTGCCTCGTCATGGGCGGCTACGTCTTGGACAAGCGCGAGTCGGGCGCGGGCTTGGCCGCCGAAGACCTCGCGTGGCAGGAGGAGTTTCAGCTTGATTGAGCCGACGTTCAAGGCCGGCGCTGAAGCGCGCGCCGCGACGCGCGGAGAGGCACGTAAGACCGCGCTCGTCGTCGCGGCCGTCGTCGGCGCGATCGCGGCGTGGAACCTCTACCGCGGGCGGATGACGGTCGTCTACGTTCTGGGCGGCGCGGCTCTCCTGCTCGTCGCGGCCGGGCTGTTCGTGCCCGCCGTCTCGACGCGCTTTCACGCCCTCTGGATGAGGCTCGCGGCCGTGCTCGGCTACGTCAACAGCCGCGTGCTTCTGGGGCTCATGTACTACGGAGTGTTCACGCCCTACGGCGTCGTCTCGCGGCTCGTCGGGCGCGACCCGCTCGCGCGCAGGAAGGCGGGCGGCGAGAGCTTCTGGGTCGAGCGCAAGCGGACGCGGCAGGAGCGCGAGGGCTTCGAGCGTCTGTTCTGAAGATCGAGTAAGAGGAGTTTAAAGGATGGGCAAGCTTTCACTCGCCGGCGAAGTCTGGATGTTCCTCCGGCAGAACAAGAAACTCTGGCTGATGCCGATCGTCATCGTGCTCCTTCTGCTCGGCGCCCTCCTCGTCTTCGCGCAGACCTCCGCGCTCGCGCCCTTCATCTACACCATCTTCTGAAGAAAGAAAGAGGGGAACGGTAAAAGGCGAAAGGCGAAAGTGCGGGCGCTCGGCCTCCGCACTTTCGCCTTTCGCCTTTTTACTTTCGCCCTCGCTTCAGACCGCCTCGGACTGCGAGGTGAAGTTGAACTGTTTGAGCTTGAGCGCGGGGAGGAGCGAGGCGTTGTCGGCGCCGCCGACGCGCTCGGCCGCGCCGATCATCTCGACGTTGCCGGGCGCGAGCATCCCGATGACCGACTGGTTGAAGCGGAAGTTTTTCGCCGCGTGCTTTATCTTCCCGCCCTCGACGTACCAGACGCCGTCGCGCGTCAGCCCCGTCCAAGAGGCCGTGCGCGGGTCGGTCTGGCGTATGTACCAGAAGCGGCTGATGATGAGGCCGCGCTCGGTCGTGCGGATCATCTCCTCCATCGTCGCGGGCGGCGCGGCGGACTCGACGATGAAGTTGACCGGCCCCGGCGTCGGCTCCTTCGTCCGCTGCTTCGCCCAGAAGCGCGAGTAGACGAGCGTTTCGAGCACGCCGTTCTTGACGAGATAAATCCTCTGCGCGGGGAGCCCGGCCTGCGCCGACTGCGAGCCGGGCAGCTCCTGATTCCACGGGTCGCTGTAGACGCTCAGGCGCTCGTCAAAAATCTTCTCGCCGATTCTGGTCTTGCCCTCGGGCGCGGAGTAGGCGTTGCGGCCCTCCTCGGCCCCGCGCGCGTCGAAGCCGAAGGCGAGGAGGCCGACCAAGTCGGCGACGGCCTGCGGCTCAAGGATGACGGAGTAGACGCCCGGCTCCATCGCGCGCGCGTCGCGGCCCTCGACGGCCTTGCGGATGGCCTCGCGCGCGATCCGCGCGGTGTCGAGCCGCGCCACGTCGAAGTGGTTGCGCGCGAAGTAGCCGGAGCTCGTGCCGTCGGGCGTGCGCGCCGTGACGGAGAGGCTGACGACCGAGTTGCGCTCGAAGCCGAAGTTGCCGTTCTTCGTGGCGAAGCCGAAGGCGACGGCGCGCGACTGATGAAACCCGGCGGAGACGACCTTCGCGCGCTCGCTCTCGGCGAGGATGTCGGCCACCTGTTTGGCGCGCGTCGAGAGGTTGATGTTGGCCGTCGCCTCGACGTAGGCGTTGACGGGCTTGTAGGTCTGAGCGCCGAGCGTCGGCAGGTACTCGCGGTCGACCGGCGCGATGCGCGCGATCGACTCGGCCTGCTCGACGGCGGCGCGCAAAGATGCGTCGTCCGTGTCGTTGGTCGAGGCCGCGCCGCGCCGCCCCCCGATCCAGACGGTGACGCTCGCCGCGCGGTTCTCGCGCCGCCCGCTCGTCAAAAATTCGTTGTCGGCGAAGCGCAGGTGCGAGAGCTGCTCGCTCGACGTGCCCACGCTCGCGTCGTCGGCCTTCACGTAGGAGAGGAGCTTCTGCGTGATGCTTCGCGCCTCGCGTTCTGTTAAGAGCATCGCTCGTTTAAACCTCCTTACGTGCGTCGCGCCTGCGCGGCGGTGTTGAGGACGTTGATCTGGCGGAAGCGCGCGATGGGGCAGCCGTGCGAGACGGCGTTGAGCTGCCCCGGCTCGCCCTTGCCGTCGAAGAAGCTGCCGCCGAGCTGGTACGTCGCCTGACCGCCCAGTCCGTCGCACGCGCCCCAGAAGTCGGTCGTGCGCGACTGATAGGCCACGTCGCGCAGCATCCCCGTGATCTTGCCGTTCTTAATCTCCCAGAAGGTCTGCCCGCCGAACTGGAAGTTGTAGCGCTGCTGGTCGATGGAGTAGCTGCCGCGGCCGTTAATCATGATGCCGCGCTCGACGCCGCCGACCAGATCGTCGAGCGTGACGTTCTCCTTCGACGCTTCGAGCGAGACGTTCGGCATCCGCGGGAAGGGGACGCTGCCCCACGAGTCGGCGTGCAGGCACCCGTAAGACGTTTTGCGGCCGACGCGGGCGGCGAGGTCGCGCGTCGTCTGCCAGTCGACGAAGACGCCGTCTTTGACCAAGTACCACCGCTGCGCGGGCACGCCCTCGTCGTCGTAGGCGACGGTGGCGAGCGCGCCGGGCTGCGTGCGGTCGGCGAAGAAGTTGACGATCTTCGAGCCGAACTGGAGCTTGCCCGTCTTGTCGGGCGTCAGGAAACTCGTGCCCGCGTAGTTGGCCTCCCACCAGAGCGCGCGGTCGAGCTCCGTCGAGTGCCCGACCGACTCGTGGATGGTCAGGAACAGGTGCGAGGGCATGAGCACGAGGTCGTACTTGCCGGGCTCGACCGTCTTCGCCTTCAGCTTGGCGACGGCCTCCTCGGCGGCCTGCCGCGCCTCGTTCATCCACGGGAATTTTTCGACGTACTCGTAGCCCTTGCCTTGCGGGCCGGGCAGCGCCTCGCGCGTCTGGAAGTCGCCGCTCGCGCGGTCGACGGCCGTGACGGTGAAGTCGGGGAAGCCGCGGATGATGTACTGCTCGATGCGCGAGCCGTCGGAGGTGGCTAAGAACTTCTGCTCGTTGACCCACGTCATCGAGGAGTTGATGAAGCTCACGCCCGAGACCTTGAGCGCCTCCTCGTTGAGCTTGAGGAGGAACTGAATCTTGTCGTCGACGGAAACCTCGAACGGGTCTTTCTCAAACTCGCTGCGCCAGCTGGCCGTGACCTTCGGCGCGGGGACGAGCGTGACGGGCTTGCGGTTGAAGGCCGCGTTGGCGCGCGCGATCTCGACGGCCTCGGCCGTCACGCGCAAGACCTCGCGCTCGGTCACGTCGGGGCTCGCGGCGAAGCCCCAAGTGCCTTTCACGAGCACGCGCACGCCGAAGCCGAAGCTCTGCGAGCGCGAGACGTTCTGCACCTGCCGCTCGCGCGTCGAGACCGACTCCTGACGGTAGCGGCTGATGCGTATGTCGGCGTAGGACGCGCCGAGCCGCTTGGCCGCCGAGAGCGCGACGTCGGCAAGCTTGTTCTTGTTGACGGCGGCGGCCTGCGCGGCCTCGACCTCGCAGACCCACGCGGGCAGTGTGACGGCCGCGCCGGCCGCGAGCGCGCCGGTCTTCAGAAACTCACGCCTCGAAGCAGTCATCTTCTTAACCTCACCAAATTTTCGGACGGGCGTCGGGGCCGCGAGGGGCCGCCCCGTCTGGTCTGTGCGCGGGAGACAACAGAATCTAATACAGCCGCGCGCGGATTTCAAAGCTCCGCGCGGCGGCCGCAGGACGCCGACGAGACACACGCCCGCCCGCCCGCCTCGCGGCGGCTTCCGACCGGGTCAGGCTGGCGTGGCGATTACAGCAGCGCGGAGAGCGCCAAGATGATGTCGGCCATCGGCGGGACGAGTATCTCGCCCCCCGCCGCGGGCGGGGTCAACATCTCGCCGGAAGCGGCCGGCGGGTTGGGTATCTCGCCGGGAGCGGCCGTCGGGTCTTCCGTCGGGGCCGGGTTGTGAATGACTCCCGCGAGGGCGGGGCAGCCGAGCGCAAGCACGAGCGCGAGCGCGCACAGCGTTCTTCTCATCGGTCTCTTCCTCTTCTGCGTTTGAAGTACGGGTCTTGTGTGACCGTCACGCTTCGGCAGGTGCGTCGGTCTCCGCGCGCCTACTGTAATACGGCGGCCCGTCATTTAAAAACCGAACGCGGGTCGTCGGGCCGGAAGTCAGGGCGCGGCGTCGCGGCGCGGGGGCACGGGCCGGTAGGTCGTGCGCGCGACCGACGCGCCCGTGTCTTCGAGCTGTTCGGCGACCCACTCGGGGCCGCTGTTGAACCAGCGCAGGACGCGGCCGTCGGCCGTGACCTCGAAGACGGGCGGCAGGCGCGGCCACTCGTCGGCGGAGAAGAGGTAGAACTTGCCGGAGCCCCCGCGCACGGCGACGTAACGGAGAGCGTCGGGCAGGCGGTAGACGCCGAAATTCCTGAGTTTTCTCATGGCCGTGAGGACGGACGGGTAAAACCTTTCCGCGAGGGGGCCGCGCCGTGAGGGTGACGCACGCCGAATTATACTCCCGCCCGCGCGCACAAGAAAGGATGAAGGCGGAAGGAATGAAGGACGAAAGCGAGGCGTTCAGGGTTGAGCGGCCCGACTCTCGTCAGAGACTTTCATGCTTCCGACTTCATCCTTAATCCTTCATCCTTGCTTTTGCGCGGCGACGGGCTCGTGCTCGGGGTCGAGCGTCGCCAGCTCGGCCATCACCATGCGCTCGCCCGTCTCCGCGTCGCAAGCTTCCGCGGGCGGCGGCGCGACCTCCTCGCGCCCGTCGGCGCGCTCGCCCTCGCGCGGCAGGAGGAAGGAGACCAGAAGCGCGAGCGCGGCCAGAACCGTCCCCGTCCAGAACACCGTGTGAATCGAGCCGGCGAGAGAATCGCGCAGGGCTTCGAGCGCGGCGGGCGCGAGAGCGGCGCTCGCCTGCGGGTCGATGAGCGCGTTCGGGTTCGCCGCGAGCTCCGCCGCGCGCTCCGGCGTCAGAGGACTACCGGGCCGCTGCGCCACCTCCGCCAGACGCGTGGCCAGACCCGCCGACAGCACCGCCCCCATCACCGCGACCCCGAACGCGCCGCCTATCGAGCGCGAGAACTGGTTGAGCGAGGTCGCAATCCCGAGCTGCTCGCTCGCCACCGACTGCTGGACGGCGATTAAGAGCGTCAGCATCGTCAGGCCCAACCCCGCGCCGATGAGTATGAGGTCGAGGTAGAGCCAAGCGCGCGCGGCGTCGCGCTCGTAGGACGAGAGCATCGCGAAGCCGAGCGTGAGCAGAGCGAAGCCGACGATGCTCGTCGGCCGATAGCCGACGCGCAGAAGGAGCCGGCCGCCCACGACGCTCATCCCGACCCAGCTCAGCATGAGCGGCGTCAGGAGCGAGCCGGCCTCGGTCGCCGTCGAACCCAAAGCGCCCTGCGCGAAGAGTGGGACGAACGAGATCGCGCCGAACATCGAGACGCCCGCCAAGAAGCCCGCGCCGACCGAGACGGACACGACGCGGTTGCGGAACAGGGAGAAGGGGACAATCGGGTCTTCCGCGCGCCGCTCGACCCACACGAAGAGCGCGGCGAGCGCGAGCGCCCCGGCCGCGAGCGCCAGATTGCGCGCGGACAGAAGCGTCGCCAAGCTCGCGCCGCCTTCGACGAGCGCCAGCATCAGGAGCGTGATGGCCGCCATCAGAAGCGCCGCGCCCGCGTAGTCGATTGCGGGCCGCTCGCGCCGCTTCGGCTCACGCAGCGCGAGCCCGATGATGAGCGCGGCGGCCACTCCGACGGGCAGGTTGATGTAGAAGACCCAGCGCCAAGAGAGGCGGTCGGTGATGAAGCCGCCGACGACCGGGCCGATGACGCTCGACAGACCCCACACGCCGCTAAAGAGCGCCTGCATCCGCGCGCGCTCGGCGAGCGTGAAGATGTCGCCGATAATCGTCATGCCGAGCGGGACGAGCGCGCCCGCGCCCAAGCCCTGTATGGCGCGGAAGACGATGAGCTGCGCCATCGACTCGGAGAGCCCGGAGAGGACGGAGCCGAGGAGGAAGATGAAGATGCCGAGCTGGTAGAAGAGGCGGCGGCCGTAGAGGTCGGAGAGCTTGCCCCAGACGGGGACGGTGACGGTCGAGGTGATGAGGTAGGCCGAGAAGACCCAACTGTAGTGGTTGAGGCCGCCCAAGGAAGCGATGACGGTCGGCATCGCCGTCCCGACGACCGTGGCTTCGAGCGCGGCGAGGAACATCCCCGTCATCACGCCCGCCGTCACCGCCCAACGCCTGCGCGCCGACATCACCAGCGCGGGCGTCGCTTGCGCCGCCGCTCCCGCTTGCACGCCCATCTCCCCTCAAAAACCCTTCGCCCGGCGGCTCAGTCTTCGTCGCCTGCGTCGTCGCCCGTCGAGTCGGTGACGAAGCACCGGCGGGTGACGCCCGCGGCCTCGCGCAGCCGGCCCGACGGCTGCTCCTCGACGCACCACCGGCCCGCGACGTATCGGCCCAACTCTATCCCATTACTCTTGTCGTCGGGAATGAGAATCTGTGTATTTTCTTCCGGCGATAACTCACTCGCCTTAGTCCGCGTCATCCCCGCCGTCGCTCCGCTCCGCGCCTGCCCCCGGACAGTCTTCGAACGAGGCATCGGTCATTGACGCGCCGGTGAAGTCGGCGTCGGTGAAGTCCGAGCGTTTGCAGGTCACGCGCGCGAGGCGGGCGCCGACAAACTTCGCGTCCGCCAGCCACGCGCCCTCGAACACCGCGCCGTCGAGTTCGGCCGTTGAGAAGTCGGCCGCCACGAGCGTCGCACGTTTCGAGACGACGTTGCGCTCTTCGTCGCGTGTTATGAGCGGACGAAAGCTCGCGCCCTTCAGCGAGGCGGAAACGAATTTCGCGCCGTCCGCCAAACAGCCGGCGAGGTCGGCGTCGTCGAGGTTCGCCATTGAGAGGTCGGCGGAGAACATCGTCGCCCGCCCGAGGTAGGCTTGCGAGAGGTCGGCGCGCGCCAACTTCGACGAGTTCAGGTTAGCCTCCTTCAGGAGCGCGCCGCGCAGGTTCGCGCCTTCCAGATTGACCCCGCTGAAACGCGTGCGCTCCAGCAGCTGGCCCGCGAGTTGCGCGCCGCGCAAGTCCGCGCCGTCGAGCGGAATCACGCAGTTGTCGT
Source organism: Pyrinomonadaceae bacterium (assembly GCA_035634035.1). GTDB lineage: Bacteria > Acidobacteriota > Blastocatellia > Pyrinomonadales > Pyrinomonadaceae > DASQDT01. The sequence continues at coordinate 5,357 of DASQDT010000088.1, read as the reverse complement.
CGCGGATGAGGTGAAGCTCCGACAGGAACCGGATGACCTCGCCCTTCCTGCTGCCGTCCAACCGCCGCAGCACCGTCAGCGTTCGGGCGCGGGCGGTGAGATTGATTCTGATGGTGTGCTCGCCCTGCGAGCCGGGCTCGGGGTCGAGCGGGGCCATTTTAAGGCCGCCCGACACTAGCAATTCGGTGATGCGGTCGAAGTAGTGTTGCAGGGCGTCCTCGCGCTGGCGGTCTTCGGCCAAGCTGCGCTCCAGAGCCTCCCTGTCGGCCGACAAGCGCCGCTCGCGTACCTTCTCGGAGCGCGCGAGGAGCGCGCCGCCGAGCGCGAGCACGAAGGGGACGACCAGCAGTTCCATCCAATCCCAGAGCGTCTTGGCGCGCCGAAGCTCTGAGCCCTCCGGCACCGGCTCGACGCAACGGCCGAAGCCCGTCCAGTCGCATTCGTACGACGAGCCGACCCTCGCGACGACGACGATAAGAGTGATTAGACCGGCCGCCGCCAAAACGACCAACACGGCGCGACGCACGAGCGCGGCCCTCCGACTATTTACCATGTTGTTATCTGTCCGGTGCGGGGCGTTGCGAGGAGAGGCGATTCTACTGCGGCGGCGGGAAAAGGCAAGCCTTTGCGGGAGGCGGGCGCGGCGCGGCGCGGGGGAGACGCCGGCGGGGCGTCGGGTGGCGTCGTGACGTGAGGCGCGCGGGCGCGGGCTCAGCCGATTCGTTTCGCGCGGACGTCGACGCCGTTGATCTGGAGGAGCGCGTAGGTGACTCGGCCCTTGCGGCCGCGCATGAAGAGTATGCGGAAGTTCCTCCCCCGGACGAAGAACTCAGACTCGGTTTCGGGCAGCACTTCGGAGCGCGGGCGCTGTATGTCTTCGGGGACGACGATGAGGCGGTCGCCGTCGCGCGCGACGCTGAAGTTGAAAATCTCGCTCGTGTAGCGTCCGACGTAGTCGTCGTAAACCTGCGGGTCGACTTTGACGGCCGCGCGCTCGCCCGGTATCGCTTGGAGGTGCTCGGCGAGGAGTTGCCAGCGCCCCTGACGCTTGACGTAAGTCCTCGTGTAGCGCGCGTAGGCGACGCCCTCCTGATTGTTGTCGGGCCGCCGCCGCCTCTCGACGCGGCGGCCCGTGACGACCGCCGTGTCGCCGCTCACGCGGACGCGCGTGTCCTCCGCTTCGAGCGTGAGCGTCGGGTCGGCGGGCTCCTCTCTGAGGAAGGTTATGAGCGTGGCCTTGTCGCCCGTCTCGCCGCCCTGAATCGTGAGGATGAACTCGTCGGCCACCAGACGCTCGGTCGCCGCCACGTCGCGGCGCAGGTAGGCGTCGCGCTGCTCGCGCTCGGCCTTCAAGACCTCCTGCGCGACCGCGTCCGCGGCCGGCGCGTTCTTGCCCTGCCCCGACGCGGCGACGGGCGGCGCGGCCGCCAGCAGCGCGACGATGAGAAAGAATTTCATTGGACACTCGCCTTCCGAGGGAAAGACTGTGCGGAACGAATCGTTAGACACTCGCCGCGCGGATTTGTTCCGGAGCCGGGGCCAGAAAAGCGTTGACTTAAACTGACGCTTACTCTACTATCCCGGCCGATTTCGGATGCCCGGCGCACGTCTGTGCCGACCTTAAAAGCCCGACCGCTTCGTCACCTTGTCACGCGCCCTCGCTTTGACGCCGAATGCCCGCTCGACCTTTTCTGAGTATGAAAGTTCTGATGCTCGTCTGCGCGGCCGCCCTGCTCGGCCTCGCCGTCTTCTCCCGGCCGGCCTCCGGCGGCGCGCGCGCGCCGAAGTTTTCGAGCGCCTACACGGACCTTAAGACCCGGTGCGCGCCTGTCACCACGGGCGAGGCGCAGGGCGACGACACGCCGCTCCGCTGCGCGGGGCGCGGCGGCTACGAGATCAGGATCGACTTCAGCGCGGCCAGCTCGCACCTGCGCGTTCAGCCGGAGGGCGGCGACGGCGAAGCGGCAGTCGTCCTCCCCGCGCAGCCGCTTCACTACGACGAGCGGCGGAAGGTCGAGTGGCGGCTCGCCGACGGCGAACCCTTCGCCGTCATCGTCCGCGTCGACAAGGCGCGCGACGGGCTCGACCCGGCCGAGATGTGGCGGCCCGAGAACAAGACGGGCGAGTCTCTGCTCGTCAAAGGGCTGAAGGGCTACGAGCGGGTTGACTTTGAAGTGGACGCGCGCGCCGCCGGGGCGAACGCGAAGGCGAGGGAGGCGGCCGACCGCGCCTACCTCGCGGGACGCTGAGACGGCACCGTCATGGATTCCGCGTGCTGAATGCCGGGCCGAAGGGGGGATGTTAATGAGAATGGTGACGCGAATCGTCTTATGCTGCGTGTTCTGCCTGTCCGCCGCTTCGGTCGCGCCCGCGCGGCGACAGCAGGGCGCGCAGTCGAAGCCGTTCCACACCGAGGGCGTCTTCAGCGACATCGCCGTCGGCGAAGGGGGCGACTACTCGGGGATGCAGGTTTACCTGACCGACGCCGACGGGCAGTTCTACGCCGTCGTGACCGTGGCCGAGGGCGTGATGCTGCCGCCGGTGCTCGTCAAAGTGAAGGCGCAGGTCGAGGAGCGGAGAATCGAGTTCGAGCTGCCGGGCGGGGACGGCCCGCGCAAATTCACCGGCGTCGTCACGGCCGAGGGCCTCACGCTCAACGAGGGCGGCACTCGCCGCCTGCTCAAGAGGAAGTGTCTCGACTAGGGCGGCCGGTGCGACGCCGCCCCCCGAAGCCTTAGCCGCAACTTCTTGCCAGCCGCGTTTGGCGGGCGGGCCGACGCGCCCGCCCGTCATTTTTTCGTGCCCCGACCCCGCGCGCGCCGGGCCGTCGTTGCCCGCGGGGTGCAAAAGCAATATAGTGGCGGGCACCGCCGACAGCCGAGAAGCAATCCAGCGTCCCACTGAAAATTCGAAGGAGTCAAAAACGTGACACTCACGGCCGCCCCACGTCCGCGCCGCAAGCTCGCCGCGCCGCTCGCGCTCGCGCTCCTCGCGCAGGCCATCAGCTTCGCCGCGCCCGCGCGCGCGCAGGACGCGCAGACGCCCGCGCAACCGCAGACGCAGCAACAGGCGACGCAGCAGGCGCGCGCCGCCAACCCCCTCCGCACGCTCGCCTACCGCCAGATAGGGCCGTTCCGCGGCGGGCGCGTGACGGCCGTCGCCGGAGTCCCCGCGCAGCCCTTCGTCTACTACTTCGGCGCGACCGGCGGCGGCGTCTGGAAGACGACCGACGGCGGCGTGAACTGGGAGCCCGTCTCCGACGCCTTCTTTAAGACCGGCTCGGTCGGCGGGATGGCCGTCTCGGAGTCAGACCCGAACGTCGTCTACGTCGGCATGGGCGAGTCGCCCATCCGCGGCAACGTCTCGCACGGCGACGGGATGTACAAGTCCACGGACGCGGGCAAGACGTGGAAAAAAATCGGGCTCGAAGACACGCGCCACATCGCGCGCGTGCGCGTCCACCCGCGCAACCCCGACCTCGTCTACGTCGCCGCGCTCGGCCACATCTTCGGCCCGAACGAGCAGCGCGGCGTCTTCCGCTCGAAGGACGGCGGGAAGAGTTGGGAGCGCGTCCTCTACCGCGGCCCGAAGGCGGGCGCGATCGACTTGACGTTCGACCCGTCGAACGCCAACGTCCTCTACGCCGGCTTCTGGGAGGTGCACCGCAAGCCGTGGACTCTGGAGTCGGGCGGGCCGGGCGGCGGCCTCTTCAAATCGACGGACGGCGGCGACACTTGGACGGAGCTGACGCGCGCGCCCGGAATGCCGCGCGGGCTCGTCGGCAAAATCGGCGTCACCGTCTCGCCCGCCAACCCCGAGAGGGTTTGGGCCATCGTCGAGGCCGAGGACGGCGGCATCTTCCGCTCCGACAACGGCGGGCGCACTTGGACGCGCACCAACGAGCAGAGGAACCTGCGCCAGCGCGCTTGGTACTACACGCGCATCTACGCCGACACGCAGAACGCCGAGAGCGTCTACGTCCTCAACGTCGGCTTCTACAAGTCGAGCGACGGCGGGCGCACCTTCAACCAGATTCCCGTCCCGCACTCCGACAACCACGACCTCTGGATCGCGCCGAACGACGCGAACCGCATGATTAACGCGAACGACGGCGGCGCGAACGTCTCGATGAACGGCGGCCGCACGTGGACGGAGCAGGATCAGGCGACGGCGCAGTTCTACCGCGTCACCGTCGACAACGATTTTCCGTATCACGTCTACGGCGCGCAGCAGGACAACTCGACGGTGAAGATAGCCTCGCGCTCCGCCGACTTCACCATCAACGAGTCGGAGTGGCACGACGTGGGCGGCGGCGAGTCGGGCTGGATAGCGCCTCACCCGCAGGACTCGAACGTCGTCTTCGCCGGCTCGTACGGCGGTTACCTGACGCGCTACGACCACCGCACCAAACAACTGCGCACCGTCAACGTCTGGCCCGACAACCCGATGGGCGCGGGGGCCGAGGCGATGAAGTACCGCTTCCAGTGGAACTACCCCATCTTCTTCTCGCCGCACGAGACGAACACGCTCTACGTCGCCGGCGACCGGCTCTTCCGCTCGACCAACGAGGGCCATTCGTGGGAGACGATTTCGCCCGACCTCACGCGCAACGACAAGTCGAAGCAGGGGTCTTCGGGCGGGCCGATCACGAAGGACAACACGAGCGTCGAGTACTACAACACGGTCTTCACGGCGATGGAGTCGCCCGTGCAGCGCGGAGTCATCTGGGCCGGCTCCGACGACGGCCTCGTCCACGTCACGCGCGACGGCGGACGCCGTTGGGAGAACGTCACGCCGCAGGGAATGCCCGAGTGGATTCAGATCAACTCGCTCGACGCCTCGCCGCACGACGCCGCCACGGCCTACGTCGCCGCGACGATGTACAAGTGGGACGACTTCCGCCCCTACCTCTACAAGACGAGCGACTACGGCAAGACTTGGCGGCGCATCAATAGCGGCATCCCCGACGGCGCTTTCACGCGCGTCATACGCGAAGACCCGCACCGCCGCGGGCTGCTCTACGCCGGGACGGAGACGGGTATGTACGTCTCCTTCGACGACGGCGAGTCGTGGCGTCCGCTCCAACTGAATCTTCCAATCGTCCCCATCACAGACCTCGCCGTGCACAAGCGCGACCGCGACCTCGTCGTCGCCACGCAGGGCCGCTCCTTCTGGATCCTCGACGACTTGGGCGTGCTCGAACAGATGACGGCCGAGACGCTCGCCGCTTCAACGTCGCCGGGCGGCGCGGCCGCGACGCGACTCCTGAAGCCCGAGGACGCCTACCGCACGGAGGGCGGAGGCGGCGGGCAGCCGCTCCCGCCGACGGCGACGGCCGGCGCGAACCCGCCGAACGG
>DASQDT010000087.1:0-6005 GCA_035634035.1 Pyrinomonadaceae bacterium | reverse complement strand
GGGGGGCGCGCGCGCGGCGCGACCGCCTACGTCTCGCTCGAACCGCACGCGCACACGGGCCGCACGCCGCCCTGCACGACGGCGCTCGTCAGGGCGGGCGTCCGCCGCGTCGTCGCGCCGATTGAAGACCCGAACCCGCTCGTCTCGGGGCGCGGCTTCGCAGACCTTCGCGCGGCGGGCGTCGAAGTCCGGACGGGCCTGCTCGCGCGCGAGGCCGAGCGGCTCAACGAAGCCTACGTCCACTTTCAAAAACGCGCGCGCCCCTTCGTCCATCTCAAACTCGCCACCTCGCTCGACGGCCGCATCGCCACCCGCAACGGCGACTCGCGCTGGATTACCGGCCCCGAGTCGCGCGCACGCGCGCATGAACTCCGCCACGCCTCGGACGCCATCCTCGTCGGCGCGGGCACGGTCGAATCGGACGACCCCGCGCTCACAGACCGCAGCGGGCTCCCGCGCCGCCGCCCGCTCGTCCGCGTCGTGCTCGACGCGCGGCTCAACATCGCGCCCGGCTCGCAACTCGCGCGCACTACCGGCGACGCGCCCGTCGTCGTCTTCACCTCGGAAGAGGCGGACGCACAGAGGCGGGCCGAACTCGAAGCGCGCGGCGTCGAGGTGCTGGCGCGCGCGCGCGGCGGGCGTGACCTCGGCGCGGTGCTCGAAGAGTTGAAACGCAGGGAACTGCAAAGCCTCCTCGTCGAAGGCGGCGCGACCGTCGCGGGCGCGTTCCTCGACGCCGGGCTCGTTGACCGCATGACGTTCTTCGTCGCGCCGCTCGTCGTCGGCGGCTGCGCGGCACGCCCGGCCGTCGGCGGCACCGGCGCGGCCACCCTCGCCGAAGCCGCGCGCCTGCGCGACGCCGAAGTCGTCCGCCGCGGCGCGGACGTGGAAATCACAGGAAGAGTGGAAAGAGGCGGTTAGCTTTTAGCTTTCAGCCAAACTGTGAAACCCTTCTTTCTGGCCGACGGCCAACAGCTAACCGCTAATCGCTAACCGCTTCTTTATGCGTGCGAAGAAAAGTCTGGGCCAGAATTTCCTCGTGGACGGCGGCGTCGTCGGGCGCATTGTGGACGAACTGGGGCCGCGCGCCGACGAGACGGTCGTCGAAATCGGGCCGGGCCGCGGGGCCCTGACGCGGGAGATTGTGGGGCGCGCGGGCCGTCTCGTAGTCGTCGAGTACGACAGGGAGTTGGCGGCTTTTCTGGGCGGGCAGTTCGGCGGCCGCGAGGACTTCACGCTCATCGAGGCCGACGCGCTGGAGGTTGACTTCTGCGCGGCCGTCCGCCCGGCGTCGCGCGCGCGCGTCGGCGCCAACCTCCCGTACAACATCTCGACCGCCATCCTGCAACGCCTCATCGAGCAGCGCGGCTGCCTGACCGAGATGCTCCTGATGCTGCAACGGGAGGTGGTCGAGCGCATCACCGCGCCGCCGGGCTCAAGCGCGCGCGGCTTCCTGTCTGTCCTCGTCGAGATGTATTGCGAGGCGGAGGCGCTTTTTGATGTCGCGCCCGGCTCGTTCCGGCCCGTGCCGAAGGTTTGGAGCACGGTCGCGCGCGTGCGCCTGAGGGAGCGCGCGGCCGTTCACGTCCCGGACGAAGGGTCGTTCCGACGCCTCGTCAGCGCCGGGTTTGCGCAGCGCCGGAAGACGATTCTGAATAACCTGCGGAGCGCCCCCGAACCCCTGCGCGCGGGCGTCGAGGCGGCGGGCGGCGCGGCCCGCGCGCTTGAGGCGGCCCGCGTCGAAGCGGGGGCGCGCGCCGAGACGCTGGCGCTCGAAGAGTGGGCGCGGCTGGCGAACGCGCTCTCGGCCGGCGCGCCTCCCGTGGGCGGGTAACGCGCGGCCGGTGTGGTATAATCGCCTGTTACGTTCGCCCCCTTTGAATGAATCAGTTTGCGCGGACGCCCGCACGCGGCGGGGTCTGCGCCGGAGAGAAAGAAAAACTTGGCTAGTAACGTTGTAGAAATCCTCCCGCTCGGCGGGCTCGGCGAGTTCGGGACGAACTGCATGGCCGTCCGCTACGGCGACGAGATGATTATCGTTGACGTGGGGATGGGCTTCCCCGAGGAGTCCGCCTACGGCGTTGACGTGTCGGTGCCCGACTTCGATTTTCTGGAAGAGTATCGCGACGAAATCCTCGCCGTCGTCCTCACGCACGGGCACGAAGACCACCTCGGCGCGCTCCCTTACATCCTCAAAAAGTTCAACGTCCCCGTCTACGCCTCGCACTTCACGGCCGGGCTGGCGGAGAGCAAACTCGAAGAGCACGACCTTTCGGACAGCGTGCTGATGCACCGCGTCGAGCCGCGCGAGGTGGCGGAAATCGGTTCGTTCAGCGTCGAGTTCATACGCGTCTCCCACTCGCTGATTGACTGCTTCGCGCTCGCCATCACGACGCCCGTCGGCACCATCATCCACACCGGCGACTACAAGGTTGACGAGACGCCCGTCATCGGCGAGCCGATTGACCTGCGGACGCTGCGGCGCTACGGGCAGGAGGGCGTGCTCGCGCTCACGTCCGACTCGACCAACGCGACCGTGCCCGGCCGCACGCCCTCGGAGCGGGCCGTCATCCCGGCCTTCGAGGAGATTTTCGAGGAGGCCGAGGGGCGCATCATCGTCTCCACCTTCTCGTCCTCGATTCACCGCCTGCAAATCGTCATTGACGTGGCGCAGCAGTTCGACCGCCGGGTCTGCGTGCTCGGCCGCTCGATGCTCAAGAACGTGGAAATCGCCGACCGGCTCGGCTACCTCGACGTTCACGGCACGCTCGTCGGCCTCGGCGAAGCTAAAAATTTGCCCGACGACGAGGTGGTCTACCTCGTCACGGGTTCGCAGGGCGAGTCGCGCGCGGCGCTCTCGCAGATGGCGATGGGCTCTTACAAGGGCCTGATGATTGGCGAGGGCGACACGGTGGTGCTCTCGGCGCGCATCATCCCCGGCAACGAGCGCGCCATCTCGCGCCTCATCGGCGAAATCTACAAGCGCGGCGGCAACATTATTGACGAGAAGCGGCGGCTCGTCCACGTCAGCGGCCACGCCTCGCAGGAGGACATCCGCATCATGACGGAGGCGGTCAGGCCGAAGTTCGTCGTGCCCGTCCACGGCGAGTACCGGATGCTCTACCGCCACAAAGAGTTCCTCAAGAACCACGTCAACATCCCCGAGGCGAACATCGTCCTCATCGAGAACGGCGACGTGCTGGAACTCGACGGCGAGCGCGCCGCGGTCGTCGGGAAGCGCGAGGTCGGCCGCACCTTCATTGACGATTCGGGCTTCGAGGAAATCGGGCGCGAGACGGTGCGCGAGCGACGGCAGTTGGCGTACGACGGCGTGGTCACGCCGGTCGTCACCGTCAGCGAGGAGACGGGCGAACTGGAGTCGCCACCCGAAATCGTCACGCGCGGGCTGCTCGGCGCGAACGGCAGCGCCAACGGCTTCGTGAAAGACATGCAGCGCGTCGTCACCGCGGCGGTCGAGGCCGCGTCGAGCGCCGAGCGCCGCGACACGAGCCTGCTCAAAGAGCGCGTCCGCCTCGAACTCAAACGCTACATCCAGAAGCAGACCGGCTCGCGCCCCGTCATCGTGCCGGTCGTCGTGCAAATCTGAAGGCAGATGTCGGATGTTGGATGTTAGATGAATCGGTCTTCGCGTGTCGGATGTCCGGCGTTCGGGTCGAATACAAAGTTGTCTCGCCGGATTCGGCCGCGCGCCTTCGCCTTTAACTAACACCTAACACCTAACATCCGACATCTGTTTCTTTATGTCGAAAGCGGACGTGGAAGAGTTGTTGCGCCGGACGCGCGTCGAGGTGGCGGGTGCGACGTTCGTGCTGGTGGGCCTGCGCCCCGAAGACTGGCGTCGGCTGTTGGAAAACCCGGAGTTGAGCCCGCGCGCCGAAGCCTCGATGATGCTGCTGCGCGACGGGCGCGAGGTGACGCTGCTGCTCGAAGAGGAGGACTGGCGCGTGATGCGCCACGCGGCGCGCGACGCGCGCACCGAGGCCGGCTTCCGGCTCGTCACGCTCGACATCGAACTCGGCTGGCACGTCGTCGGCTACCTCGCGCACGTCACCTCGATTCTCGCCGCCGTAGGGATTCCCGTCGGCGCGCTCTCCGCCTTCTCGCGCGACCACCTGCTCGTCAAACAAGACGATTTACCGAAACTGCTGCGCGCGCTCGGCCCGCACGTCGCGGAGTTGTGTTGAGGTATGGCTTACGCGTGGGCTGACAGGGTGGTGTTGATTACGGGCGCGTCGAGCGGCATCGGGCGCGCGCTGGCCGTCGAGTTGGGCCGCCGGGGCGCGCGCGCGGGTCTGTTCGCGCGGCGCGCGGAGTTGCTTGAGGAGGCGGCCGAAGAGGTGGAGCGGGCGGGCGGGAAGGCGCTGGCGCTCGCGGGCGACGTGCGCGACGCGGGCGCGGTCGAGCGCGCGGCGGCGCGCGTGCGCGAGACTTGGGGGCGCGTGGACGTGCTCGTCGCCAACTCGGGCGTCGGCGTCATCACGCCGGCCGCGACGCTGCGCGCCGAAGAGGTCGCCGAAGTCATCTCCGTCAACACCCTCGGCGCGGTCAACAGCGTCGCGGCCGTGCTGCCCGACATGCTCGCGCGCGGGGCCGGGCAGTTGGTCGCCGTGTCGAGCCTCGCGGCCTACCGCGGCCTGCCTAAGTCGGCCGCCTACAGCGCGAGCAAGGCGGCGCTTTCGACCTTCTTCGAGAGCCTGCGGGTTGACCTGCGCGGCACGGGCGTTGACGTGACGGTCATCCATCCCGGCTTCATTAAGACGCCGATGACCTCTTGGCGCAAAGGCAAACTGCTGTTCCTGATGGAACTCGACGACGCCGTACAACACGTCGTCCGCGCGATTGAGCGGCGGCGGCGCACCTACGCCTTCCCCTGGCAACTCGCCCTCTACGCCCGCCTCGGCCGGCTCATGCCCGGAGCCTTCTACGACCGCTTCGCCTCCAAACGCTCAATCAGAGAATGAAGGGAACAGAAGCCGTCGGCGTTCGGCGTTCGGCAGTCGGCGAGACGAAAGCCGAAGGCCGGTTGCCGGAAACTGTCGGCTTCTCAATCGCGAATCAACATGACTATCTGGCAGGCCATCATCCTCGGCGTCGTGCAGGGCCTCACGGAGTTCATCCCCGTGAGTTCGACGGCGCACCTGATTTTCGCGAGCCGCGCGACGGGTTTGTTCGCGGGCGTCGAGCAGGCTTTGCGCGCCGAGCGCACGACGGCCACCATCGCCGTCATCCAGTTGGGGACGCTCATCGCCGTCTTCGTCTACTTCGCGCGCGACATCTGGTCAATCAGCTACGCGTTCCTGCGCGACCACCTCGCGCTCGTCACGGGGCGGCCGACCGGGGCGGGGGCGGGCGCTCCCGGTTCGTCCGGCGGCTTCTGGCGTCGCCTGTCGGACGAGGCGCGTCTGGGGTGGCTCGTCATCATCGGCTCGATTCCGATTGCGGTCGTCGGCCTCGCCTTCAAGGAACAGATTGAAGGCACGCTGACGAAGAACCTGTGGCTGATTGCGACGATGATGGTCTTGGTCGCGCTGCTGCTCGTCGCGGCCGAGGCCGTCGGCAGGCGGACGCGCGAGATGCACCAACTCGGTCTGCGCGACGCGCTGGCCGTCGGCTTCGCGCAGGTGCTGTCGCTCCTCCCGGGCGCGAGCCGTTCGGGCTCGACCATCATGGGCGGGCTGTTCGCGGGCGAGACGCGCGAGACGGCCGCGCGCTTCTCCTTCCTGCTCTCCATCCCCGCGATTACGGCGAGCGGGCTGCTTGAGATGAGGGAGGCCGTCCACCTCCTGCCCGCCGGGAGCGCCGTCCCGCTCCACGTCGCGACCGTCGTCTCGGGCCTCGTCGGCTACGCGTCGATATGGTTCCTGCTGCGCTTCCTGCGCACGCACTCGACGGGCGTCTTCATCGGCTACCGCCTCGTCGTCGGCTTCGCGCTCCTCGTGCTGCTCGCGCTCGGCACTATCAAACCGCTCGACACGGCGACGCTC
>DASQDT010000086.1:0-14835 GCA_035634035.1 Pyrinomonadaceae bacterium | reverse complement strand
GGCCAACTCGGCCGCGCGCCGCCCTTCCGCGGCGGTCGTCGCCGCCCCGAACACGAAGCAGACTTGGACGGCCGCGCCGCGCCGCGGCGCGCCTTCAGCCCCCCTGCCGCTCGCCCCGGCGACCGAGGGCCAGCTCGTCATCTCCGAGTTCCGCTACAACGGGACGGCCGGCCCGCTCGACGAGTTCATCGAAATCTACAACAACTCCGGCGCAGACCTCACCGTCCAGACCTCCGACCTGTCGGCCGGCTACGCCGTCGTCGCCTCCGACGGCATCACGCGCTTCACCATCCCGAACGGCACGGTCATCCCCGCCCGCGGCCACTACCTCGGGTGCAACTCAAGCGTGAACGGCTACAGCGTCGCCTCCTACCCGGCCGGCAACGGCACGACCGCGACCTGCGACGCCACCTACATCGCCGACATCCCGCTCGACACCGGCATCGCGCTCTTCAACACGGCGAACCCTGTGAACTTCACGCTCGTCAACCGCCTCGACGCCGTCGGCTCGACGGCCGAGGCCAACGCGCTCTACAAGGAGGGGGTGGGCGTGCGCAACCTCAACGCCTCCTCCGTCGCTTACTCCTACAGCCGTCGCCGCGCCGGCGGCTGCATCGGCACGAACCCCGGCACGGCCGACTCGAACTGCACCAGCACGGCCGCCATCGCGGCCACCGCGCCGCCCGCGTCGCTCGACCCGCAGGACACCGACGACAACCGCGCCGACTTCATCTTCGTCGACACCAACGGCACGCAGACCTCCTCGGAAGCCTCGCAGCAGCGGCTCGGCGCGCCCGGCCCCGAAAACCTCTCGTCGCCGATTGTCAGGACTTCGGCCGCGGGCGCGGGCGTCGTCAAAGCTTCGCTCGTCGACGCCTGCGCCGGCAACTCGCTCTCGCCCAACCGCGTGCGCGATTTGACGAACGACCCGGCCGAGCCCACCGACACTTTCGGCTCGCTCTTCATCCGCCGCAAGTTCACCAACAACACCGGGGCGAACGTGACGCGCCTGCGCTTCCGCATCATCGACATCACGACCTTCCCGTCGGCCGTCTTCTCCGTCCCGGCGCCGCCCAACGACTTCTGCGGCGCGCCCGGCTCACAGTGCGCGGCCGACCTGCGCGCGCTCACCTCGACCGCCGTCGTCGTCTCGGTCAGCGCGCCGTGCGGCGGCGGCACGGCGACCGTGCAGGGGACGACGCTTGAGCAGGGGGCCAGCCCCGGCCACCAGCCGAACGGCGGCGGGTTCAACTCGACTTTATCGGCCGGCGTCATCACGCTCGCCACCCCGCTCAGGGCCACCGACGACCCCGGCACGCCCGCCGTCAAGGAGAACGAGGTCAACCTCCAGTTCCGCTTCGGCGTCCAGCAGACCGGCACGTTCCGCGTCTTCATGGTCATCGAGGTTCTGCCTTAACTAGGCGACGCGCGAACGAGTCGCAAACGAAATGCGAAGCGGCCGGCGACGGCGTCACGCGCGCCGGCCGCTTCGACTTTTTTCGCGCGGGGTCGCTCAGGCTTTTCGCATGAACGCGTTGACCGCGCGGCGCGTCTGTGTTAGCTTCCCGCCCGCCCCAACCGTCGCACGTCAATACTTCCGCACCCCGTCCGTCTCTTTCTCTCTAGGAGGTTCCCCTACAAGATGCGTCCAGACACCCTCAGGCGGCGCCCCGCGGCGTCCGCCGTCTTTTCCCTCGCCCTCTTCATCTGCGCCCTCGCCTTCGCCTCGGAGGCGCGCGCCATCGAGATACAGGTCGAGATTCTGATAGACTCTCTGGCCCAGCCGCCCGCGCCGCTCTCGAACGTCTGCACCCTGCGCAAGGCCGTCAACAACGCGAACGACAACGACATCACCTACCCGCAGTGTCAGGGCGGCGAGGCCGGCGGCCCCGGCGGGGTCACCGACACCATCATCTTCTACCTCCCCGGCACCGTCACCTTCGCGCTCGGCGGCGCGGGCGAGGAGGGCGGCGAGACCGGCGACCTCGACATTACGGACGACCTCACCATCATCGGCCACGCCGACGGCACGACCATCGACGCCGCCGACCTCGACCGCATCTTCCACGTCCACCCCGGCGCCACCCTCACGCTCGTCAACATCCACATCACGGACGGCAGCGGCAACGACGGCGGCGGCGGCATCCGCGTCGAGGCCGGCGCGACGCTCAACCTCGACCGCGTGACGATTTCGAGCTGCCACACGCAGAACGGCGACGGCGGCGGCATCGAGCTTAACGGCGGCACCGTCAACATCACCAACTCGACGCTGAGCGGCAACTCGACCTCGTTCATCGGCGGGGCGATGACGATGAACGGCGGCGTCGCCCTCATCACCAACTCGACCGTCACCGCCAACTTCAGCACGACCGGCCTCGCCGGCGGCATCAACGCCGGCGGCCTTCTGACCATGCGGAGCAGCGTCCTCGTCGGCAACACCAACGCCTCCATCGTCAACGGCGTCCCGAACTTCAGCGGCACGATCAACAGCAACGGCTACAACGTCATCGGCGACCCCGGCACGCCGCCCAACAACGGGACATTCTTCGCGCAGCCCACCGATCAGGTCGGCGTCACGCCCGCCCAAGCCAACCTCGGCCCGCTCGCCCCGAACGGCGCGGCCGTGCCGACGCACGCGCTCCTCCCCGGCAGCGTCGCGATCGACAAGGGCCACTCTAGCGGCTCGACCGTAGACCAGCGCGGCCTGACACGCCCGTGCGACCTCCCCGACGTGGCGAACGCCTCGGGCGGCGACGGCGGCGACGCCGGCGCGTTCGAGGTGCAGGGCGCGTGCGCCGGCTCGAACTCGAACCCCGACGCGGTCGACGACAACTTCGCCGTCTCCGAGGACAGCGGCCCGAATGCCTTCAACGTCTTGGCCAACGACACCGACGCGGACGGCGACGCGCTCACCGTCTCCGCCGTCACGCAAGGCGCGCACGGCTCGGTCGTCATGGGCGGCGACAACACCGTCAGTTACACGCCGGCCGCCAACTACTTCGGCCCCGACTCCTTCACCTACACCGCCTCGGACGGCAACGGCGGCACGGACACGGCGACCGTCAACGTGAGCGTCGCCAACGTCCAAGACGCGCCCGTCGCCGCGAACGACGCCGCCAACGTCAACGAGGACTCCGCGGCGAACGTCATCAACGTCCTTGCCAACGACGGGGACGCGGACGGCGACCCGCTCGCCGTCGTCTCGGTCACGCAAGGCGCGCACGGGTCGGTCACGAACAACGGCGCGAACGTCTCCTACACGCCCGCGCCCGACTACTTCGGCGCGGACTCGTTCACCTACACCGTCAGCGACGGGCAGGGCGGGCTCGCGACGGCGACCGTCGACATTAACGTCGCGAACGTCAACGACGCGCCCGCCGCGACCGGCGACGTGTACGGCATGAATCAGGACACGACTCTGACGGTCAACCCGCCGGGCGTCCTCGCCAACGACACGGACGTCGACGGCGACGCGCTCTCGGCCGTCCTCGCCACCTCGACCACGAACGGCTCGCTCGGCTTCAACGCGGACGGCTCTTTCGTCTACACGCCGAACGCGGGCTTCACGGGGCTCGACTCGTTCACCTACACGGCCAACGACGGCGCGGCCGACTCCGAAGTCGTCACCGTCAACATCACGGTCGCCGACACGCAGGGGCCGAACCTCACGACCTCAGTCGCGACGACGATGCTCTGGCCGCCGAACCACGAGCTCGTCAACGTCGGCCTCTCCGTCAACGCCACCGACAACAGCGGCGACCCCGTCACCACGCAGGTCTTCGTCTTCAGCGACGAGGACGATTTGACGCCGGCCTCGCCGTCGTTTTCGCCCGACGCGCGCGACATCGCGCCCGCCACCCTGCGCCTGCGCGCCGAGCGCGACGGGACGGGCGACGGACGCGTCTACCTCGTCGTCGTCGTCGCGACCGACTCGTCCAATAACGTCAGCCGCAACTGCCTGACGGTCGTCGTGCCGCACGGCAACAGCAAGGCGAGCCGCGACGCGGTCGGCCAGCAGGCCCAAGCCGCGCTCGCCCACTGCGCCGCCAACGGCACGCCGCCCGCCGGCTACTTCGTCGTCGGCGACGGCCCCGCGGCCGGCCCGAAGCAGTAAAAAAAAGGCGAAAGGCAAAAGTGGGAGAGAGCTTTTCAACTCTCACTTTTGCCTTTTACCTTTTTACTTTTGCCGTTATAGTTGCGCGGCCGCTTGCGCCGCTCGCCCGTCCATCGTCTCACGCGGCCCTCTTCTCCGGCCGCCCGTCAAAGGAGACAACCGCATGGCCACACCCGTCAACCCCATCGAAGTCCGACCCGTTCAGGTTCAGAACAGGGCGCGCAAAGCCATCTACTTCAACAACCGCGAGCTCCACCTCGCGGGCATCTTCCCCGGCGTCGACCGCCTCGACGGCAACTTCAACACCATCCTCGACAAGCTCTCGACGCGCGACAACAACTTCTTCCGCCAATACCTCACCGCCTACTTCCACTACCGTCACGACGTCGAGCCGATACAGACGCCGACCGGCGAGGATCAGCGCCAGCGCTACAGCCCCTTCTTCTGGCACAAGCCCGACGACCCCGACCCGACGAAGCGCCAGAAGTGGGACTTGACACGCTTTAACGAGGACTACTTCAAGCGCCTGCGCGCGATGCTGAATGCCGCGCGCGGGCGTGGCATCGTCGTCCAGTTGATACTCTTCGACGGCGCTGGTATAGGCCCCGTCAATCGCTTCAAGTATCACCCGTGGAACGCGGCGCGGAACATCAACGGCGTCGTCGCGGGCGCGAGCGGCTTAGCGACCTTCCTCACGAGGCGCGACCTCCCGGCCAAAGACTCCAACGGCCAGCCGACGACGCTCGGCAAGATTCAGGACGAGTTCATCCGTCAAGTCGTCACGCGCACGCTCGACTTCTGGAACGTCGTCTTCGAGGTCATGAACGAGCCGACGCAAGCGACGCCCGCCGCCCGCGCGCGTTGGGCCGACACCATCGTCGGCGTCATCAACCGCTACACGAAAGGCCGGCGACTCATCTTCTACAACGACCACAGCCAGTACGCCGAGGACGTCGACCACCCCGGCGGCGCGGACGTGAACCACTGGCGCACGCTCCCCAACTCTAACTACCGCGCGCTCGACGGCGTCATCCTCCACGGCGACCCGAACCTCGTCCGGCCCGAGACGGCGCAGTTCCAGCAGGCGTGGAAGTTCGTCGGCGAGAAGGTCATTCAGGCTTCGAGCGACACCTACACAACAGTCAACCCGGAGACCGGCGGGGTGTACCGCGAGGAGAGCGAGTGGAACAGGACGACGGCGAGCGCCATGTTCGCCCGCCACGTCGTCTATCAGGCCGAGGCCGGCGAGGGCGGCCGAATGACCGCTGCCGACGGCATCAAGCTCGCGAAGCCGACCGAAATCCTCTACTCGCGTCTCCTCGGCAACTGGGACAAGCTCGCGCCCACGCCGCCCAGCGACTACTACCTCCGCTTCGACGCCAACGGCCGCTACTTCGCCATCCGGCGCGACGACGACGTCGTCATCGACCGCGGCCGCCTCGTGCGCTTCTCCGCCACGCAGTTCTTCACCATCCGCGACGGCGAGACGGCCGAGCGGTCATGGGACTACGAGATGAGCGCCGACGGTCAGTCGCTCGCTTACGGCAGGGCAGGGTCGGGCGTTAAGAATTTCCAGTACCGCCGCTTCTCCGGCGCGGTCGAGGCGTTCCTCTACGGCTGGAAGCGCGTCGGCGCGGACACGGCCGGCGAGGGCACGCCGCTGCTGCTCTACTTCCGACAGGACAACACCTTCGCCACGCGCGACGTGCAGAACCCGCAGACGGTCGTCAACTACGGCCGCATCCTGACGCTGACCGACGACCCGCCGCGCATGGTCATCGAGAGCACGCCCATCAACAACCTCCAGACGCCCTTCCTCTACTCCTTCTTCGACCACGGCCGCACCCTGCGCCTCTTCAACGAGCGCAGACAGACGGCCCAGTACTTCGAGCGCACGACCGAAGGGCTGCCGGTCTGAAGGACGAAGGAGTTTTCGGTTTTCAGTCTTCAGTTTTCAGTCGGTGGAAAAGGCCGGGCGGCAACCCTCATCGCCGCCCGGCCTTTCTGTTTTTCTGAAAACTGAAGACTGTCCGCCCTCGTCCCTTTTCATACTGCGCGGACGGTGACGCGGTGGCCTGCGACTTCGCCCCGCCAGAGCGTGCGGGCTTGCGACTCGCGGCGGAGGTGTTTCCAGAGCGCGCCGCGCTCGTACTCGTCGAGGTCTGAGGGGATGAGGTCGAAGACGGCGCGCGAGGCGATGACGACGAGCTTGCGGCGCGGGCGCGAAACGGCCACCGTCAGGCGACGCGGCTCAAGCAGGAATCCGCTCTCCCCGGCCGCAAACTCCCTGTCCGAAACCGTCGCCGAAAGCACAACCAAGTCGCGCTCGCCGCCCTGAAAACGCTCGACCGTGTCGATGGAGTCAGCCAACTCCGGCAGCCGCGCGGCGAGCAGGGCCTTCTGCGCGCGGTGCGGGACGACGACGCCCACGCCCTCGCGCGCGTCGAGCGGGAAGCGCGCGAACGCTTCGCGCACGACGCGCTCGACCAACGCGGCCTCGAACTCGTTCGACTGCTGCGAGCCCGACTCGTCGTGCTCGACGACGACGAGCGCGTGCTCGGGCGCGAGCGCCGCCGCGAGCCACGCCTCGCACTCGCCGGCCGCGCCTTCGAGCCTGCGGTCGGCCGCCGCGCGGAAGTCTATCCCGTCTTCGGCGTAGACGTGGCGGCGCAGGAAATCCGCGACGGGCGCGGGCACGCGGAACGAGCGGTCGAGCGCCGCGCGCGGGAAGTCGAGCGCGCGCAGGTACTCGAAGACCGACAGGTGCGGGCGCGCGCGCTGCACGTCGCGACGCGCCTCCCTGTCCCACGCGTGCGCGAGGATGGGCGGCATCTGCCGGTGGTCGCCGACGGCGACGAACTGCCCGTCGCCGCGCAGAAACGCGGCCGCCGTCAGCGCCTCGGCCAAGCCCATCTGCGAAGCCTCGTCGACAATCACCAAATCAAAATGTTCGGCCGCCCAGTCGAGCGCCCGGCCCTTCGACGCGCCCTCTTTGACGAGCCGGTAGAGCCCGCCCGGCGTCCCGCCGACGACGAGCAGAGGCTCCGTCAGAAGCTCGGCCCACTGTTCGGCGGCCGTCGAGTCCGCGCCGCCCGAAGGCGTGACGGCCTCGACGCCGCGCGGCGTCTCCTCGCCCTCGTCGTTGCAAATCTTCGCGAGGCGCGCGCGCCGGAGCGGCGCGAGCAGGGGCGCGAGCGGCGAGTCGGCGGGGAGCGCCCGCGCCGCGTCGAGGAGTTCGACGCGGCGCTTGGCGATTGATTCGAGCGCGACGCGGACGGCGGCGTGCGTCTTGGCGAGGACGGCGACGCGGAACGGGCGCGCGGGCGAGGCAAGCGCGAGCGCGCGCACGACGGCCGCGAAGCCGAGCGTGTGGCTCTTGCCCGTGCCGGGCGGCCCTTGCACGACGAGCACGCGCTCCGTCAGACGCGCGCCGACGATCTCCTTCTGCGCGTCGGTCAGGCCGTGCGGCGCTTGCGTCTCGGAGGCCAGCTCGGCGAGCGCGGCCGCGTCGCGCAGGCGCTTCGGGCGCACGACGCGCGGCCGCCGGCCCTCTTCCGGGTCGCTCATCCAAGCGTAGAGATGATTCGACGCGGCGTGACGACAGGCTTCGAGAAACTTGTCGGAGTTGAGGTCGTCGGCCATCTCGTCGAGCGTGTAGAGAGCGCCCGCGTCAGGCGCGAACAGCGTGTGCGGGTAGCGGAACGGCGAGTTCTTAAAACTCATCGGCAGCAGCCGCAACCTCACGCCCTCTGACGAAATCTCCTCGACGGTCGCGAGGCGGCCGCGCACGAGACGCCACGCGGGGAGCGCGCGCCCCTCGGCGTCGGCGAGCGGGTTGACGACGACCCAGTCGTCGGCGCGCAGGCGCACGAGTCCCAAATCTTCTACCGAAAGCTCGCGCCCTTCGGGGTCGGCGAAGCGGAAGCGCGCGCGCTCGGTGCGGTCTTCCGACTTCTCGTAACTTTCGCAGCGCAGCAGGAGCGTGCGGCCCGTCTGCGCGCGCTCGCGCGGCGAGAGCGAGAGGTGAAGGAGTCGCTCCTGAAACGCGGCGTGGTGTTCGAGCAGGAGGAAGTCTTCGAGCGAGCGGTGGAGCGGAACCTCTTCGGGCTCGACGGCGACGCGGTCTAAGCGCGACAAATCGAACGGCTCTTTCTCGACGCGCTTGTTCTTAAACTGGAAGCTCTCCTCGACGTGCCGCATCGCGCCGAGACGCGCCCGGGCGAACGTCTTGAGGTCTTCGCGCGTCACGCCCGCGAAGCCGCGCGACTGCGCGCGCGCCGGCGTTTGGGGGTCGCGCCGCGCGGGCAGGAGTCCCCACGCCGCGTAGGCGTATTCGAGCGGAATCTCCGTGCCGAAGCGCGCGGCCGACTCGACGGCGAAGAATGGCGGCGGCGCGTCGTCGTCCGCGTCGTCGCCCGGGGCGGCGGCCGAAACGTCGCGGCGTCGCAGCGAGCCGTCGGCGTCGCGCATGAAGGCGCGCCGGTTGTCGAAGACGCGCGCGCGGAAACGTCGTCGGAAGTCCGTCTCGTCGTCGCGCCAGCGGAAGCCGAGCGCCGCCGCCACCTCGTAGAGGTTCTGGCAGACGGGCGCGAGGTTCATGCGCGCCGAGACCTCTTCGGAGAGGAGCGAGAGCACGCCTTGCGAGAGCGCGGGGCTCGAAGTCAGAAGGTCGTAGAAGGCGGGGATGGCGCAGAGCGCGTCGAAGTGGCGCGCGAGTGCGTCGAGGAGCGCGCGCTCGCCGCGGCCCGCGTAGGTGTAGACGTGGAGCGGCGCGTGCGTCGCGCCGGCCGCGCGCGCGACCTCGGGCAGAAGCTTCTGCACCCACGCGACGAGCGCCGCGCGCTCCGAGTCGTCGTCCGGGGGTGCGTCGGTCATCTCTACAACGTCCGCCGTGCCGGCCGGGCCGACGACCGAGGCGGCGACCATGTAGAGGCGGTCTGTGATGTAGTCGCGCTGCGCGTCGACGAAGACGCGGACGAGGTCGGGGTAGCGCGTCGGGCAGGGGAGCGAGCCGTAGTCCGCGCCGACGAGGTAGCGCTTCGAGTTCACGCTCCTATCGGAGCGGCCGACGGCCGCGCGCGCGCGCTGGACGAGCAGGGGCAGGCGTCCCGTCAGGGGCCAGCGCGCGGAGATTCGCCGCACCTCGACGTCGCGCCCCTCGGCCGGCTCGACCCCGCCGCGCGCGCCGTAGTCCATCAGGCGCGCGAGCGCGCGCGCCGTCGTGACGCCTTCGGCCGCGAGCGCGCGTTTTTCGGAGAGCGTGAGCAGCGGGACGAGCGAGAGGTCTTCGCGCTCGGCCGTGTCGGCGAAGCAGAGCTGGTTGTAGGGGCAGCCGTCGCAGGAGGGGCGCAGGTGGTAGCGCGCCGTCGCGTGCGTGGCGCCCGCGGCGCGCGCCACGTCCGAGTCCGGGTCGGCGACGAGGCGCTCAATCTCGTCGTCGAAGAGCGCAAGCTCGAACGTCTCCCAAGTGCCGTCTTCGCGCAGAAGGCTGTCGCGCGCGGCGACCGCGCCGCACACCTCTTCGACTTCGAGGCCCGCTTCGCGGAGCGCGGCCGCGAGCAGGCGCGCGTAGAAGGCGACCTGCAAGCGGTAGCCGACCGTCTCGCGCCGGCTCGCCTTGATGTCGATGACCGTGGCGCGCACGCGACCCGACGGGCCGCGCTCGACGAGCACGAGGTCGGGCCGCCCCTCGCACGCCCACGCGCCGATGCTCCCCGCGAGCGACGGCTGGTAATAAAAACTCCGGCCCTCGTCCTGCGCGCGCAAATGCGCGACGAAATCTCCGGGCGCGCGGTTGCGCAAGTCCGCGACGCGCGCCTCGCGCCGCCGCAACTCCTCGAACTGCTCGCGCTCGTACTCCTGACCCTCCTTCGAGAGCAGGGGCGACAGGGGCTCTATCTCAAGCCCGAAGCGTTCGAGCAGGCGGCGCGCCTCCGAAGGGAAGAGCGCGAAGCGCAAGTGGCGCTCGCAGCGCCCGCGCGCCACGTACTGCGCCAGACGCTCGGCCGTCAGCGTCCGCTCCTGCTTCGCTTGCGAGGACATCGGGCGAGACAATTAACGTTACTTCTTCTTCTTCGGGGAGACGACGTTGAGCGTCGCCGTTTCCGCGACCCGTGCGGCGGAGGAGACGAGCGCGCGGGCCTCGGCGCGGGCCGCGTCGTCGGCGCCGAGGAAGGCGTCGAGACTTTCACGCAACGGCGTGAAGGTCACCTTGCGCTCGAAGAGCGCGGCGAACTCTTCGCCGCCGAGCAGCGATTCGACGGCCGAGAGTTTTTCGGCGTCCCAAGTCGTCCGCACGGAGTAGCTGCAACGCACGCCGTCGCCGCCCTCGCCCGCGCGCAGCACGACCGCCCCGGCGACGCGCGGCCGGCACGAGGCCGCCAGCTTCAGACGCTCCTTGATGGCGTCCATCTCCGCGTCCAGACGCTTCTTCTCCGCGTGCAGCGCGACGTAGGCCGCGACGAGTGACTCGACCTCCTCGTCGCCCGGCGCGTCCACGCCGCCCGCGGCCGCGCCGAAGCACTCGACGCAGACGGGCGCATCACTCGCGCCCTCGCGCGTGAGCGCCTCGTCTTTCGGGACGAGCCGGCCGCAGTCGGCGCACGACGCGTAATAAGCTTCGGCGCACGCGCGGCACAGGGCCGCGCCGCACCTGTCGAGGAGCGCGCCCTCGGGCGGGAGCGCCGTCATGCACTCGACGCACAGCGCGCCTCGCGCCTCGACCGCGCCGACGCCGAAACTCTTTTCAACTTCCACCTGTCGCCTCCATCGCGTCTATCTTCGCGGCGAGGATGAAGTCGCTCTCGCTCAGGCCGCCGATGGCGTGCGTGTAAATCTCGACGCGCGCGTAGGCCCAACCGAAAGTGATGTCGGGGTGATGGCCTTCCGCCTCGGCCACTTCGCCGACGCGGTTGACGAACCGCAGCGCCGCCGCGAAGTTCGAGAACTCGTAGCCCCTCGCGAGGTGGTGTTCGTCGACGACCTGCCAGCCGCTCACCTGCCGCGCCAGAGGCTCTATCTCCGCGCCGCGCAGGCGCGGCACGCCGCCGTGACACGGCACGCACCGGCGGCTCGCCAGACCAACGCCCCCGCCCGGGCCCTCCGCCTCTTCAGACACGTCGCTTCATTCCCTTCTTCTTCGTCGCCCCGCGGCGAGTCGGGGGCGGCGGCCGCGCATTGTAACAGACCGCCGCCGACGCTTGGCAAAAAAGGTCTTGAGCGGATAGTCTTATCCGGCAAAAAGCTCAGCCTTCATTTCCGCCTTGAGGAGAAGCGAAACGTGGCCGTCATCCATCCTTTTCGCGCCCTGCGTCCGCCCGCAGAGAAGGTCAAAGAGGTCGCCGCCCCGCCCTACGACGTGGTCAGCACGGACGAGGCGCGCGCTTTGGCCGAGGGGAAGCCGCTGAGCTTCCTCCACGTCTCGCGCCCCGAAATCGACCTGCCCGCGGGCGCAGACCTCTACGCCGACGAGACCTACCAAAAGGCCGCCGAAAACTTCCGCCGGCTCGTCGAGGCGTGCCCGCTCGAAGAGGAGTCGGAGCCGAGCCTCTACCTCTATCGTCTCCGCATGGGCGAGCACGAGCAGACGGGGGTGGCGGCCTGCGTCTCGGTGGACGAGTACGACTCCGACTTGATTCGCAAGCACGAGCGCACGCGACCCGACAAGGAGGACGACCGCACGCGCCACGTCCTCGAACTGCGCGCGCAGACCGGCCCGGTCTTTCTCACCTACCGCGCCGACCGGCGCATCGACGCGCTCGTCGAGGCCGAGACTCAGGGCGAGCCGCTCTACGACTTCGAGGCCGACGACGGCGTACGCCACACCGTCTGGCGCGCGCCCGCGCCCGAACAGCTCGCGCGCTGCTTCGCCGAAGTGCCTCTGCTCTACATCGCCGACGGCCACCACCGCGCCGCCTCCGCCAGCCGCGCCCGCGCGCGCCTGCGTGATGCGAACCCCGCGCACACGGGCGAAGAGGAGTACAACCGCTTCCTCGCCGTCGTCTTCCCCGCCGACCAGATGCAGATTCTCCCCTACAACCGAGTCGTCAAAGACTTGGGCACCCTGAGCGAAGACGAATTCTTCGCGACCGTCCGCGAGCGTTTCGAGTTGACCGACGACGCCGACCCGCGCGGCCCGCGCAAGAGCGGCCACTACCACATGTACACGGGCGGGCGCTGGTACGGGCTGACGCCGAAAGACGAAGGCGCGCGCGTGGATATAATGGGCGACCCGTCAAGCTCGCTCGACGTGAGCGTGCTGCAAGAGCGATTGCTCGCCCCCGTCCTCGGCATCCGCGACGTGCGCACCGACAAGCGGATCGACTTCGTCGGCGGCATACGCGGCACCGAAGAGCTCGTGCGCTTGGTCGACGAAGGAAAATTCAAAGTCGCCTTCGCGCTCCACCCGACTTCGATTGACGACCTCATTCGCGTCTCGGACGCGCGCGGCATCATGCCGCCCAAGTCCACTTGGTTCGAGCCGAAGCTGCGCGACGGCATCCTGATTCACACCATCTGATGAGGGCCGGGTACACAGACCGCGTCATGGAAGTCGAGACCGAGCGGCTCCTGCTGCGCAGATTCACGAAGGAGGACGCCGACGCGCATCTCGCGGTCGTCAGCGACCCCGAGTTTCGCACGCACTTCCCCGCGAGCTACCTGCCCGACCGCGACGGCGTCCTCGTCGGCATCGGCCGCTTCCTCGAACACTGGTATCAGTTCGGCTTCGGCGTCTGGCTTCTGGAGCTGAAGGCCGAGCGGCGGCCGGTCGGCTACTGCGGCCTGCGCCACCTCGCGCCGACCGACGAGATAGAACTGCTCTACGGCATCGACAAGGCCCTGTGGGGGCGCGGGCTGACGACCGAGGCGGCGCGGGCGTCGCTGCGCTACGGCTTCGAGGAGATGGGCTTCGCGCGCGTCATGGCCGTCACCGTCCACGAGAACACGGGGTCGCGCCGCGTCATGGAGAAGTGCGGGCTGCGCTACGAGCGCGACGCGAACTATTTCGAGGTCGACTGCGTCTACTACGCCCTCAACCGCGAGGACTACCGCGCGGACGCCGAGGCGCCCTACGCGCTCCGCCGTCCGCCGGAATGATTTTACGAAAGGCCGGGCCACACACGTATGCGCGTGCTCATCGCCGATAAGTTTGAACAGTCGGGGCGCGACGGCCTCGAAGCCGCCGGGTGTGATTACTCCTACCAGCCCGACGTTAAAGACGCGGCGCTCGTCGAAGCGATACGCTCCTACGAGCCCGACGTGCTCGTCGTCCGCTCGACGAAGGTCACCGAGGAGATGATCGACGCCGGCTCCCTCAAGCTCATCGTCCGCGCCGGCGCGGGCTACAACACGATCGACGTGGTGGCGGCCTCGCGGCGCGGCGTCTACGTCTCGAACTGTCCGGGCAAAAACTCCGTGGCCGTCGCCGAGCTGGCCTTCGCCCTGCTGCTCGCGCTCGACCGCCGCGTGCCCGACAACGTCGCGGAGCTCCGCGCCGGGCGCTGGAACAAGAAGGAGTTCTCGAAGGCGCGCGGCCTCTACGGGCGCACGCTCGGCCTCGTCGGCACGGGGCAGATAGGGCAGGAGATGCTCGCCCGCGCGCGCGCCTTCGGGATGCGCGTCGTCGCTTGGAGTCGGAGTCTGACGCCGGAGCGCGCCGAGGCGTTGGGCGTCGAGCGCGCCGAAAACATTCTGGACGTGGCGCGCCAATCGGACGCCGTCAGCGTCCACTTGGCGCTCAAGCCCGAGACGCGCGGCCTTATAGGTTCTGACTTCTTCGACGCGATGCGCGAAGGCGCTTACTTCATCAACACCGCGCGCGGCGAGGTCGTCGACCAAGCGGCCCTCTTGCGCGCGATGCGCGAGAAGGGCGTCCGCGCCGGGCTCGACGTGTTCGCCTCCGAGCCCACGTCTTCGGCCGGCGAGTTCGCCGACGAGATAGCGCGCGAGCCGAACCTCTACGGGACGCACCACGTCGGCGCCTCGACCGACCAAGCGCAGGAGGCCATCGCCGCCGAGACCGTCCGCATCGTCCGCACCTTCAAGGAGACGGGCGAGGTTCCGAACGTCGTCAACCTCGCGCGCCGCACGCCCGCCACGCACGTCCTCGTCGTCCGCCACCGCGACCGGCCGGGCGTGCTCGCCTCCGTCCTCGGCGCGATACGCGCGGCCGAAATCAACGTGCAGGAGATGGAGAACATCGTCTTCGAGGGCGCGGAGGCCGCGGTCGCGCGCATTAACTTGGACGCCGCGCCCGCCGCGTCGGCGCTCGAAGAACTGCGCGCCTCGAACGACGACATCATCGAGCTGAGCCTGCTCGAAATCCGCGACTAATCAGAGACCCGAGGGATGACGACTTTGCTCAACGAGGTCGAGGCGCGCGTCCTCGGCGCGCTCGCCGAGAAACAGGTGACGACGCCCGAGTACTACCCGCTCACCCTGAACGCGCTCGTCGCCGCGTGTAACCAGAAGAACAACCGTCACCCCGTCTCGTCGCTCGACGAGGCGACGGTCGAGGACGCGGTCGAGAGTCTGCGCGAGAAGAATCTGGCCTACGTCTTCTACGGCTCGACGAGTCGGGTGCCGAAGTACAAGCACCTGATGACGGAGATTCTTCGCCTGAGCGCGGGCGAGCTCGCGTTGCTGACGGTGCTGATGCTGCGCGGGCCGCAGACCGTCGGCGAGCTTCGCGAGCGCGCCGGCCGGATGCACGAGTTCGCGGG